>MEWX01000014.1:90012-98041 GCA_001775485.1 Candidatus Adlerbacteria bacterium RIFCSPLOWO2_01_FULL_51_16
CTGACGGAACACTTCCCAACGCAGGTCAACAAGTACAACCGCCTCCGAATACCGGCCAGTTTTCTCCTAATGCAAATGCGGTCACCATTCAAAACCCACTCGGCAATATCAAAGATTTTCCGACACTCATTAAAAAACTTTTTGATGCGCTCCTCCCCATCGGCGTTTCTATCGCGGTTCTCTTTATCGTATGGGCGGGCTTTAAGTTTGTCTGGGCACAGGGTAAGCCCGAGGAGCTCAAGCAGGCACGTAACAACTTTCTTTGGACAATCATCGGCATCGGCATATTCCTCGCCGCGTGGTCTATAGCGAACGTCGTGTGGAACACGATAAAAGGCCTGCAGGGAAGCAACTCTCCGTTTTAATAACCTATGCTCAATTCTTCTTCGGGCATCACCTTTGCGTCGCTTGTCGGCCAAGCAGTCGACCTCATCAACGTCGGCGTGCAGGTCTTGGCGGCCGCGGCGCTTGTCCTTTTTATGTGGGCGGGGGTGCGCTACATCACCACCGCTACCGAGAAGGACCAGAAGCAGAGTCGGGAGGCGCTCTTGTGGGGCTTGGTCGCGCTCTTTTTGCTTATGTCTATATGGGGCATCTTGCGGATATTGCGGAGCGTATTTCTTTTTTAATAGCGCTACAATACTTCTATGATAAACATCGAGCCACTTAAAAGCATCTTGAAGGGAGCGGGGGATCTGCTCAACATGATTATCCCCATCCTCATCGCGGCGGCGGTTATTGTCTTCTTTTGGGGTTTGGTTAACTATGTACGCGGCGGTGGTAAGGACACCGCTAAGGGCCGCAAAATTATGGTTTCAGGCCTTATTGCATTGTTTGTGATGGTCTCGGTGTGGGGCATCGTGCGGCTCATGCAAACAGCTCTTAGTGTCGACCCAAATGCCCAAACCAATGTTCCGCAAATCCCTGTAGGTGGCAGTGGTGTACAAAATACTACCCCATACTCTGCCCCTTACTACACGCAGCCGATGTAAAAGAACATATCCACAAGCGCTTCTTGTTCCTCCCGCCTACCTGTTACAATTGAGGGGTATTAAAATAACTATGTATATGAAAAAATCATCCGCTATCGCCTTTTTGTACGCATTGCCGTTTGTCGCGTTTGCGCAATCCTCATCGGGGAATTTGGCTCCTATCAAAAACCTCGTTGTTTCGGTCGGGCAGATACTTAACATGCTCGTCCCCGTGCTCATCGCGGCGGCGCTCGTCGTCTTCTTTTGGGGCCTTGTTATGTACATCTGGAGCGGAGGGAAGAACAGCGCCCAGGGGAGAAAGGTAATGCTCGCAGGGCTTGTATCACTCTTCGTAATGGTCTCGGTGTGGGGCATAGTGCGACTTGCGCAAAATGCCTTGAATATAGGGCCGGACCAGATAGGTACCACCCCATTCGTACCAATGCAGCCCGGTTCTAACTCTGGTTCTAGCGGCGGCGGTGGTGGCTTCTTTTAATAATGGGAGGTTTGGACTCTAAGGCGTTCGCGGCGAAGCTCACGTCGCTTGTAATCAACCCGCTTATACTCTTCCTGTTCTCCGCGGGGCTTTTGGTGTTTATTTTTGGACTCGTTGAGTTTCTCTACGCGCTCAACACCGGTGGAGACCAAAAAGCCGGTAAGCAACACATGTTGTGGGGAGTTTTGGGCATGTTTATCATGGCCTCCGCGTGGGGGATACTGCAGGTCATCGCACGGACAGTGGGTGCGCAGGTGCCGAGTTTGTAAAAAAGAAACCCCGACCAAAGCGTCGGGAAGAAAAAGGGCGGCGCTTGGTAGCGCCGCCCGTGTTTGCACTCACTGTTGTGCCCGAAGAACTTTCATCAGGGCGAGAGGTCTGCAACTCCAGTCCACCTCATAGGAAGCAGTGGTCTGATCACAGAGGCCGTAGAGGATCTCGGGCTCTTCGCCTTTGACCGCACGGATTTCCGTGATGATGAGGTCGACGTACCCTCCTGCAGGTCCAATTGCCGTTGGGTGTTCGACACTCCTCAGTTTCTTGGAAGCAGGGTCTTTCTTGTAGCCCTTGACCTTGACCTTGCCGCTCTTGACCCGCAAGAGTACTCGGCAGTCCGCCGAATTGATCTTGAGATATTCTTGCGTTGGCCAGAAGGGGATTGCCCCCCCCGGACAGAGCTCGGAAGTGCCTTTTGGAGCTGAGGCCAAAGCGGCAAGGTGTAGATTCTCCTCCCGCTTGGCCTCATCCTGGAGCTTCTTTTGCTCCTGCGCCGCGACTTCCTTCTCGCAGACCGTGTCGCCTTTAACGCACGACGGCACGTAGAAGAGAGCAACGACTAGAAACCCGACCATCACCGCCCCAAGAACGGAACCAAGGGCATGTGAGGTCTTCTTTAGGCCGGCTGCCGAGATGATCCCGACAAGGATCATCCCGAAGAGCAGGTAGCTTACCGGTCCGCCGATCGTTGCGTATGCTTCCGCCCACCGGGGGAAGATCGCATTGAAAGCAAGCAAGGCGAAGCCAATGGCCGCGACCGGTATAACCAGCCGCGCCCAATGGTCTTTGACGAAGGTTGTTGTACTCGCCGGTATCGCCCCCATCCAGCTAGTCGGAAGGGTGGGCACTCTCGCTCCACCATTTCGAAATAGATGAATGGCGCCGAAGATTCCTGCGATCAACAGAGCAAGAATGATGGCTCCTCCGTATCCTCCGGTCATCGGTCAGCTCCCTGTTTTTCTGCGGCTGCGGGGGCAGGAGGCGCAGGCTTGTTTCTTTCAAGCATCCCTTGGCCAGCTTTCACTATGCCGAAGAGTTGCTCTATGCCACCTGTGCCGAGTACGAGAGTGTCAGCCCTCTCTCCGAGCGCCGTCTTGGCGGTTTCGGATGCGACGACCGTTTCTCCACTCACGCCCAGCTTTTCCTTTATTTCCCCGTATCCCCGCGCAGTTGCTTGGAGATCGAGGAATTTTCCTTCAGCTGCGCCTTGGGCTTTGGTGATAGCTTGTCGCCGACGGAATTCTTCTCGAATTGCTTCCGCCTGCGCAAGGTTCGTTTCTCGACTTGGATTTAAGTCGTCGAGACCGACGCCTCGGCGGT
Source organism: Candidatus Adlerbacteria bacterium RIFCSPLOWO2_01_FULL_51_16 (assembly GCA_001775485.1). Taxonomy (GTDB): domain Bacteria; phylum Patescibacteriota; class Minisyncoccia; order Phycocordibacterales; family SBAW01; genus GWA1-54-10. The sequence continues at coordinate 93,076 of MEWX01000014.1, forward strand.
CAATGTGAATACCGAGGCGCATCACAGATTCCTGGATCTTGAGGCTGAACACTTCGTTGATCAGCTCCCAGTTTTCGATGATGGTCGCTGGGGTGTGTTTGGTCAGGATACCTTTGATGTCGCGCTCACTTTGTTCTCGCAGGAGATCATCGATTTTTTCATCAATGTTTCCTCCTGTGCGCAATCCGATATTCCGTATGATTCGGAATATTCCTCCGTAATCCGCATTCACGCGGGACCGTAGGAAGTAGGCGATTTCGATGTTCGCCTGCTCGTCGAGAGGATTACTTTTTCTGTCCTCCCGTTCCTTGCGCTCTTCATTGGTGAACATCCTCGGTTCACCAGTTGTTACAAAGATTGGACGAACCTTGTCTGCAGGTGGGGCGTCGCCCTCAGGATTTTCTTCCTGCTTCTTTTGACTGACTCGATGTATTTTGTCCGGAGGTCCCGGATAACGGACGTCCCGATAGTTTCGAGTTGCCGTCACGAGCCTGAGCAAGAGAAACGGGACAAGATAGAGTCCCGACCTTGGCGTGTACCAGGGTCGGCCGAAGAAATCGATACCGGCAAGATCGTCGACGTTGACGATCTTCAGCGAGGCAATGAAATGCACTCCCTGCAGGAGAAGCACCGCAAGCCCCACATTCACCGGGAATCCCTCCATGGGAGAAACGACCCACGATAACCTTTCGGAAAGTCCCCACACACGCAGGGCTATATCGACCTGAACGGTGAGATAGAGAATCACCACTGCCCAATACCTTTCCGGATGGATAAGGTAGGTTTTGTCGGTCGCTATTTCGGCCTCGATCCGTCTCTCGAGAGTTCCTTTTTTAGGATCGTCTCTTTTTCTGCTTGCCGCGTCTCTGTCGTCAACGACAAGCTTGAAGAGGCGATTTCGCTCCTTCTGAAGTTCCTTGCGCGCGTACTGGCGCCAGGTAATCGGCTTGGCGGGCATGTTTCACCTCTGTGTTTACAGTGAATTTGTTGCGGCGGGATTGCCGCTGCATCCGCCATGTATTATATCATACTATGTGGCCAAATGTCAATAGAAAATCTCCTTGTTTTACAAGGAGATTTCCCGCCCCGTATACTTTGGTCACAAATAATCTTCTGCTGAAGATTTTCGCGACCTCGCCTCGGCACCGTCGTGCCCGCGGCTCACAAACTGTGCCCCGCACACTTTGTGCCCTCGAGAGGACTCGAACCTCTACCTCTTGCGAGACGTGGTCCTAAGCCACGCGCGTCTACCAATTCCGCCACGAGGGCGCACAATTATTTTTCGTTATCTTTCTCGTCGAACTCGCCGACGCGGAAGGGATGTCCCACCTGGCGCATCGACATTGCACGCACGGTCTTTACGCTAAAGTAAAACGCAAGTAGTAGCAAGAGTGCGACCGCCTCCCGCGCAGCAAAGAGCATAAACGATTGTGTTTGATAAAAGTTTATCGCCGCAGCTTCAATGAAGATGAGTCCCAGACCTGCGGCTGTCGCGTCGAGGAAAAGAACTACTCTCCCGTGCGGGTTTGTGAGCCCGGCGAGCAAGACCAGCACTACAGCGCTCCCAACCTGAACAAGTGTGCCGAAAGGCAAGAGGTCGCCCCACATGGGTATTGTTAAAAGTGAGATAGCGGCCGCCGCGATGAAGCATTGCCGCACATAATCGCCGTAGTAGTGGGGGATATCCCACGTGCGCCAAAGAGAGAATCTTTTGTAGTCGTGTTCGTCCATAGCACTGATTAGTATACATCTCTGTAACTGGTCGTCACAACTCTCGGTTCGCCGTCGCTCACCTCGGTCGCGCCCACCTAGCGCCTGCCGCTAAGACGGCATTGGCACTTGCCTATGGCACCGGATGAAAAGCAAAGCAGTTTACTTTTCATCCCCGGCTCGCGGTTTTGCCAGTGCAAAACATCGCTGTGCCTCGGCCAAACGCACAAAATCCCGCGCAGGCGGGATATTCGTGTCGTTTGTCCGCCCACCAGGATTCGAACCTGGGACCTTCTCCTTAAGAGGGAGCAGCTCTACCAACTGAGCTATGGGCGGCGCTTGCGAACAAAGAGATTTTACAAGGAAAGACGAAAAGCACCAAGCGTGTTGAGTTTGTACTGCCAGCGTTGCGAGACAGGGAAGAATTTTTGTACTTCCTCAAGGAAGTGAGTATTACTGCAGACGTTCACAAGTAGCACTCCCTTTTGTGCAAGTTTTTCTTTAAGTGCGGCAAGAAATATTTTATCGGCCAGGAGTGGCGACGGCTCATTGCCGGAGAATATATCTACCACGATGAGGTCAAACTGTTCACGCAAGTTTGGTACTACCTGAAGAGCGTCGGCATATATAATCTCCGGCGCAGGATGTGGTGCGTATGTGTTGAGTTCTTTCGCAAGCGCAATCATTGTCGCATCATACTCAACCGCCTTCACCAGGGCTCCTGCGAAGGCCTTATGCAGTTCTTTTACTATTCCTCCTGCTCCGAGTCCCAAGAGGAGGGCTTTGGGCTTTGCCACGACATCCTCTCTGACACGCTTGAATGCATCGCGCCATATTGCATTGAGCCGCTCCCCGCTTTGTTGATATCCTTTGGCACACACCTGCCAGCGGCCAAACCTGCGGCGTATAGTTAGTGGACCATTTTTTTCCGAGGAGCGATACTGCCGCTCAAAAAGCCACATATTAGAAAAATTTTCCTCCTACTATGCGCACGAGGATTGGCGGGTATGCGGCATACTGCCAGCCGAAATGTGACTTGAACTCGGAAAACCCTTTCCAGCTCTTTGGTTGCCCTTGATACCAAAAGTTTGCGGTTACTAAAAATTTTTCTTTGCGACGCACTCCTTCCGCAAACCAGTGGTCCATAAGCGCGGTCGCGGCGTATACTTTTGCTCCCTCCGGAGTAATGAAGGGCGCGTAGTGTGTTGAGCTTTTAAAAGTGGGGGAGTGGATGATGGCAGTGCCCGCGACTATTTCTTTGGTTTGGATATTTTTAACACCCCACAAAACGGTATTTTTTTGAACGATGGGGAGCTCCAGTTTACGGATAAGATCGTGCAGGCGGTCTTGGTTCACTTTTCGCGCAATGATACTTCGTCTGTACGCTTCGGCATATTCTGCAAGCGTTATGGGTTCTATGGTATGTGTCTGTTCTGAAAACTGTTTTTTCCATATGCCAAGGTCGCGCCGCGCGTTTTTTTTCCAAAAGGGAAGATATTCGCCGTTTTCAGGAAGAGGAAAGAAGCCGTCAACCGCCCATGTTTTTTTTGAAAAGGCTCTCCATCCGCGTGGCGCATCACCACGTAAAATACGCTTCCATCGCACGATGCGATTGTAGGCAAGAGCGCCTTTTTTCGACTGCACGAGGTCGGGCTCTGTGTCTCCTATATATTCTTCAAACACAATCGGCCACAAACTCCAACGGGTGCCGGGAGATTCCGGACTCCCGACCTCTTCCCGCCAGCATATTGCCGGTGGGTCGCTGACCGCGCCGTACTCCGGCCAAGCTTGTGGCGGAGCAAACCCCACAGGAGGGGTAACTATGTTTCCGTATAAAAAATTCATCTGGTGCCGGGGGTGGGGGTCGAACCCACACGAGCGTTTAACGGCTCTCGGGATTTTAAGTCCCGTATGTCTACCAATTCCATCACCCCGGCGTTTTCTATTTCTACCACAAATGGTAGATTGATGAACACGGCCACGTCGCCAAGTAGTAAGGCAAAGGTCTGCAAAACCTTTATACGCGGGTGCGATTCCCGCCGTGGCCTCAAGCTTTTGGAGCAGAGTATCTGCATACTCTGCATCGGGAATCGCAAGCCGGAGCATGTCGCGTAAGCGACAGCGAGGCGGGGTCGCGGGGCCCGTCCTCAGACGGGAACCTGTGACCGATTCCCGCCGTGGCCTCTAGGATAATTCATCTAGACGCTGTCGGTTCTTTTCTCCTTTGTCGATGACAAAGGTTGTGTGGGGTGCTGAAGTACCGCGCACCCGTGACGCAAAAAAGTCAGCAAACTCCCGCCGATGCCGGTTGGCAAACCCGAGCGCGGATTTCTCCGCCGAGTCCGGGTAGACGGTTATAAAAATGTTGACTCGCTTTCCGTCCTCGTTGAGCTCTGCTCGGGTGACGGTGATGAGCGATTGCCGCGAGGCCTCGCGGGAGAGAAACTCCGCTGCGGCCTCGCGCAATGCTTCCTGTCGTCGTTCACGCATGTTTAGTTTAGCTTCACAAGATCCTTTGCTTCGCAGAGTAACGGGAGCCCTACTCCTACACAAAGGATTTTTGTTTCGCTTATTTATATACTATAGCGAATGCTTCCAGTTTGTCTCCAGGGGCGGGGTCAGCCGCTGTTTTTATCATCGCCCCAAACTCCGAGCCGGCTTCTATTTTTTTGACCGGAGTTTTACCTGCTTGCAGAGACACAATTTCACCGCGTCCGATCTCCAGATCCCGCCGCATAATTTTTACCTCCTCTCCTTGACGCAGCTCTCCTTCCTCAACTTTGCCGCCGAGCACCACCCTACCTTTTGAGGCGTTGAAGAGTTTAACAATGCGTGCAAAACCCGTTCGCTCCTCCACTCGCTCTTTTGGCTTGCGCTTCTCTATCTCCCCCCTGAGCCACTCCGCAAGTTTATAAATCACGTCAAATGTCTCAAACGAAACACCGAGCCGCTCTCCGGCTTCTCGCGCCTCCCGCTCTACTTTGACGTTAAAGCCGACGACCAACCCTTGTGTTTTATCGCCCTCGGCGAGTTTGACATCGCTTTCGTTTATAGCTCCGACTCCGCGCGACACAACGCGCACCTCCATCCGCTCGTCCACAGGGATTTTTTGAAGCTCGTGTACGACCGCTTCGCCGGTCCCCGCAACATCTGTTTTGATGACGATGGGTAAAATGATATGCAGTTTTTCCTCCGCTTCCTCTTCCCCTTCCTCTTTTTTGACGGGGGTGGGGATGGGGGCGCGGCTCGCCTGTGC
>MEWX01000014.1:98049-102670 GCA_001775485.1 Candidatus Adlerbacteria bacterium RIFCSPLOWO2_01_FULL_51_16
CTCGCGCTTCTTCCTCCGCTTCTTTTTTTGTTTCAACTGTTTTAAAACGCGTTCCGACTAGGGGGAGCGCGGAGAACCCCACGATCTGAACGGGCGTTCCGGGGGAGGCCTTGCGTAGGGGTTTCCCCAAAAAGTTTTCCATAATACGCACGGGGGCTAGCGCCTCGCCGACAACGATGTACTCTCCGCTCTCAATACTCCCATCCTCAACAATGAGCGTTGCGCTTGTCCCGCGGCGGTTATCAACGTGCGCTTCTATGACGACACCCTCACCCGGTTTTTCGGGGTCCGCGGAGAGCCCTTCCAAATCTGCCGCAAGGAGAATCAAATCCAACAGTTCGGGTACTCCTTCTCCGGTTTTACTTGAAAGCGCAACATAGGGCACCTCGCCGCCCATACCTTCCAAATATATTCCTCGCTCAAGGAGCGAGGCCTTTGCACGCTCGAGGTTAGCGCCCGGCTTGTCGATTTTGGTGAGCGCCACAATGTAGGGGATCTTAACCCCCTCGATCAATTTGAGTGCCTCGATGGTTTGTGGTTTTACTCCCTCTTCTGCCGATACTACCAGTATCGCGACATCGGCGACTTCGAGCCCGCGCGAACGCATGGAGCGGAATGCTTCGTGTCCCGGTGTGTCAAGGAAGGTAATCTTCCGCTCACCGCCCGCTCCTTTATGTACGGCCTCATAAGCAGAGAGATGTTGGGTGATACTGCCGGCTTCACCCGCGACAATGTTGGTGCGCCGTATGTAGTCAAGCAGGGTCGATTTGCCGTGGTCGATATGTCCCACTATTGCAACTATCGGGGGCCGTGCCCCCGCTATCGGTTTTAGATCGGTCATGTCTATTTTTTCTTGCGGTTTGCAATTGATTGCTTCGCCTGCGCGATGGCCTCCTTTTCTTCGCCGGTGAGCTCGTAGGAGGAGATGCCTTTTTCTATCGGCTTTGCGTAAAGCCCCACTCTGTCGCGGGCGTAGAGGGATGAGAATACCACGCCGTTGCCCCCTTCATCAAGAAACGCCGCGGCAAAACTTTGGTTACCGCCGGAGCCGTCGCCGGAAAAGGGGTTGAAGCGCACGACCCCAACACCCGAAACAGTTCCCTGAAGTCGGGTTTCGGCGACCTTGAGGTAGGTCTCAAGCTCGGAGCGGAATTTTTTTATCTCCTTCATGTCGCGAGCAAGAATAGAAACCGATTCCTCAATTGAGCCGTTTCTGCCCAAGGCCAAGCGTTTGAAGCGCCATTTTAGTGCGATCGCGTATGCGACCGCGATGATTGAAACTACAAGCGCTCCTACCGCTACGTAAGGTGCCGCGAGCGCAAGCCACCACGCGAGTTTGGCAACAATCGGTCCGAGAGATACAAATGACATGCACAACAGTATATATTAGGAACATGGGATTTTGGAAGAAACGTCTATACGCCGATGCAGCGGCGGCAACTCCACTCTCCAGAAGTGCAGAGCGCGAGCTCTTGCGGTTACTCCCGCTTTTTGGCAATCCGGGCGCGCTCCACCGCGAAGCGCTCGATGCAAAACACGAACTTGAACGGGCGCGCAAGACAACCGCAGGCGCCCTTAGCGCTCATGCGGATGAAATCGTTTTTACTTCCAGCGGCACCGAAGCAAACAATTTGGGCGTCCAGGGAGTATTGCGGCCGCTGTTGCACAAGTACGGGAAACTTCACGCAATTACAAGCTCGATTGAGCACCAGTCAGTGTTGGAGCCCTTGCGAGCGCTAAAGAGCGAAGGGCTTTCGGTTACGTATTTGAAAGTTGATAGGGAAGGGTTCGTTGACCCGAAAGCTTTGCACAAAGCGATAATCAAAAAAACGGTGTTTGTTTCGGTGCAAATGGTAAACAGCGAAGTCGGTGTCATTCAGCCAATTCGAGAATTCGCAAAAGAAATACGCCATGTTAGGAAGCTTCGCGGAACTCCCCACGCTCGGGTGCTCCGGGCCGCTAGACCAAGTCCTACCCTCGCTCTGGGGAGTGTCGCTCCGCTTCCTTTATATTTTCACACCGACGCGTGTCAGGCACCGCTGTGGCTTCCGCTCGCCGCCCCGAAACTTGGGATTGATCTTATGACACTCGACGGACAGAAGATGATGGGCCCCAAAGGTGTCGGGGCTTTGTATGTAAAGCGCGGCACAGGAATCGAGCCGATTTTGTGGGGAGGCAAGCAAGAGGGGGGCCTGCGCGGCGGAACAGAAAACGTAGCCGTAGCGGGAGCATTTGCTGTCGCACTTAAAGAAGCGCAGGAGCGGGTGGAGGAGCGCGTAAAAAAAGTTGCCGCAGTGCGCGATTTTCTATGGTCTGAAGTAAGGCGGCTAGTACCGAATGCAATTTTAAATGGTCCCCCAAGTGGCGATACCCGAGTGGCTAACAATCTAAACATTTCAATCCCCGGGCTTTCAGCCGAGATGGCGGTTGTGGCACTTGATGCTGAAGGTATCGCCGCTTCGACCCGTTCTGCCTGCACGGTTGGGGAGGAAGGACCCTCGCACGTCATCGTGGCACTTGGCATTCCGAAAAATTTAGCAAACACCGCAATCCGGATTACTCTTCTTCCTGACGCTACATCCACCGATGCACGCCGTGTTGCAAAGACACTCGCAAATATTGCACGAAAGTACGGAAATGTGTTATAGTCTAAGTACTTTATGGACCTCGAGCGCTTGACCAAACATCAAATAGTCCTCCTCACATTGCTCATTTCTTTTGTTACCTCGATTGCGACCGGGATAGTAACCGTATCTCTTATCAATCAAGCTCCTGCCGGAGTTACCCGCACCATCAACCAAATAGTAGAGCGCACGGTTGAAAAAGTGGTGCCTGAAAATCTTGGGGCCGTCGTGGAAAAAACTGTTGTTGTGCGGGACGACGATCTCGCGGCAGAATCGATTGCCACCGCACAGAAAGCTATCGTTCGCATAACCCAGCGTGGTGGCGGTGAGATGGTCGCCCGCGGTGTCATCGTTGACGGGAAGGGTGTGGTCTTGACCGACAGAGCGATGCTCGTCGCGTACGGAACGGAGAACTTTGACGCGATACTCTCGTCCGGCGAGCGTGTCCGCGCGACGCTTATCGATTCTTCACACTCGATTGCGGTAGTGGAGTTGCGGCTCGGTACCTCTACCGTTACCCCGGCGCCTATTGCGGAGCAAAGTAAGCTCAAGCTTGGTCAGTCGGTCATCCGCATCGGGGGCCCTGGCGGCGACACCGTGGGGGTTGGAGTCATTGCCTCGCTTTCTTCCTCGGGCATGATTGAGGCAAGTGTTTCCTCTGCAACCCCCGGTTCCATACTTATAAATCTCTTTGGCGAGGTTATCGGTATCACAACAGGGGACTCACAGGTCCACGGGAGCGACTTTTACAGCGTCCCCGACGTGAGTGTCCTCGTAAGCTCCCCGGCACCTTAACCGTCTTTGCAGTAGTTTATATACATGCATATGCCTCCCTTCAACCACTTCACCACAAAAGCAAAAGAGGCCGTGCGGCGTGCGCACGAGCTTGCGGTCGAGCGCGGCCAAAACCAGGTTTCGCCCGTACACCTTCTTTCGGCGCTCCTCTTGCAGGAAGAATCGCTGGTTACCTCGGTTCTCGACAAGCTCGAAGCCGATGTGGTGCTTTTGACCGACACGACTCTCGAAGCGCTTGAAGGGATCTCCGGCGGCTCCGTTCTTTCGCCTTCCTACCAGCTCTATCTCACTCCGGAGTTGGTGCAGGTCTTAGAGCGAAGCGCAAAAGTAGCAACGGAGCTCCACGACGAGTTTGTTTCGACCGAACATCTCTTTGTTGCGATTCTTGATGTGCCGGGTGCTGCCCGCGAAATTTTGGCCCGCTTCCGTATCGGGAGAGAGGCGGTACTCCGGACCCTTGTGGAGCTGCGTTCCTCAAAAGTAACACCCGCAGGCGGGGAGAAGAAATACCGCGCGCTTCCTAAATACACCCGCTCGCTTGTTAAAGCGGCGCTCGAAAATAAACTCGACCCAGTTATCGGCAGAGATGAAGAGATTAAGCGCGTTATCCAAATTCTTTCCCGCCGCACCAAAAACAATCCTGTGCTTATCGGGGAGGCAGGCGTGGGCAAGACCGCAATCGCCGAAGGTCTTGCCTCGCGGATTGCAACTGGCGACGTTCCCGAGAGTTTGCGCGACAAAGACCTCGTTTCACTTGATCTTGGTGCTTTGATTGCGGGAACCAAATATCGTGGCGAGTTTGAGGAGCGGCTCAAGGCAATTATGAAAGAGATTGAGCGCTCGGAGGGCAAGGTCATTCTTTTTATAGACGAACTTCACACGGTTATCGGCGCGGGGGCTGCCGAGGGCGCGCAGGACGCGAGCAATATGATGAAGCCGGCACTCGCCCGCGGGGATTTGCACGTTATCGGTGCAACAACGCTTCGGGAATATCAACGCCACATAGAGCGGGATCCTGCCTTCCAGCGACGGTTCCAGCCGGTCTACGTCAACGAGCCTTCAACCGATGATGCGGTTGCGATTTTGCGCGGGCTCAAAGAAAAATATGAACTCTTCCACGGAGTGCGGATTACCGACGACTCAATTATCGCGGCGGTTGAGCTCTCTGCCCGCTATATACCCGACAGGTTTTTGCCCGACAA
>MEWX01000014.1:102808-114180 GCA_001775485.1 Candidatus Adlerbacteria bacterium RIFCSPLOWO2_01_FULL_51_16
ATCTGATGAGCACCCGACAAAGGGCTCGCGCAATGCAAAAACACGGGTCAAAACAATAGAGCGAGAAGTCGCGGAGCTTAAAGAAAAGACCAGTGAAATTGAAATGCGCTGGAAGAACGAAAAACAGGTTTTGGGTGATATCAAACGCATAAAGAAAGAGCTCGAAAGTTTGCGCATTGAAGCCGACGCGGCTGAAAGCGCTGTTGACCTTTCGCGCGCAGCGGAAATTCGCTACGGCGAGATACCCTCGCTCGAGCGCGAGCTTGAACAAAAACAAAAACGTCTCAAGAAGCTTCAGTCGACTCGCCGGTTGCTCAAAGAAGAAATCACGGACAGCGACATTGCCTCAGTTGTCTCAAAATGGACCGGTATTCCGGTCTCTCGCATGCTCGAAGAAGAAGCCAAAAAACTTGTCCGTATTGAAGAGGTGCTGAAACGTCGGGTGGTCGGCCAAAACGAGGCGGTACAAAAAGTCGCAGACGCAGTAAAGCGCTCTCGCGCCGGTATAGGCGACCCCAACCGTCCCATTGCCTCATTTATGTTTTTGGGCCCGAGCGGGGTAGGAAAAACCGAGCTTACGAAAGCGCTCGCAGAATTTATGTTTGATGATGAAAAAGCGCTCATCCGTGTTGATATGTCGGAGTACATGGAGAAACACTCCGTTTCAAAAATAATCGGAGCGCCCCCCGGCTATGTTGGTCACGAAGAGGGAGGTGCTTTGACCGAGCTCGTGCGTCATCGCCCCTACGCCGTACTTCTTTTTGATGAGATAGAAAAGGCGCATCCGGAGGTTTTCAATATATTACTTCAGGTCTTGGATAACGGACACCTGACTGATGCCAAGGGTCGCAAAGTCAATTTCAAAAACGCAATAATTATAATGACTTCCAATGTCGGCGCGCAGTATATCGACAAAATGGAGCAACTTGGCTTTGCGGTTGGGGGTTCAACGGACGCCGATAACTACCGCGAAGCCCGCGAGCGGGTGGGGAAATCGCTGAAGGACTCCTTCCGCCCCGAGTTTCTAAACCGCATTGACGAAATAATCATTTTTAATATTCTCTCACCCGAGGCGGTCAAAGAAATCGTCGGCATCCAGGTCAAAGAAGTGGTGGAGCGCTTGCGGACAAAAGACATTGCACTCGTTGTCTCACCTGAAGCATTAGAATATTTGTCTAAAGAGGGGTACAACCCGCACTACGGCGCACGACCTCTGCGGCGGCTTATTCAGGACAAAATTTTGACCAAAGTGGCTTCTCTCATGGTCTCCCGCGGAGTACTCTCGGGCGGGGCGGTTTCGGTTGGCTTTAAAAACGGAGAATTTGTCTTTGATGTCCGGAAGTCCGGTAAGGGCCGCGCGGTTAAGATACCCCAGGCACTCCTTGGCGAAGAGAAAATAAACGCGTAACAAAAGTCCCGCCAAAAGGCGGGACTTTTTCAGAAGATTGCGAAACTCGCGGGTGCGCCGGGGAGGATTCGAACCTCCGTAGCCGCAAGGGCGCCACGTTTACAGCGTGGTGTAATTGACCACTCTACCACCGACGCATACCCACAAAGAATACAACACTTAGGCATCTAGTGCAAAATCGGGTGCTACAATAAAGCAATGCAGTTTCGTGCTGGTTTGCTCTTTTTTGCGCTGGCGCCTCTCATGATGCTGGTTCTCCCGCTTATTGCCGATGCGCAAAGCGCCGGTGGTCTCGTATCTTGCACCAGCTACGCAACCTGCAATTTGTGTGCCTTTGGTCAGCTCATTCAAAACATCATCAATTACGCCATTGTACTCTCGGTACCGTTGGTCGCCGTCTTGGTTGGGTACGCGGGGTTTCTCTACTTCACCTCCGGGGCTAACCCAGGTAACGTTATAAAAGCCAAAGGTATCTTCGCAACCGCCTTTATTGGGTTCCTCATCGCAATCTCGGGCTGGCTTGTCGTCAACACCATTCTCCACGCACTCATGGGTGGAAGCGGATATTTTAAAAACGACAGCTGGTTTACTATCACCTGCGAAGGCACCCGGGTCTTGGACCTAGGGGTAGAAGCATTCTTGTCTCGCGCTCCCACTCCTCAACAGATTTCCTCTTTTGATGAAAGCGGTTTTATGGGACCCTATGGGGGCGGCCCCATTGCCAGTTGCGGAGAGGGCTACTCTCTTGTGGATGATAAATGTTATGACGCCTTCGGAGATGTTAAAGACCCGGAATACACGTATTCGAGTCCTAAACAAAACACTCAAGGCATTTGTTCTCAAGGGTACGAACTCCAACAAAACGAGACCGAATACTGGTGTCAGAATCCTAACGATCCCAACGACTGGCAAGAAGCAAATTATTATCTGACTGGGTCTGATTATTTTTCGCCGTATAGCGCTCTCGGTGACTGTTCGGCTGACACCCTTTCGAGCGCCTGGGGGGACCAATCGTATGCCTTTTCTTGTATTGCAAGCAGAGAAAGTTCGTGCAACGCAAGTCTCGGCAGCAGAGTAGACAGAACCTCCGACGGGTATTCTTTTTCGTACGGCCTTTATCAGGTTAATATGTCGGTACGCTCTATTCAGTGTAGTAATTTTAATGAAGGACAGCCAGTAAATTGTGCTAACGCTTTTCAGGGAAAGAATTACAATGCTAGAGTTGTTAATGTGGAACTCTACAATACGTGCCGGACCATGCTTCAAAATGTGCAATGCAATACCGAAATGGCTCAGCGGATATATGAAAAAGAGGGATATGGAGCATGGAGAAACACCGCGACACAGTGTGGGTTGATATAATCATTGTATGCAAAAAACTCTCATAATACTGACCGTAGTGGTGATTGTTGGAGGAATCGGAGTCTATCTACTTCTTCTTTTTGGGTTGCCAAGCACAAGTCCCCAATCGACTCCGCCACCTAACTATGGAGGATTTCTTCCTGACATGACCGGAGGGGTAACTCCCAATACTCAACCCAGAATAACCGACGGAATGCTGATTACCACAGTAACTGGTAATCAGATTGCAGTAAAAGATTTCAAGAAAGATCCAGCAACTGTTGCAGACACCAACAACGTCGGCCACTATTATCTCTCCGGTGGAGTTGATATTGGAAACAGTAATAATTCGTATAGCATCTTGTACATTGAATCAGACCAAAGCTTCAACGTCACGCTTCTTGAGGAGCCTCTGGGGGATACTCGCACCAAAGCAGAAGCTGAGCTAATACAAAAACTTGGTATAAGTAAAAATGACATGTGTTTCTTAAGGTATGTTGTAGGCACTCCTTACTGGGTAAATGAAATCTATGCAGGAAAAAATCTTGGATTCAGCTTTTGCCCCGGAGCGACACAGCTCTAAACTAACTTTACTTCTTTTCCTCTATACGATATAGTCCTTTCGTCATGTCTCAAGAACGATTGATTAAACTCGCCTGTAGCAAGTGCAAGCGCACGAACTACTGGTCGAGCAAAAACAAAAAGCTCGTGGAGCGCAAAATCGAACTCAAAAAATATTGCAATTGGTGCAGGGCTCAAACCATGCACAAAGAAAGTAAGAAATAATTGACAGTGAGCACTCCTCGTGGTCTGTTAAAGTTGAGAGGGCAAAAAGACCAAGTAATGAGCCATGTTCGGGCGGGGATGAAAGCGATACTTGCGGGGGCAGGGGGTTACTCTAGAATTTACGGATTATCCGCTAACTCCAACACTATGCATTTTGACCCCCCGAAACCTCCTACAAAGAACTAATCACGTCCGTGATACGAAACAAAAAGGCGGCTCAAAAGCCGCCTTTTTGTTTTTGCGGGCCCACCAGGATTCGAACCTGGATCAGCCGTTTTGGAGACGGCCATTCTACCATTGAACTATAGGCCCGAGTGAGGAGCAAAATGAAAGTTTGTTTTCATTTTGTCCGAGCGAGGGTCCTATATCAAGCCGAAGGCGAAGATATAGACCCAGGGCGTATATATTAACGCGAAAGGAATCTCCTTGCCAGCCGCAGAGCCTCGCTTTTATTTTTAACCCAGAGGATGTTTTTATTGCGATGAAACCAGCGCATTTGGCGCTTCGCGTATTGGCGCTCACCGCGCACAAGCGCTTCAGTGAATTCAGATTCTGAAAGGTTTTTATCTATATACTGTGCAAGGAGTTGAAACTCAAACCCCAACGCCAAAAATTGCTTGTTCGACAATTGCGCACGGAGCTTCTTTGCTTCTGCAGCCACCCCTTTCGTAAGTCGCTCTTTAACGCCTTTTTGGAGCAGGCGTTCATAGTTTTTTGGGGGCAGAAGGCCAAGCCAGAGAACCTTATATGCTGTTTCTTGCGTAAGCGCAGGAATCTTTCCAATCGCTTTTGCAATTTCTATTGCCCGGATAACCCGGACAATGTTGTGCGGGTCAACGCGCGCAGCGCTTTTGCGGTCGAGTTTTTTGAGTATTGAAAGGAGTTGTTTTTGAGTTTTTTTAGCGAGCTGCGCACGCAGTTTTTTATTTGGAGGAACCTGAGGCAGGGGAGTAGTGAGCAGTGCCTCCGTATAAAACCCCGTACCGCCGACAACGATAGGGATTTTATGATATATCATAATTTTCCTTATCACTCCTCCCGCGTCTTTTGCGAATTGTCCGGCGCTGTACGTGCGGCGCGGGTCAATGACACCGACCATGTGTCCCGGCTCCGCGCGCGAAATTATTCTCATTCCTCTATACACCTGCCGTGAATCGGCGGAGATAATTTCGCCGCTTAGTTTCTTAGCAAGATACGCGCCGAGCGCTGATTTGCCCGAAGCAGTGGGCCCGACGATCGCTATGACTTTTTGCTTGCCCTGAGCTTGTCGAAGGAGTTTTTGCACCGCTTAAATCTACAAGGTTTATGTAAAAAGAAAAAGCGGCAGCCGAATCGTTCGGTTGCCGCAGTTACGCACGCACTTGCTTCTGATACTTACGCACGTGCTCCCGATACTCCCGGATGGCGCGGTATTCTGGATCTTTGATGAACCCTTCCTCGAAGTAAAACTCAACCACCATACCCATGGTGAGGATGGAGTAGAGATTTACCCCGACATCGGAAAGCCGTCTTTGGCCGCCTTCTTGCCGGTCAAGAAATACCAAAGCGTCGTAGATTTGGTACCCCTCGCCTCGAAAGAAAAACACCGTTTCCAACAGCCGGGTTGCCTTGGTTATGGCGTCCTCGACTGCAAGTGCAGGCCGGGCGGGGGAGAAATCGTCGGTATCGATGATCTTGCCGACATGCTCTTTCCCGAAGTCATCGCGAACCTTTACCAGATCTACGAATGGGTAGGCGACTCCATCCTGCTTGTACGCTTCGATGACCATTGCTTTCGCAAAGGGCTTTCCGCCGTTTGGCACGCCCACAATTCCGCCGAAGGAAAGCCTCATTTCTTTGGCGTAGCGCCAGAAAAGATCACCGATAAAATTCACCTCGTATTCAGTGAAGGGGCCCGACTTCGGGTTATCGGTGGTACGAAAGTTGAAGAAGATGGGAGAGAGCGGATAATCCGGGTCTGTGTCGTGATGCACCAACCGGAACCGCTTTTGTATGTCGATTTTTATCGCTCCAATCTGCCATATATGCCGCAGAAAGGTCCGTAATTCTAGGTTCCAGATCGTCATGGGGCACCTCTGTAACTTAGGAGTTCAATCCGCAACGAAGATAACACCGTTTATATAAAAAAGAAAGCCGCTTAAAGAAATGTGCCGGGGGAGAGAATCGAACTCTCATGACCTTGCGATCGCGGGATTTTGAGTCCCGTGCGTCTACCAATTCCGCCACCCCGGCATATTGTTCATGTTAGAATATCTTTAATGGCGCAGTTTATCAATAACGCTATCTTTTGGGTCGAGGTAGACAAAATCCAGCCAAACCCCTTCCAACCCCGCAAAGAGTTTGATGAGGAGAAACTAAAAGGGCTCGCGGGCTCCATACGGCAGTACGGGGTCCTGCAGCCGCTTGTTGTTACCCGCAAAGAGATAGAGAGGCCGGATGGTCTTGCGGTTGAGTACGAGCTCATCGCCGGAGAGCGGCGCTTGCGAGCGAGCAAACTTGCGGGTCTGCGCGAGGTGCCGGTCATTATCCGCGGGGCTGAAGAAGGAGAGCGGGTAAAGCTTGAGCTCGCGATTATTGAAAATCTCCAACGCGAGGATCTAAACCCTATAGATCGCGCCAAGGCCTTTGCGCGGCTGGTATCTGACTTCAACTTCAAGCACGCACAAATTGCCGAGAAGGTGGGGAAGAGCCGCGAGTATGTCTCAAACACCGTGCGACTCCTAGGACTTCCCGAAGAGATGCAGCAGGCAGTCTCGGCGGGCAAAATTGCCGAAGGACATACGCGGCCGCTCTTGATGCTTGCTGACCGGCCACAAGAACAGCAGGTACTCTTTCGCGAAATAATGCTGAAGAAATTGACCGTACGCGACACAGAGAGTATCGCGCGGCGTATTGCCTTTGACCGCGTACGCAAAAAAGAATATCTCTATGCACCGGAGATTTTGGCGATGGAGCGGGAGTTGACCGAAGCACTCGGCACGCGCGTTGCTATTGAGTCGCGCGAGAACGGCGGTAAGCTCTCTATCGATTTCTATAACGAAGACGATCTGCAAACACTCTTTGCCGCGCTCTCTTCACGTATAGCCAAAAAGCCACAGCATCCTACACCGGAGCCGCAGCCTTCGCCGCAACTCGCTCCGCAAAAGTCCTCGGATCTCCGTCCCCCGGACGGCCAGACTTTTGCTCCCCAAGTTGCGGCTTCGGAGGAGGTTGGCGCGGCGACTCTTGACGATCGCTCGAAAGAAGAAATAGTGGCGGACGAAAACACCTTCGACCCCAAAAGTTTTTCGATATGAAGCATATTTATTTTGTCCGACACGGAGAAACCGAAACCAATGCCAAAAAACTTCACTTCAGCAGTCCGACTGATCCTCTGACGCAAAAAGGCCAAGAGCAAGCACGATTTATGGCAGAACGGTGTAGCAGACTTCCTCTGGAGGCTCTCATTAGTAGCACTTTTACACGCGCCAAACAGACGGCGGATGCTATCTCTCAAAAAACAGGATTATCTCCAATAGATTCTGATCTTTTTATTGAATGTAAATTTGCCAGTAAATATTGGAGCAAGGATCGCGCAGATGTTGAAGCTCTCGCGGACCTTGAGCTTATCTGGAAGAATTGGGGCGTATCGGATTACCGAATAGCTGACGAAGAAAATTACGAAGACATTGTAGAACGCTCTGATAAAGCCCTTGCCTTTTTAGTTCAGCGGCCGGAAGAACACATCGGGGTTGTTACACACGGACTATTTTTAAACAATTTGATTGCTCGGGCATTATTTGGAAAATCGTTTACTCCTGAAGTGAGCACTACAATCTCGATTTCAATGGAGACAATAAACACCGGGCTCACTATTGTACGGTACGACAAAGATAGGGTCGACCGACCATGGACACTTTGGGTTTGGAACGACCACGCACACTTGGCGGACTGAATTTTACTTTTCTTTCTCGAGAACGTTGCGGATGTGGCGGCGGGCAAGTGTTGTTTTTGCAAAATCAAGCCACTTTTTTGTGGGGAAGGCGTTCTTCTTTGTCTGAATCTCAACAATATCCCCGTTGTGAAGAACGGTATTGAGAGGCACCAGCTTGCTGTTTACTTTTACTCCCGCAATATGGTCCCCGATGTCGGAATGTATAGCGTAAGCAAAATCAACGGCGCTGGAGTTGAGTGGCAGGTCCACTACATCGCCTTTCGGAGTAAACACAAACACCCGGTGGGAAAAAATGTCGCTCCGGAGGGCTGTCTCAAAGTCGGGGTCATCTGCCTCCTCGCCCAAGTCATCTATCCACTCAGGCACGGTTTGCACTCCGTACCGCGCGCGTTTCGCGCGCGTCTCCTTTTTTTCTGCGGAAGCAGTTTGTATGTCCGTGTCTTTTGTACGTCCAAGGCGCGGTATCAAGCTCTTTATCCAGTCAAAACTCGACTGTCTTCTGTCGCCCCCGCCCGGCTTTTCTTTGTACACAACGTGCGAGGCAATACCAAACTGTGCTCCGAGATGCATCTCGGGCGTGCGTATCTGTACCTCGACGATTCCGCCATCGCCCGTAAAGACGGTCGTGTGGAGCGAACGGTAGCCGTTGGGTTTCGGGAAGGCGATGTAGTCCTTAATTTTGTTCGGCAGAGGTTGCCACAGATTGTGCACCATACCAAGGACCCTATAACATTCCTCTACGGTTGGAACGACAACGCGGAGTGCCGACACGTCATAAATTTTGCTGATATCACCCTCTTTGCGTTTAAGTTTTTGCCGCAAACTCCAGAGGCCTTTCACCCGGTAATCGGTTTGGAAGTTTTTTACTCCTTGCTCCGCAAGCATCCGGCGCAAGGCGCGCGCCATCTTCTCCAACCGTTCGGTAGTTTCTTTGGCTTTTTCGGTCAAAAGTTTTTTGGTTGCAACATATTCCTCCGGGTGGGCGTACTCAAACGCCAAGTCTTCCAATTCTCGACGCACGACACCCATTCCCAGACGATGCGCGATAGCAGCATAAATCTCCAATGTCTCGAGCGCGATGCGCTGACGTTTGTGCGCGGGCACGAACTTCAAGGTTCGCATATTGTGCAGACGGTCCATTAGTTTGATGATGAGAACGCGCACATCTTTGCCAGTTGCGACGAGAAGCTTCCGCAAACTTTCCCGGTGGCGCTCCGCTCCGTGATATTTGAAACGTCCAAGCTTGGTTACTCCCTCAACCAAAAACCGCTTTTCTTTTCCGAATTCTTTTTCAATAGTTTCCGGCGCGATGTTTGCGTCTTCGATGGTGTCATGAAGTAGTCCTGCGACAACCACCTTGGTACCCATCCCCAGCTTTGCGAGCTCTTTGGCGGTTTCGAAGGGGTGTATAAAATAGGGCTCGCCGGAAAAGCGCTTTTGCCCCTCGTGTGCTTTTTGTGCGAAAGTGTAGGCCTTTTCGATAAGAGCCGTATCCTCCGGCGGAAGGGTACCCATGAGGTCCAATATTTCCTTCACATCGGCCATTGAGGCCAGTTTACCCCGTTAGAGATAAAAAATCACCGCCCCATTACCAAATTTAAAATCTGGGCTAATCTCTAACGGAAGTTACTCTTTTTTGGCTTTGCGGGCGAATCCACGTTTTTTCTTAGGTTCCTTCAATATCTCAAGGGCGCGGGAAAGGTCGATTTTATAGACGTCATCAGTTTTCAGTGAACGGAAGTCGGTGTCATGCACGATGTAGGGGCCGAAGCGGCCGATTGAAGCGGTTATCATTTTTCCGCTCTCTGGATGTGTCCCGACCTCGCGGGGGAGCGAAAGATATTTAAGCGCCTCTTCAAGCGTTATGGATGCAGGGTCTTTTTCTTTGGGGACAGACGCGCGGCGCGGTTTCTTTTTTGAGCCCTTCTTACTTTCGCCCATTTGTACAAATGGGCCGAAGCGTCCCGAGAGCACATAAATAGGTTCTTTGGTTTCTGGGTGTTCTCCGATTGGTTTTGCCGGCTCGTTTGAAATCACTTCGCCTGTTTCTGTCCGTGCCCCGATGCATTTGGGGAAGCGCGAGCAACTCATAAACTTGCCTTGGCGGGAGAGTTTGTAGACCATCTTCGCTCCACACACGGGGCAGAGAAACTCTTTTGGGGCGGGACCCAGGTCAGTAATTTTTCCTGCCTCCTTATCTTTAATTTTTACGTCCTTTTGAAACGGGGTGTAGAAGTCGCGCAACGTTTTTACATATTCACGTTTACCTTCGGCGATTTCGTCCAGCTCGTTTTCCATTTCGGCGGTAAAGGTGTCGCTTATGTAGGTGGGAAAGTGCGCCTCCAAAAAAGTTGAAACAACATCTCCCGTGTCGGTGGGTTTAAGTGCGCGGCCCTCCTTTTCTACATAGCCGCGGTCCGCAAGTGTTTTCATGATAGAGGCATACGTACTGGGTCTGCCGATGCCGCGCTTTTCGAGCTCTTTGATGAGCCCGGCTTCGGTATAGCGTTGCGGTGGGGTTGTTTGTTTTGCTTCAGCCGTAACGTTGATGGTTGTTAGTTTTTCGTTGTTAGTTACCTTCGGCAGTTCAACATCCTCGCCGCGTGCCTGGGGGTCGGCCTTAAGCCACCCGTCAAATACAACACGCGAGCCGTTTGCAGCAAATGCGGGCACGCTCGAATCCTTCGTAGCCGCTGTAATTTTTGTTTTGAGTAGCTTCGCGTCTGCCATTTGTGAAGCGACGGTGCGGCGCCAAATGAGCTCGTAGAGCTTTTTCTGCTCGGGGGTTGCGCCTGCGGACTCTTTTACAATTCGGGTTGGGCGGACGGCCTCGTGTGCTTCCTGGGCATTTTTGGACTTTGCCGCGAAAACGTGTGGCACGGCGTATTCTTTGCCGAACTTCTTCTCCACTTGCCCGAGAATTGCCGCGCGCGCGGGAGCCCCGAGATTGGTGGAGTCGGTTCTCATGTATGTGATATGCCCGGCTTCGTACAGCCGTTGGGCAATAGCCATGGTGCGTGCCGGGGAGAAGCTGAGACGCGAAGAAGCGGTTTGTTGAAGGGTCGAGGTGGTGAAGGGTGCGCGGGCCGAGCGCTTCATTTCGCTCTCTCCTACTTCAGCGACGGTGAGACCGTCTTTTTTAACTGCGGCGATGATACGCTGCGCCTCCTTTTCCTGTCGTGGTTCTTCAACACAGGTAAGGGTGAGCGCGTCTTTGCGGGGAGTTTCGGTATTGGCAGTGATAACAAAATAATCTTCCGGAGTGAAAGCGCGGATCTCTCGCTCTCGCTCCATGAGTATTCGCAGCGCTGGCGATTGCACGCGCCCCGCAGAGAGTCCGTAGCGGACTTTCTTCCAGATGAGGCCCGAGAGATCATAGCCGACAAGCCGGTCAAGAACACGCCGGGCCTCCTGGGCGAAGCGCAAATTGTCGTCTATGTTGCGCGGGTTATTAAGCGCCTCCTCGACCGCCTCTTTGGTAATTTCGTAAAAGACAATACGTTTGGACTTTTTTAGCCCCAATTCCTCTTGTATATGCCAGGCGATCGCCTCGCCCTCGCGGTCCGGGTCGGTCGCAAGAATTACCTCGTTGGCTTTTTTAGCCAATCCGCGAAGTTCATGGATCACCTTCACTTTGCCGGGCACCACCTCGTAGTGGGGGACAAACCCTGCGGGGATATCTATCGCCTTCTTGTTTGACTTCGGGAGGTCTCGCACGTGGCCGACCGAGGCACGCACGAGGAAATCGCCGGAGCTGTCAATCTCCTTTAAATACTTTTCAATCGTTTTAGCTTTGGCGGGAGATTCTACAATTACCAATTTCATTATTAATGTCTACTATTACACCGAACCCGCAAAACGTGCAAAGGATAAGTCAAAAAAAGAAGAAGCCCGGCACTACGT
>MEWX01000014.1:114229-117039 GCA_001775485.1 Candidatus Adlerbacteria bacterium RIFCSPLOWO2_01_FULL_51_16
GGGCAAACTTTTTTTGGCGGGAGAACTTACTTTTTGTCGCGGTAGAGCATCCGATCCAGAAAACGAATGTCCTCCGTGGTAAGACCATCTCCCGGCTTCGGCATGTGCGCGGGTAGTTCCAGATCCTCAAATCCCCGTTCGCGCCTTTCCCGTGAGGACATCATGGGTGGCGTTCCCATTCGTCTCCGGAGATCCCTCGTGCTTTCAACAAATTTTTGATCTATTTCCGCCGATAGCGCGGCCGTACCTTGCTCAACACCTGGAGCATTCTGCTTGGGTTTTCCGGACTTTTTTTGCGGCGGCATTGCAACCTTGGCCGGAGATTTTGGTTCCGGCTTCTCCACAAACGCTCGCGCTACGTGCAAGGGCTTTGGCTGCCTACTCCAAACAAGCCCCAACCGATTGGAAAGCCCCGCCATCTGATTGTTCTCAAGCTTGAACTCCACCATTACCTGTTGGCGGGAGATGCCGGCGTTGTAACGGTCCCTGATTTTCTGCTCGATCTTTCCGTATTTGTGGGCAGGCATGAAGGCCTCCATGAGCGTGAACGTCTGCTCCAACCATACCAACAAAAAAGCAAAAAGTGAATAAACGCTAAGCTCTTTCTATTTTGCCAAGGCGCTCGGTGATAAGGCCGCGGATTAAAAGCGAGGAGAGCGCGACGTTCGCCTCTTGCGCGCTAAGCTCCGCGCGCTCTATGAGTTCATCCCGCACGAGCGCCTCCGTAAGCGCGTGGAGTACCCTTGCTTCATCTTTTGTTAAATCGGTTGGGAGCGGTATCTGCTCGGGGATGTCCTTCTCTTTGAGCCCTAGTGCCTGCAGGATATCGGCGCCGCCGCGCACGAGTGTTGCCCCTTCGCGCAGCAAGCGGTTTACCCCCGCACCCGTCTCTCGCCCGAGCTCGTGCGGCACCGCCAAAACCTCGCGGTTATAGTCGAGCGCCAAACGTGCGGTGATGAGCGTACCTGACTTCTCTCCTGCCTCAATAATAAGTGTTGCGACGGACATCCCCGACATGATGCGGTTGCGAGCGGGAAAGGAATACGTCGCTGGTTTAAACGGTGCCTTGTATTCGCTGACGAGTGCGCCGCCTGCAGCGAGTATTCGTTGCGCGAGTGGTACGTGGCTTGCAGGATAGAGCGAAGCGTCGTCGGCGGAGGAGGGTAACACGGCAACAGTCGGCAATCCAACATCAAGTGCCGCCTTATGTGCTTCGGAGTCAATACCGAGCGCAAGCCCTGAGATTATTGCAACAGGGTACGATGCCAATCCCGCGATCAATTTTTGGGTCATCCGTTTGCCGTAGATTGAGCACGCGCGCGAGCCCACAACGCAGAGATATTTCAAATCCGGAGACGGGAGCTCTCCCCGTATATAGAGGAGTGACGGCTTGTCCGGAATCTCCCGCAAAAGCTTAGGGAAGTCCTTTCCTTTCAGTTGTCGCATGGGAAATTGCATTGTAGAATTCATATCACAGATCTATGCTCGATATCAAATTCATCCGGGACAACCTCGACGTGGTAAAGGCGGGCGCTAAGAAGAAGTGCATCGAGGTTGATCTCAATAAACTGATTATCGCCGATGACCGGCGTCGCGTGCTTTTGCAGGAGGTTGAAAAAATGCGCGCAAAACAAAACGAGGTTTCTGACGCGGTCGTTAAGGCGAGTGAGGAAGAAAAGCAGCGCCTCATCACAGAAATGCGCACGCTTAAGGAAACATTGCAGGCAAAAGAAAAAGAATTCGAAGAGGTGATGCATGAATGGCAGCTTCTGATGGTGCAGGTGCCCAATGTCCCCGAGGTGTCGGTGCCGGAGGGTGCGTCTGACGCGGACAACCAGCAGGTCCGCACTTGGGGCACCAAGCCTGAGTTTTCTTTCACGCCGAAGAGTCACACGGAGCTCATGCAGGAGTTGGATATCGCAGATTTTGAAAGGGGAGCCAAGGTGTCCGGATTTCGCGGCTACTTCTTGAAGGGCGACGGCGTGCTGCTTAACCACGCGATTTGGCAATTTGTCACCGATTATTTTGTGAAAAAGGGCGGCTTTATGCCGATGATGGTTCCCTCGCTTGTAAAGCGAGTCGCATTTTTAGGCACGGGGTATCTCCCGCAAGGCGAAGAAGATTTATACAAAACACAAGACGGAGATTTTCTTGCCGGCACGGGCGAGGTCGGGGCTATGGCGTATTACATGAATGAGACGCTGCCCAAAGAATCTTTGCCCGTAAAAGTGCTGGCCTTTTCGCCCTGCTTTCGCAGAGAGGCGGGGAGCCACGGCAAAGACACCAAAGGTCTCATGCGGGTACACGAGTTTTTCAAGTTTGAACAGGTAGTTTTATGCGAAGCGTCACACGAAGAATCAGTCCGTCTTCATGAAGAGATTACCCGCAACGCCGAAGACATGCTCCAAGCGCTCGAGATTCCGCACCGGGTGGTTGTAAATTGTGGCGGGGATCTGGGGTTGGGGCAGGTAAAAAAATACGACATAGAGTCGTGGGTGCCTTCGGAGCAAAAATACCGCGAAACACATTCATCTTCGTATTTTCACGACTTTCAGACACGACGGCTCAACATCCGCTACCGCGATGCGGACGGGAAGCTCACGCTTCTACACTCTCTAAACAACACTGCGCTTGCAACGCCGCGCATTCTTATCTCTATTATTGAGAACAATCAGCAGGCAGACGGTTCTATTCTTATTCCGAGAGTTCTGCAAACCTATATGGGAAAGAGAAAGATTGAAAAGAAAGCATCATAGCTGTGGCCCGCGTCGTATTGCCGGAATCTAGTATCAAAGCGCGGCGCCGGAGGC
>MEWX01000014.1:117045-120924 GCA_001775485.1 Candidatus Adlerbacteria bacterium RIFCSPLOWO2_01_FULL_51_16
GGGGGAGCGGATTGCTCGTTCTTGTTATGTGCGGTGTGTTGGTATGGCTCGCAAACGCAAGCTTTTTGCGCATTACAGCAGTCACTGTTTCGGAAGTTAAAACAGTTGCTGCAGCAGCCATAGAAGGAGAAGTGCAAAATGAAATCAAGGGGTATTATTTTAATATTTTTCGCAAAGACAATATCTTTTTGTACCCAAAAGAACGCATCAAGCAAAAAATTCTTGCCGGACACTCAACGCTCAAGCACGTTGAGGTGCGAGCTGAAAACTTTTCAACCATCCATATTTCAGCGCTCGACCGCGAGCCGAGAGCTCTCTGGTGCGGAGAACATATAGCAACTTCGACGTCCTGCCTGCTTCTTGACGAAGACGGAATCGCCTACGCGGAGGCGCCCGAGTTTTCCGACAATCCGTATAAAAAATATTTTGGTGGGGTTCCCGGACAGCAATGGCCGTGGCAGTTCTTGGACTCAAATTTCTTCCGTTCACTTGCGGCACTCGTTGATGCAATAGCACAACATCAAGCTGGAGAAAAGATTGCAAGTGTATTGGTGGATAGTAAGGGGGATGTGCGTCTATCGTTTGAAAATAGTTTTACACTCTTGTTTGTGCTTAAGGATGATGGGGGAGAGGTGTTTGAACGCTTTACTTTGGCGCTCACCGCGGAGCCGTTTAAAAATCATACGCTTACCGAGTTTGAATATTTGGACCTGCGCTTTGGCGACAAGCTGTATTACAAGCTACGATCGGAAGAATAAAAAAACGACCCCGCACTGGTGGCGGGATCGCAGTTCACTTGTGTCGAGAGATAGACAGATCGTGTGGATTGAGCTTGGGGTCGAACGTCTGTGGGTCTCCAGAGTCGCCAAAAGTTAAATTTGTGGCTCTCGTCAGCACAATTTCCAGTTCCTCCTCCTTCTCGACCGGGATGGAGACTATCTTCACCTTTTGCTTTTGCGAGGGGAAAAAGCGGCCAAACAGGAACATATATCTCTCCCAGGAGTGAGTGATTGCTGTTGACAGTAGACACCTTTCAAGCCATTCTGTCAAGAACCCTATGAATTTTTGGAAAAATCTGCCGAAGCCATTTTTTGTGTTGGCACCGCTCGCGAACGTCACCGACGCGGCGTTTCGCCGTATGATTGCGAAATATTCAAAAACCGCAGGGCCTCATGTTTTTTATACAGAATTTGTTTCGGCAGATGGACTGATGAAGGGGAACAGAGAAGTACTCATGAAAGATCTAATTTTTAGCGAAGCGGAGCGGCCGATTGTCGCGCAGTTTTTTACCGGTAGTCCTGAAATGATGGAAAGGGCGGCGGCACTCGCGGCAGAATTGGGGTTTGATGGTGTGGATATAAACATGGGGTGCCCCGACAGGAGTATTGAGAAAGCGGGCGGGGGAGCGGCGCTTATCAAAAACCCCAAACTCGCCCAAGAGTTGATTGCGGCCGCAAAGCGTGGAGCGCCGAATTTGCCTGTCTCGCTAAAAACCCGCCTCGGCTACAACAAAGATATTTTAGAAGAATGGTTGCCGGCACTCCTCTCGGCTGAGCCCGTTGCAGTTGCAATCCACGCGCGCACACGCAAAGAAATGTCGAAAGTGCCTGCGCGCTGGGAGCGGGTAAAAAAAGCGGTTGAAATACGGGATGCAATGAAAAGCAAAACGCTTATCATCGGCAACGGCGACCTAAAAGATTTAAATGATGCAAAAGAAAAAATAAAAGAGAGTGGTGCCGATGGCGCGATGCTCGGCCGCGCCATTTTCGGCCGCCCATGGTTGTTCTCTAATTCGTACGAATATGAGAATACAGCAAGCAGATTGCAAATTATGGTGGAGCACACAAAATTGTTTGAAGAGCTTTTAGGAAATGTAAAAAATTTCGCCATTATGAAAAAGCACTTTAAGGCCTACTGCGAGGGGTTCCCCGGCGCCAAAGAATTGCGCATAAAGTTAATGGAAACGGAAAATGCTGTGCAAGTTGAAGATATTGTGAAGAAGTTTTTCTCCTGATACCCTTTACACAGAAGTTGGATTCACCACACAGGGGGGTACACCCATGTCCGCAACAAGCACGTTGACGGAGCTACAGCTACAACGCAACATCGCACTCACCGAAAAGAAGCTGGAGGAGAAAGAACGGCAAGAATTTCAATACAAACAGCTTCTATCCGCCGCTGAAAGAATCATCATCCAAAATGGAAAGATGACAATGGCAACTCTTGGCCGGAAAATCGGTCTACCGCACCAGGAGCTTTGCGGGCTCCTTCGGCTCCCGTCGTTCAGGGCTCTCTCCCAGATTATTTTTAGATACCGAAAGGCGGAGAGTCAATACAACGCCATGCGACAGAGGGAGCGTGAGCGAATCCGCCAAAAGGATGCCGGAAGAAGAAAGAGGGCACTTCAACTCCAGGCATTGCAAGAAGCGCGTGCGTAAGTAAGGCCGGCGGTAACACCCGCCGGCCTTTTTCTTTTATGCAGGTTTTGGCGTAGAATTGCACCATGGCAAAACGGGAGGGAGGGGTGGAGGAGCGGACACCGCTGGCGCTCTATCGTAAGTACAGACCGCAGAGCTTTGCGGAGGTACGTGGGCAAGAACACGTGATTTCGGTTTTGCAGGCGGCTGTAAAGCAGAAAAAAATATCCCATGCGTACCTCTTTGCGGGCAGCCGCGGCACGGGTAAAACCACGATGGCGCGGATTTTAGCGAAAGCACTCGGCACCGACGAGCAAGATGTGTATGAGATGGACGCCGCTTCGAACCGCGGCATAGACGAAATCCGCGAGCTGCGCGAAGGAGTGGCAACACTCCCGTTTAATTCGACCTACAAGTTTTATATTATCGATGAGGCGCATGCCTTAACCCGCGATGCGTGGGGCGCATTCCTCAAGACTTTAGAAGAGCCGCCGAGCCACGTGATATTCGTGCTCGCAACGACAGAGCTGGAGAAGGTGCCGGAGACCATCGTTTCGCGCTGTCAGGTATTTCAATTTAAAAAGCCGTCGCACGAGGCGCTCAAATCTTTGGCGCTCGATGTCGCAAAAAAAGAAGGCGTCTCACTTTCTCCCGCCGGCGCGGAGTTGATTGCGCTCATGGGGGAGGGGAGCTTCCGCGACACGCTTGGGATACTCCAGAAAGTACTCACTGTTTCAGCCGATAAAAAATTATCGGAGAGTGAGGTGGGTAAGGTGGTCGGTGCACCATCATCGGCCACTATAAACTCGTTTCTTCAGGCACTTGCAGCAAAAGATATTGCAAAAGCGCTTCAAGCGTTCCATAGTGCGATTGCAGGTGGTGCGGAACCGAAGGTCTTTGCACTTTTGGCAATCGCCAAAGTGCGCGGAGTCTTGCTTATGCG
Source organism: Candidatus Adlerbacteria bacterium RIFCSPLOWO2_01_FULL_51_16 (assembly GCA_001775485.1). Classification (GTDB taxonomy): domain Bacteria; phylum Patescibacteriota; class Minisyncoccia; order Phycocordibacterales; family SBAW01; genus GWA1-54-10. The sequence continues at coordinate 120,406 of MEWX01000014.1, forward strand.
CTTCGCGCCGGAACTTAAAGGAGAAGTTGCCGAACAGTTTGGCGAAGATGACCTGAAACTCCTCAAAGATCTATCCGGAAAATCGGGTGCTGCGATAAACTCGGTTCTTCTTTCGGAACTTTTGGGGGCACTTATTGAGATGAACAGGACACCGCTTCCACAGATCCCGCTTGAACTCGCGCTGTATCGAGCTTTGAATGAAACATAGGAGTGCCCGCTCGTACCGCTTCAAAAAACATAATGAGAGCCGTAGTGTAAAATAGGTCTCCTACGAGCATATTGCGCAGAAAGGGGATACCAAGCTCCCACGCGTATAGGAGGCCGGTAAAACTTTTTTCGTACCATGGCGAGAAAAGCCATACCGCGGAGTTGGTGATGAAGAAAAACAACAGCGAGGCAGCAACGACCGACAAACAAACAAAGGATACTCCCCCATAGGTTCTATTCAGCCAACTCAAGCATCCAATAAATACAAAAGAACCGTACACGCTTGCCATAATTTTCCAGTCATAAAACCCG
>MEWX01000015.1 GCA_001775485.1 Candidatus Adlerbacteria bacterium RIFCSPLOWO2_01_FULL_51_16
AAATCTTTTTTGGGCCGCAATTTATAACGTGCTTGCCATTCCTGTTGCCGCTGGGGTCTTTTATACCTCCTTCGGCTGGTCACTCCGGCCAGAAATTTCGGCACTTCTCATGTCCGCCTCCTCCATTATCGTTGCCTTAAACGCAGTTGCACTGAAGTGGGTGGAACCAAGGTTGAAATTGTAATACACTACTATATATGGACCCCAAGCAAACACTTATCGGAATGCTGGTCATTATCTTTCTGCTTGTTGGAGCCGGAGGTATCGCGAATTCTTACCTAATGATAGGAGGCGGCGCTATGGAAGAAATGGCGGGCTGCCCGCTTGCGGGCCACGACGCAGCTCTATGCCCAACAAATCCACTCAACCATGTGGGCGCGTGGCAGAACCAGTTTGCCGTGACCCTCACACAAAACACCCTGCTCACCCTTTTGCTCCTTTTTGTATTTGCGTTGTTTGCGGTCTTCAGAAGTGTCGCACGGCCTCTCCTCCCGTATTTTCTGCGCACGCGCAGAGCGGTAGAAAATAATCTTGCTCCAACGCACGCACTCTTGCGCTCGCTCGCGCTTTTAGAACACAGTCCTACATCCGCCTAAAGCCGCTCTCTACCTCAGTGGATGCGGCTCTCTCCTCGCCCCATAGTGGGCGTTATTAGCCTATCTCACAATATTATGAACAACAAAACAATAGGAATTGCCGCACTCGCGATCCTCGCGATAGGCGGCCTCATGTGGTGGGGCAGCACGGGTAGCGCCCGTGCACCCGACGCTTCGCCTGAAGTGGAGAGCCCACTCACGGCGGAGGAAAACGTGTACGACTTCGGGTTGATCTCGATGAAGGACGGTACCGTAAGCCGCACGTTCACTGTTAGGAATGGGGGCAATGTGGATGTTCTCGTGACCGATGTGTTTACTTCTTGCATGTGCACGGAGGCCTTCCTCCTTAGCGAAGGGGAAGCGCGTCGCGGGCCGTTCGGCATGCCGGGGCACGGCAGCTCTGTGCCCAAAGCAAACGAGACGATCCCTGCGGGGACAAGTTTGGAAATTGAGGTCGTCTACGACCCGAACGCGCACGGCCCTGCGGGTGTCGGGGCAATCAATCGCTTCATCTACCTCAAAGACAGCGGAGGTGGCACGCTCTCGCTTGAGATCAAAGCAAACGTAACCCCTTAGTCATAGTGAATGAAGTTGAACTATGAAAAGGATTCTTATCATGGCAGGGGTACTTCTCGCGCTCATCGCGGGCATTCTTGCCCTCAAGTACGCGCCCTTCACCGCCTCTCTCATCTGGGGCATAAGTGGCGGGGGCGCGTGGCTCCTACCTTTGGTCGGGGTGTCCGCACTCCTTGACAGCGTTCACCCGTGTTCGTTCTCTATTCTCCTCATCACGGTCGCATTCCTCTTCGGGATGCAGATGACGCGGGGGAGGATCCTTGCGGTCGGGGGTGTCTACATTGCAGGCATCTTTGCCGCATACTTGGCAATCGGCCTTGGTGCCCTGCAGGTTCTGCACCTCTTCAGTGTGCCGCACTTCATGGGGAAGTTCGGTGCTACACTCCTCATCCTCTTTGGCATCATCAACCTCGTAAACGCTCTCTTCCCCTCCTTCCCCCTGAAGCTCAAGATCCCCGCGGTCTCTCACGGTGCGATGGGTGCCCTTATGCAAAAAGCGACGATCCCCGCCGCATTTGTCCTCGGGCTTCTCGTCGGGGTATGCCAATTGCCGTGCCTCGGAGGCCCCTACCTCATGGTGATAGGGCTGCTCCACGACCAGGTCACCTACGCCGCGGGCTTCGGGTACCTTGTGCTCTACAACCTCATCCTCGTCGCCCCGCTTGTCGCAGTGCTTTGGTTTGCGGCTGACAAAGCCGTCGTAGACAAGGTAGGGGAGTGGAAGCGCACGAACCTCAAGGCGGTTCGCCTGTTTGCGGGGGTGGCGATGATTATTATCGGCCTACTCGTTCTCTACTATGTCTAAACGACAACTCAAATTAGGAGATGCAATTACAAAGCTTGCAAAAGCCCTTCACCTTCCGCACTGCTCCCGTTGCGAACAGCGTCGCCAGATCCTAAACGAAATTCAAACGCTCGGGATTAAAGAAACAATGAAACGGTTAAAGGCAGCCGGGCTCCGCACTTCTGCGAAATCTGCGGGTGAAGTGTGGTCGGTTGAGGATATTATCAAAAAGATGGAAGATTGCTGCGACAAGTAACTATGGATAACACACTTGAAAAAATCGTGGAGCGCTTCACAATCCCTGCGGCGCTTGCGGCTAGCGTTCTCCTGCTCGTACTCCTCAGTATTCCGGTTCCTGCGCGCTCGGTAGACACCGGTGCGGTCGCCCCGGAGGAAGGGGTAGTGCTCCCCATTGTCTGGGGCGACCTTGGCAGACAGCTTGTCAAAGTGGGCGCCATTGATAAAAAGAAATTCACGACACTTTATGGCACATTGACCGAAGAGCAAAAGGTGCTTCTTGAGGGCGACAATCCCGAGCGGGTGCGTATTACACGAGAGAATGCCCCGTACCTCCTCAACCTTCTCTGGGCACTTGGCCTTGCGAATACAAACCCGATTCTTGAAGACAGGGCAGAGATGATGAACCCGAAGTACGGGGGAGATGGTCCGCCGGCTGGCGGATTTGCCTCAACCGGCGGATGGACACTCGCGAGTGGTGATGCGATGGAGCACTACGGCATGCACTCGCTTGTCATACTCACCAAAGAGCAGCAGGCGCTCGTTGAAAAACTCTCACGCGGCATTTACCGCCCGTGTTGCGGGAACTCAACACACTTCCCCGATTGCAACCACGGGATGGCGATGCTCGGACTCCTGGAGCTCATGGCCTCGCAGGATATTTCCGAAGAGGAGATGTGGCGGGCGGCCCTCGCCGTCAACTCCTACTGGTTCCCCGACACCTATAGGACAATTGCACTCTATAAACAACAGAAGGGGGTCGCATGGAAAGAGGTGTCGCCACAGGAAGTGCTCGGGAAGGAATATTCAAGTGCGTCGGGCTTCGCGCGTGTTGCCGCGGCGGTTGCGCCGCAAGGCAAAAGCAGTGCAAGCTGTAGTGTGTAGTATCGGACCGCAACATTATTCGTTATAATCGTAATGTTATGGAAAGAAACCCACTTATTATTGGAGCGGTATTGCTCATCGTTGGCATCGGCGTGGGGTATACCTTGCGGGGTACGAACGCCGCAATACCAACGGGCAATCACATGATGTCTCAGGGTTCTATGATGGGACAAAATATAGATCAGCACTTCATCGTGCAGATGATCCCGCACCACGAAGGCGCGATAGAAATGGCAAAAATCGCACTTGAGCGCTCAAAACGACCGGAAATTATCTCGCTTGCCAATGGGATTATTGAGGCGCAACAAAAAGAAATTAACGACATGAGTGGCTGGTACAAGGCGTGGTACGGCACGACTGTGCCGCCGGGAGGCATGGGCGGGATGCATATGGGTAGCATGGAAGGGGACACGGCAGTGCTCGCGGGCACCTCCGCTTCAGAGTTTGATCGCGAGTTCATTGAGCAGATGATTCCGCACCACGAAATGGCCATCATGATGGCGCAAATGCTTCAAGCTTCAACGCAGCGCGCTGAGATGAAAGAACTTGCCGACAACATCATTACCTCGCAGTCCCGGGAAATCGACATGATGCGAAGCTGGCTCAAGAGTTGGTACGGCAATTAAGGAAAAATTCAGCATGAGCAAAAAAGGAATTGCCGGTGGTGTGGTGCACAGCATGCCGGCGGATCTACGAAAAGCCCTTATGTCAGCGCCTGCGGCGCGAGTAGTGTGGGAGGACATTACCCCTCTCGCTCGCAACGAGTGGATCTGCTGGGTTCTATCAGTCAAAAAACCGGAGACGAGAACACTCCATATAAAGAGAACGCGTGAGGAGCTCATAGAAGGGAAGCGCCGGCCTTGCTGTTGGGCCGGCTGCCCTCATCGTTGAAGTAATCGTTACCGAACACGCACTCTTTTTATTACGCCGACAATACCGACAATAACGGCAAGTAGCCCCAGTAGCTGCCCTCCGGGGCTATCATCATATTCACCATATACAACCAGAAACACCCCAAACACTATTGCGAGAATGAAGTATGGCATTGTAATCCTGTCCATCGAGTCTGATGATGCGTTAAGGGTGCTTCACTTTACCAAGGAGATAATGAAGAGCTAAGGCAAGAATCGTCCAATAGAAAACGAGATAGATACCAATAAATGGAGGTGGCGGATCATCCTTCAAAAAATTAATCTGAGGCAGAGCTAAAGGTCCTATCAAAACAATTTTAATAGGTACTATAATTGTGGACACGGTGCGCTTCCAGGCTATTGGTGAGTTGCCACCAGTTCTGAGGACAGAGTCGGGGGGTTTAGGGAATCCTCGGGGACCTGTTGATCCCAAAAGTGAAGTAGTAATAAAAAGAAAGACGAACCCAGAAATGATGAAGAGAATAACGAATTTTTTTCTTGAAATACTCATACCTATAGAACGCCGAATCCCCCCGCTTTAGTTACAGAGGAAATCATATCGTATTTTTAGGCTCCGCGGGTAGGACTCGAACCTACAACCAACTCCTTAACAGGGAGCTGCTCTACCATTGAGCTACCGCGGAATAAACGAACGTAAAAAATTATACATGAAATTAGGTAAATTGACAGAGTACTAGATTCGTATTATCCTCTCGTGAGAGAAGAAAGGGGGTGAGTCCAGCCACCGCCATCGAATGGGGCCTTATCGCGGCGTGTATTGCCGTCGCAGTTTGGGCGGTCTACTCGGGTGTCACCAGCAGGGCGAAGGGCGCCGAATTGAGCCCTCCCGCCCTCGTGCAGATGCTCCCGCGCTAGCCGGCGCTGCCGAGGCCACGCGCCCGCTCCAACTTGGAGCGGGCGTTTTGCTATACTGGGAGACATGATTGAGCACGTAATGGTCCCGGCTTCCAATTATCAAAAGAGTAAGAAGTTTTACACGGCTCTTTTAAAGCCCCTGGGGTACAAGCAGACAATGGAGTCCGGGCAAGCCGCCGGCTTCAAGGAGGGTGGGCACACGAGCTTCTGGATAGCGAAGAAAAAGAAGGTTCTCCCCACGCATGTCGCCTTCGGCGCAAAAAGTAAAAAGGCCGTGCAGGAGTTCTACAAAGCGGGGCTCAAAGCAGGAGGTAAAGATAACGGCGGCCCCGGCTTCCGGCTCAACTACGGCCCTACCTATTACGCCGCGTTTGTCTACGACCCCGACGGCTCCAATATGGAAGCATGCTACTTTGGCGAGCGGGCGCCAGAGGCGAAGAAAAAGAAATGAGGAATGCTTACGCGATACTCGGAATCCTATTTATCATCGTCGCGGTAGGCGCGTGGTACGCCTTCAGCCGCCCCACACCCCGATTACCGGATAACTCATCAGCAACAACTTCTATGAAACTTGAAAGTTCAGCATTTGGGGACGGTGCCACTATCCCCTCTAGGTACACCTGCGATGGGGAGAACGTGAGCCCGCCTGTAACAATCTCAGACGTCCCCAAAAATGCCCTCTCGGTGGTACTCCTTATGGACGACCCGGATGTGCCGAAGGCCGTGAAGCCAGATGGCGTTTTTGACCATTGGGTACTCTTCAATATCCTCACAACCACTACCATCATTGCCGAAGGGGGCTCCGCGGGAGTGCGAGGCAATAATGGGGCAGGGAAGTTGGGATACACGGGGCCGTGTCCGCCGCCGCAGTATGAGCCGAGCGAGCACCGTTATATGTTTGTGTTATACGCGCTCGATAGTGAACTTGCTTTGAAGGAAGGTACCACAAAGCAGCAAGTACTCGATGCAATTGAGGGGCATGTGCTCGCGCACGCGCAACTCATGGGCCGCTATAAACGTGTCGCGCAGCAATAAAATAAATAATTTCTTGACTTTATTTTTGTAAAAGTATATTATTGGGTGAGAATCAGTTCACCAACAGCAGTAGGAGTACGGGATGACAAAAATCTTGCGCGAGCAGGCACCTGGGCAGAGGAGTGTCGATATCGGGAGCGATGTCGTCGGTCTTTTCCCCAAGGCTGAAGCGGATAAATGGATCCCCGGCGAGTACTGGGGGTCCGACAGCAACAAGCCCGAGAGAGAAGCAACGCACATCGTCCTGGGGTGCGTCCCTATTTTTAGGAAGGACGAGTACCTCGGACACGTGCTCGAGGTCGTTCCCCTCTATGGGGAAAACCAAAATGAGAGACGTTGCTATCTCATGAACACCGTCGTGCTTCTCAAAAAAGATGAGAAAGTCCCGCCGTTCACTAACCGCTTCGGCGAAACACCGCCGCGGTACTTCAAGCTCATCAAACGTCGACCAGTTTATGAGATGCTCAAATGGTCTCGTCTCAACTAGAACGATCCGCTCGACATCTCCAACGCCGCAACCTTGAGGTAGGTTGCGGCGTTTTATATTTGCTATAGTAAGAAAGATGATGCACTACAACATCAAAGGGACGGGGGTTTCCATCAGTCCGGAAAATCGCGCCTATGTAGAGAAGAAGCTCGCCTCTCTCGATAAGTTTGTGGGGGACCTAGAAGCCGCTCGCACAGACGTGGAATTAAAGTTTATGCCGCTTTGGGACGGAAAGAAATACTGTGCGGAATTTATGCTCTATGAGCCGGGTTTGCCCGGGCCTTTGCGTGCCGAGGCGCGGGGTGACGCGTTGCATGAGGCGATAGACATTGCTTCCGCAGAACTTTTCCGCAACCTCACCCAAACAAAAAAGAAGAAACTCCAAATCTTCCGCCGCAGCGCGGTTAAAGTGAAAGAATATCTGCGCGGTTGGCGCGATAAGTTTTAAAATCTGTCTCCTTCTTGCCTTCGGGGATTACTTTTAGGATCTCTAGTTTACCGTCTTTGAGCTCGGCCTCGGTTACTATCACACGTCTCCCTTTTTCATCAACAAAGTAAGCACGTGGGTTGCGATCAAATGTCCGAATTTTAAGGAACGCTTCACGGGAATACCCTGCATCAAGGTTGAACCTTGATGCATCGAGAAGGGCGTCTTTGTCGGTGAACTTGCGCGTATAGGTTGCTTTACTTTCGTTCTGGGGCTCGGGAGTTATGTTTCCTGCAATCCACTCTGGCAGTATCTCCGCAAGCAGGTTGCCGCCCTCTGTCGCGAGCATGTCTTCAAGCATGCTCCCTGTGGGCGGCCAGTCCTCTTGTGTTAGCTCAACGCGCGCTTGGGCGACAACAGGCCCCGCATCCATCTTTTCGGTCATCTGCATTATTGAGACGCCGGTTGTGCGCTCGTCTGCCAAAATTGCGGAGAGGGCGGGGGATGGGCCGCGGAATTTTGGCAGGAGCGAGGGGTGGACATTGAGCGAGCCCTTGCGAGGAATATCCAAAATAGTTTTTGGAATAAGTTTGGCATATGCGGCGACCACAAACACATCCCAGTCGGTATTTTGAAGTTCGGCAATCAACGCAGCCTCTTTGAGAGTTGCCGGGGTAATAACATCAATACCGCGCTCCTGCGCCCACACTTTTGCGGCTGAAGGTGCAAGTTTCTGCCCGCGACCCTGCTTTTTGTCGGGTGCGGTTATAACGAGCGCGGGCAAGAGCCCGTTTGCTTCAAGTGCGTCCAAAACGCGCACCGAGAAGAGTGGTGTTCCGAAAAAGGTGAACAGAGGCGGTTTTGTTTTAGCCATGCTTTTCTTTTGTCCGTTTTTCTTTGAGTTCTTTCCACTCTTCGTCGTCGACGACTGCCGTCGCTTTGTCTATATAGAGAATGCCGTTGAGGTGATCTATCTCGTGCTGAAATATCTGTCCCACAAGCCCTGAGGCGTGGTAGCTCAACGACTTGCCGGTTTCATCGAGCGCTTTGATACTTACCTTTTCGTGCCGCGGGACCGCGCCGTACTTGTTGCGCACCGAGAGGCACCCTTCGGTCATTTCTTTTTTTGACTTTGAAACTCTGGTTATTTCCGGATTGATGAACACCTTATCCGGCAGGGGGTTTTTATTCTCTTTTGCAATAGAAAACGCCTTTCCTGCAATCACAAATATACGCAAGGACTCTCCGATTTGTGGCGCGGCGATAGCGACCCCGAAACCCTCTTTCGTAAGCACCGTCTTCATGCGTTTAACAATACCCGCTATTTTGCGGGACGTAATGTCTTTTTTAGAAAGAGATTTCGCTATCTGGCGCAGCACCGCACTGCCAACTTGTACGACGGGGTCTTTTTGCATTACGCATCACATAATGCCGTTTTCTACGGAAAATTGAAAGAGCCAGCCGATCCGAAGATGGAAGGGCTGGCTCTAAGGGCTACGCGAGACCAGATGCCCGCGTGGCATGTTGGCGCCCGGGCTGTGTTGGTTTCATGGGTCGTAACAGCCCGGGCCGGATACAGGCGGTCGGAGGGGCGTGGGGGGGAATGCCGCCGCCGTGCACCCAAACTGATTTTGTACAAATTGTCCCCGACCGACGCGGACGCCGGTCGGGCAGCACAGACGCTGGAGGGGGTTGGGTGAAATATCCACCGTCTGCACCAAACTGCCTTTTCCGATTCTATCGTTTCTTCGGTATTTGTCAAATTTGATATACTCCACACTGTATGAAGCATATCGGTGTTCATATAAAGGAGGGGGCAAATAAAAAAGAGCGCATTACCGAGCGCGGGGAGCTTTTGAAGTATTTTATGGAACGGCTCAACTCCGAGCGCAGGCAAGACGGCCTATCTCCTCTTACTATGCCCCGCATGGGCAAAACCCTGCAAGTCATCCCCACCAAAGACCTCTACTATCTGAAGCGCGTGTGCGATGAGTCAAAAAACTTCTCCAAAAAATTCTGGTGGGAAATAAATCCAAAGAAACATAAAAAGGATATACTAG
>MEWX01000016.1:0-11327 GCA_001775485.1 Candidatus Adlerbacteria bacterium RIFCSPLOWO2_01_FULL_51_16
GTTACGGTGTTTCTATTCGGAGTTGCGCTTTGGCACTACCGCTCCACAAAATAGCTCGGCAAAATCAAATTTTCCCGGGTACGGGCTTTTCGTTGCTACGAAAGCCCTGAAGACTCGCCGCGTCCGGCTCCGTACCCCCTCAAAATTTGTCTTGCCTTTGCTACAGTAGCAAAAACAAGTTTGACGGAATGTTGAGAGGCGCGACGGCGCCGGGTCATAGGAAAATTTATCAGGAGAAAATTTCCCGCATTCCGATGAACTTTGTTTTTGAGAACTGTATTATCTAAAGCGGGGGCGGGACATGCGCTGGTAGAGTTTCCACAGCCCCCAGATGAAGAGGACGACGAGGAGCGGGTAAAAAAGAATAGCGCTCGCGATCAGGTAACGCAGTAGCGTGAGGATATAAAAATAGAGCGTCTGAAAAACGGTCACGACCGACCCCAAGGGGTTGTTTTTTGCTTCTTGTGCGGTTTCTGCGCCTAGTATGCCTCCCGTGGGGAGGTGCTCTTTGGCTCCAGCGATTTGTGTATCGAGGAAGTCTGCTCCGGTTTGCCGCCAAGAATCAAGCGTTGTGAACAGGGGCTCCGCTCCCGCCGCTACTTGCGGAGAGATATTTGCGATTGCTTGTTGGATTTCCGTTGAGGGCTCGACGGGGGCACTTGTAGTTGAAGTGCCGGCGACGAGGGTTTTTGGTGTTTCTTTCACAACAAAAGTCGCCTGCTCTTTCTCGACAACATCTCCGCCGCTCGTGCGCAACTCCGCTACGACAGTATGGGTTCCTGCCTCGGGCGTCCAAGAGACAGACAGCGCCCGCGCTTCGCCCGCGGCAAGCGTTACCGAGACTACGCCGATATTGTTCTCCTTAACCCGCAGGCGCATATCACCCCGGAATACTTCCGTAGTGTCGTTCGAAAGAACGACATGAACCATCACCGTCTCGCCCTCTACAACCGGACTTTTTGAAAGAAAAAGAGATTCTCTCGCAAACCCTGCCGCAGATGTGACCACAGGAATAAGAAAAAGAAGCGCAAAAAAGGTTTTTCTCATGTGCTACTATTGTACAATGGGTTTTTTCGGGAGACTTAAAAACTTCTGTATCCCAACTACAGAGAATGCGTACCGGCCGGGGGTTTTGGGGAGGCAAGCGCTCCTCTTTTTTCTTGGGGTTATCCTTGCGGCGGAAGGGTTTTTGGTCACCAACCTTGTCGGACGCTCATCGTTCGGGGAATATCTCGCGGCGGTTATCGGCAGCGAAATAATTCTACTCACCAACGCCGAGCGTGTGCAGGCAGCGGCCCCTGACCTTATTGAAAATGAAATTTTAGATGCCGCGGCACAACGCAAAGCCGAAGATATGGCGGCTCGCAGTTATTTCTCTCACGTAGGGCCGGATGGCAAACAGCCGTGGGCGTGGATTTCGGAAGAGGGTTATGACTACACGGTGGCAGGGGAGAACTTGGCCGTACGCTTTGTCGACTCCTCGGATGTTGTTGAGGCCTGGATGGATTCCCCGACACACAAAGCCAACATTGTTAAGCCGGTCTATGAAGAAATCGGCGTCGGGATAGCACAAGGTTCTTATAAAGGGTCTTCGGCGACGTTTGTCGTGCAATTTTTTGGCACCCCGCGCAAGGTGGTAGTGGTATCTTCACCGACTCCCGTGCCCCCCCAAGAGCAACCTTCTGTCACCACAACTGCGTCCGCCACTGTGTCGGAGGTAGCCGGAGAGTCGGTCGCCGCGGCTCCCACTCCCGCCGCTCCGGTCTTTAGTGCGCCACACCCGCCATCACTTTCAGAATCGCTTTTACGCACGTTTGCGCGGGTGGTCACGGAGCCGCGGGCGACAACCGCGTGGATACTTGGTGGTGTTGCAGTACTTCTGGTCCTCGCACTTGCGCTCGCATTCCTTGTTCATATTCAAGTACAACCCGTCGACCTTCTGCTCCGGGGTTCGCTTGTTGCTGTCTTTGCGCTTTTCCTTATCGCAGTCAACGGACAGATGCTTAGCTCGTCTGCAAATTATGATCAAGCCGCGGCACTCGGCGCAAACGGCTCTGACGGCGGGTACGTAACCGGTGGCGTGATTATCGGCGACTCGGGTGCCACAACCGAGCGATTTACGGTAGAATATTAAGGGCTGGTCCTGTGCACAGGTAGGGCTTGCTCCGCCCCAGACGCAAAGGTATCGTAGTAGCTATGACAACAAGACAAACAGCGGTTAGTGTTGGAGTTGTAGCGGGGCTTGCCGTTGTAGGACTCTTTTTTATCGGTATGTTACCTTTTGGAATATCATCAGGAGGAGATACGTTTGGAGGTGGACTTGTTACCCAAGACACTATGGCGGGGAGCGGTCTTGAAGCTGCTCCAGGCGATACGGTCATGGTCAACTACACCGGCCAGCTTGAAGATGGCACAGTGTTTGATTCAACCGTGGGCCGGGAGCCGTACAAATTTGTGCTCGGCGCGGGCGCAGTGATCCAAGGTTGGGATCAAGGGCTCATTGGCATGAAAGTCGGTGGCAAACGCCTGCTCGTCATTCCGCCCTCGCTTGGCTACGGGGCTGCGGGCTATGGACCGATCCCTTCGAACGCGACGTTGATTTTTGAAGTTGAACTCGTGAGTGTACAAAAGGCATCCCCCGTGCAGTAATGGTTCGTCCCGTTTCGTTTCGCATTGAAAAAGAAAACCCCGGCTCTCTTGCACGAGCCGGGGTTTTGACGACTCCGCACGGAGAAATTAAAACCCCTACATTTATTGCAGTTGCAACTAAGGCAACGGTTAAAGGAGTTTTACCCGATCGCTTTGAATCGCTTGGCGTGCAAAGCGTGATCGCGAATGCCTATCATCTTTTTCTCTCCGGTTTGGAGACAGTGGAGAAAGCGGGCGGGGTAGGAAAGTTTATGGGCACCTCCCTCCCCACCATGACCGACTCCGGCGGTTTCCAGGTATTTTCACTAGGCGTTGGGTTTGGTAAAAAGGTTTCAAAATTCTTGCCGGAACAAAAAGCAGTGGAAGAAGGAGTTGCAGTGTTTGACGAAGAACTCGCTACTTCTCATGGAAAACTTGCCGTCATAGATGAAGAGGGGGTTTCCTTCACCAGCCACCTAGACGGTACGCTTCATAGGTTTACCCCTGAGCGCTCGATAGAACTCCAACACCAACTCGGCGCGGATATTATTTTTGCATTTGATGAGTGCACTTCGCCTACGGCCGACTACAAGTATCAGAAAGAAGCGATGGAGCGCACTCACCGGTGGGCAGGGCGGAGTTTGAAAGCGCATAGACAAAATGTAGAAAAAAATGCGGCGCAAGGAATCTTCGGCATTGTGCAAGGCGGGCGCTTTGAAGATTTGCGTATAGAAAGTGCAAAAGAACTTGCCGGGATGGATTTTGATGGGTACGGCATCGGCGGCTCCTTCAGCAAAGAAGATATCTTGGGGATTTTGGATAAGGTAAATCGAGAATTGCCAAAAGGAAAACCACGACATTTGCTGGGAATAGGGGAGCCCGAGGATTTATTTATCGGCGTTGCGGCGGGGATTGATACTTTTGACTGTGTCCTGCCGACTCGCAATGGTCGCAATGGGACGCTCTACACACGTGCGGGGAAAATAAATATTTCAGGAGCACAATACAGGGAGGATTTTTCTCCTCCAGATTCAGAATGTGGCTGCAGTGTATGTAAAAACCACACCCGCGCGTACCTGCGTCACCTTTTTCGCACTAACGAGATGCTGGGGCCAATACTCGCGACCACTCACAATATTCGCTTTTTGACGCGTCTTGCCGAGCAGATTCGTGAGGCAATTTTGAATGGGAATTTTGAAGATTTTAAGGAAAAATTTATGTGTGAATACAAGAATTGAAAAAGTTTTTTCTTAAAGCTATACTCCTCAGGTTCCTGGCGGTTTGGAGATTTCCCCCCAGCCCCCTCCGTTCCGCTGTGAACCGACTCGTGCCGTCCTTCGGGGCGGCACTTTTTTATAAAAAATAGTGGGCAACGCGTTCACAGCGTCGCCCAAGTTACTTGGCCTCCTCCTTCCAGAGGTTTATGTAGGCCATGATCTCTCGTTGTTCGGCTGCTTGCTTAACTGCCGGGTACAGGATGTCGATTTTTACCCCCAACATGAGGTCATACTCAGAGGAGGGCACGATGACCCCGGTTGGAGTTGTCAGGGGGATTGGGAGTCCTTTGGTCAGAAATTCCTTGAAAATCTCAGGTGCCCTGCCCCAACCAATTTTATCGCGGTGAAAATAGCACTCGATGGGGTAAAACCATTTTCCACCTTCTTCTATCGCCACTCCAGACCTTCTCCCGATTTTTGAGAGCAGACCCGGCCATCTATTGAACGCCATTCCTGCTGACCCCTTTTCCATCGCTCCCTCGTCGCTTACGGGGAAGACGATGTGTTTTTCCTGCGAACTGAAGATGCTCGCGACACTTGTCTCGCCCAGTAGCGCCATGATGGTCTCCTACGCGTTACTCATCTAGTAGTAAATGTGTTATAAATTCTCTCTAATGTCAACGAAATTCAAAATCAAGGCACCATTTAAGCCGGCGGGCGACCAGCCGAAAGCAATCGAGGTGCTTGTCAAAGGAATAAAGGAGAAGAAGCGACATCAAACCCTCCTTGGGGTCACCGGCTCGGGCAAAACATTCACGGTTGCAAACGTGATTGAGAAGATTCAAAAGCCCGCCCTTGTTATTGCTCATAACAAAACGCTCGCGGCCCAGTTGGCACAAGAATATCGTGAATTCTTCCCGGAGAACGCCGTGCACTACTTTGTCTCTTACTACGACTACTACCAGCCGGAGGCGTATATTCCGCACAGCGACACCTATATAGAAAAGGAGGCACAAATTAACGAAGAGATTGAACGGTTGCGACACGCTTCTACCCAGGCGCTCTTAACGCGAAAGGACGTGATTATTGTTGCCTCGGTGTCATGCATTTACGCACTCGGAAGTCCTGAGGAGTACGTACGGGTGCATTTGGAATTGACGGGTGGGGGTAAGAAAAACCGCGCCGAGCTGATACGCGAGCTCATCGGATTGTACTTTGAACGCACCAACGCCGACCTGACTCCCGGTACGTTCCGCGCGGTCGGCAACGCAGTTGAAATAATGCCGACAGGGGAGCGGGTGTTGTACCGTGTGGAGTTTGAGGGTGAGAAAGTCGGTAAAGTCCGGGTTATTGACGCAATTACCCGTACGGAAAAAAAAGAAAAACGTTCGCTATTTGTCTTTCCCGCAAAACATTATGTAACACCGGAGGACGAACGCGAGCGTGCGATTGAAGATATCAGAGTTGAGCTCAAAGAGCGTCTCGCGAAGCTTGAGCGTGCTGGGAAGGTCTTGGAGGCCGAACGTTTGAAGCGTCGGACTAACTACGACTTGGCGATGATACGCGAACTCGGCTACTGCAACGGGATAGAAAATTATTCCCGTCACTTCGATGGGAGAAAACCCGGAGAGCCGCCGTACTCACTTCTGACGTATTTTCCTCATAAAAAAGATGGCACACCCGACTTTTTGACTGTGATAGATGAAAGTCATGTGACCGTGCCACAAATCGGCGGGATGTACGAGGGTGATCGCTCGCGCAAACTGACGCTCATTGAGCACGGCTTTCGCTTGCCCTCGGCGGTAGATAACCGGCCGCTCACCTTTGAAGAATTTAATGAACGTGTCGGACAAATAATCTATACTTCTGCAACGCCCTCGGAATATGAAAAGGAGAAAAGTGGGGGAGTGGTGGAGCAAGTGATACGCCCAACAGGGCTCGTGGATCCGGAAATCGAGGTGCGCACTATTACAGGCGACAAAAAGAAGCTTGGGCAGGTGCAGGATTTTTTGGAAGAAGCGGAAAAAGTAATAAAGCATGGTGGGCGGATTTTGGTAACGACTCTCACCAAAAAAATGGCGGAGGATTTGTCGGAATATCTCAAAGACCGCAAGTTCAAAGCCGCATACATCCACAGCGATATACAAACCTTGGATCGCATCACGATACTCACGGACTTCCGCAAGGGCGAGCATGACGTGCTCGTTGGAGTGAACCTTTTGCGCGAGGGGTTGGATTTACCGGAGGTGGAGCTGGTAGCTATATTGGACGCCGACAAAGAAGGATTTTTGCGCAGCGAGACCTCGCTTATACAAACAATCGGGCGGGCGGCGCGCAATGTCTCCGGCCGCGTCATCCTCTATGCCGACCAGATGACGAAGTCGCTGGAGTATGCGATAGGGGAGACCAACCGCCGCCGCGACGTGCAGCTTGCTTACAACAAAAAACACAGGATCACCCCGAAGACCATCAAAAAAGCGATCAAAGATATTACTGAAGAATTGCGAAGCGAACACTCAAAAGCAGTTATCTCGATACTTGAGATAGATAAAGAGCTCTACAAAAAGAATCCTCGCAAGTTTATTGCCGCGCGCCGGAGGCAAATGACCGATGCGGTCAAAGAACTGGATTTCGAAACCGCGGCTCTGTTGCGGGACGAAATCTATGCCTTAACCGGCTCGAGGGGGCAAAAGATAAAGAAGAAAACAAATTAGTCCTACTGTCCACAGGGCGCCGGCCGAGAGTTATTTTTGGCCTTATACTGTAAGTATTATTTGCTATTTAGTTTTTTAATAAACCCATGCATTTTATGGATGACATGCACAAAGAGATGCTCGCTCGGAACGGATTGTATAAATTTTGGCACTCGATTCCGTTTATCTCCTTTTTTCATTTTGTTATTCTCATAGGGGTTGGCTCTTATATTGCGCTCTCGCTTCAGATGACGCTGCTTGATCAAGCGGCACAACAAGCGGCTGTTTCTTCCTCCGCTTCTTTCGGACAAGGACGATCTTCACTTGCGCAACTTAACGCACAACTTTTTGCGGCATCAAAACGCTACAACAATGCTCGAACGGATGCGGAGCGCACTAACCATGGGGCGGCACTTTCTGACATCGCGGTTGAGCGAAAAACTGCCTTCCTTGATGCGGCACAAAATAGTCCTCACGACTTTTTGCTTAATGTACTGCCGGAAGATGTGCAGGAGAAACTGCCCGATGTCGTTCAATCGCTGCTTGAAGAAGAAGTAAATGTAGAGGGGGAGTTGACGGTAATCCACGTGGACCCTCCTGCCGAGGGCGGCTACGCAGAAAGAACACTCTACGAACTTGATGCCGACTCGGCGACTGCCGCGGGACATACACGCCTCCACCTTCATTTTGACGGAGATGCTCCGGAGGGGCTTGTGACCGGAACAAAAGTGAAAGTCCATGGGATCGCCCTTGACCAAGAACTTGTGCCCATGGCAGCAGCAGGCGGAGGTGGAGGAACAACCGTAACAACTCAAGCCGCCGCAACCGCAACAGGCCCGCAAAAGACACTGGTCATCCTTCTTAACTTCACCAACAACACTTCACAACCCTTTACTGTTGCACAAACAGCTGACGTAGTGTTTAACGGCATCCGCTCAACTGACGCGTTCTATGAAGAAAGTTCTTTTGGGTCTCTCTCGCTGTATGGAGATGTGGTTGGGTGGTACACCATTCCGTATGACACAACCTATGCCTGCAATGTGGATGTCATGGCCGCTGCCGCGGACCAAGCAGCAACGGCTGCGGGAGTAGCGGTTTCAACCTATCCGCACAAAATCTACATGTGGAATCAAGCAGGCTGCGGTTGGGGAGGTATGGGGACAATTGGAGGCAACCCGAGTCAGGCATGGATTCCGAGCCACAGCAATAACGCTGATTCGAGCGTTGTCTCTCACGAGTTTGGGCACAATATACTGGCCCACCACGCCCAATGGCTCAAATGTGGAGCGAAAGCAATCGATTCCTACGCAAACTGCACTATTGATGAGTATGGTGATCGCTCGGATGTGATGGGATATATGTGGGGGTACTACTTCCAATTTGTCGGTGCGCGGAAACTTGGCGAAAGCTGGCTCTCCAACGTTTCCCACATGCAAACGGTTACCGCTAATGGAACTTACACGATAAGTCCGTCAGAAACTAATGACGCGAATGTTAAGCTCTTAAAAATCGCCAAACCGGACACCAATGAATCCTACTACCTCTCCTTCCGCCAAGCGGTCGGTGCCTTCGATATTACCCTGCCCCCGGCCTTCGTAAACGGAGTGGGTATTCACCTCTGGAATGGTTCCGTCACCTCTCAAACCAAGCTTATCGATACAACTCCGGGCGATAATAATCCGCTCAACGCACCGCTCGCTGACGGCACTTCGTTTGCTGATCCTGCAAATGGCATCACCATTACCCAACTAAGTCATACGCCAACAACCGTAACGGTAAGTGCGCAGTTTACCGGAGCGCAGTGCGTACCCGGTGCCCCCAATCTCAACTTGTCTCCACTAACACAAAGCGGCTCGTCCGGCGCTCCAAAAATATACACACTCACGCTCAAGAATACCGACTCAGCTACCTGTCCGAGTGCCGCCTACGCACTCTCAAACACCGTGCCGAGCGGGTGGACTGGGACGCTTTCTACCCCGTCGCTTACTCTCGCACCCGGGGTGCAATCGTCAGCGACCATAACCGTCACTCCTCCGGCAATCGTAACTGATGGTACATACACGGTAACCGGACGAGCTGTGGACGCCTCGGTCGGAATACATCAAGCGAATACGGCAGCTACCTACGTGTCCTTTACCGACGTTACACCTCCGACGGTTACCATAACCTCGCCTGCCGACGGAGCAGTAATAAAAGGCAAAGGTAATGTCACCGTGTCGGCCTACGCAAGTGACAGTAGTGGCATTGCCTCAATTGTTCTCAAAATTGATGGCACAACGGTAAAAACATGTACGGCCGTAACCTCCTGCAGTTATAAGTGGACTATTAACAAGATTTCCGTGGGAAGTCACACCGTTGTCGCAACAGCAACCGACAAAGCAGGATTCACTAACTCTGCCTCTGTTACCGTAACGAAGTAGTTTGTAGAAAAAGAAAAAGGGCGGGATTGTCCCGCCCTTTTGCCTATTCAACAATAAAGAAACCTCTAGCGCCAGTGGCGGTAGCCGCTGTACGCCAAAAATAGTGCAGCTACTCCAACTACCCACGAAACTCCGACCGGTACCATCCAGCCCATGAGGTCGACCGGGAGCCCATTAAACGCGCGATACAAATGCACAAGCCCAACAATGATAAAAACGACCGTGGCGACCTGCACAAATATAGTTTTGCTCATGGGTGTATGATATCATGCTCGTACCTACCCCCTAGGAGTAATCCTGGGGCAATTGGCGTGTATACCCTTCGACAAACTCAGGGTGATTTAAGAAAATTATGGAAGACCATATCAACATTAAAGGAGCCAAAACACACAATCTCAAGAACGTGAGCTTGAGTATTCCGCGCAACAAGATGATTGTGTTTACGGGGATCTCGGGCTCCGGCAAGTCTTCGCTTGCCTTCGACACTATTTTTGCCGAGGGACAGCGGCGCTACGTAGAGTCGCTCTCCGCCTACGCGCGGCAATTCTTGCGCCAGATGCAAAAGCCGGACGTTGAGGAGATCACCGGCCTCTCGCCCGCGATCTCGATTGACCAAAAGAGCCGCTCCAACAATCCACGCTCAACGGTTGCCACCATTACCGAAATCTATGACTATATGCGCATTCTATTTGCGCGCGTGGGAAAGCCGCACTGTCTTGTCTGTGACCGAGAAATAAAAAAGCATTCAAACGAAGAAATTATTCAAAGCATTATAGAAAGTGTCTCCTCTCATGTACCAAAGAAGAGTCGTAAAGTCATGGGAGTCAACATTTCGGAAGATACCGTACGCATTTTTGCGCCGGTTGTGGTCGGTCGCAAGGGCGAATACTACCAGCTTCTCTACGATCTTCTCGGTAAGGGATTTGAAAAAATAAAGGTGGACGGAGAATTGAAGAGTTTGCGCGAGCGCGTGACGCTTTCAAAATATAAAAAACACGATATCGACGCACTTGTGGATGAAATTCTGATTTCCGATTTTACGCGCTCTCGCGCCGCAGCGGTTGAGCGGCTCTCGGAAGCGGTCGAACGCGCGCTCCACGAAAGCGACGGCCTCGTGCGGATAGAAGACCCTAAGGAATCGCGGCTCGTTTCGGCAAAATTTATGTGCCCCTACGATGGCTTTTCCTTCCCCGAGGTGGAGCCCCGCCTCTTCTCTTTTAACTCTCCCTACGGCGCATGCCCCGCGTGCAACGGGCTCGGCACCAAGCATTTTTGGACAGACGAGCCATGTCCCGCCTGCAAGGGCGCACGCTTGCGCCCGGAGGCGCTACACGTGTTTTTGGGGGAAAGAAAGAACGTCGTCGATATAACGAGCCAGTCCATACAACATGCGTATGATTTCTTTCAACAGTTGGAACTTTCAAAAAAAGATCACGAGATTTCAAAAACAGTCGTGAAAGAGATTTCTGCGCGTCTCAAGTTCATGCTCGATGTTGGCCTTGATTATTTGACACTCGATAGGCGAGCAAATACTTTGAGCGGCGGCGAGGCTCAGCGTATCCGCCTCGCAAGTCAACTAGGGAGCGGCCTTGTCGGCGCGCTCTATGTGCTCGACGAGCCAACCATTGGCCTCCACCAACGCGACAACGAGCGGCTTATCAAGACGCTTCTTAACTTACGCGACTTGGGGAACACCATCATTGTCGTTGAGCACGACGAAGACACCATCTACTCCGGCGATTATTTGGTGGATATTGGACCGGGGGCAGGGGTCCATGGCGGCAAGATCGTCATCGACGGATATTTGGACAAGCTTTTGACCGCCAAGAAAAACGAGAGCGGTTCGGTAACACTCTCCTACCTGCGCGGGGAGAAGGAAATTTCTACCCCGGAATCGCGGCGGGAGGGAAGCAAGGGCACGCTCAAAATTCGTGGAGGCAAGGCCTTCAACATTAAAAACCTCTCTGTGGATATTCCGCTTGGAAAAATGATTGCGGTAACCGGCGTTTCCGGTTCAGGGAAGTCGACATTCTTGTACGGAATCTTGTATGAAAATTTGCGCGCGCGGTTTGATAAACGCTACCGCACCAATAAAACCTACAACGCCGCCTCTTTTGACGGCTCGGAATATCTCAACCGTGCGGTCTTGATTGATCAATCGCCGATAGGAAGAACGCCTCGCAGTAACCCGGCAACCTACACGGGCGCGTTTACCCATATCCGCGATTTGTTTGCGGAAACCGCTGAAGCGCGTGCGCGCGGGTGGAAAGCGAGCCGCTTCTCTTTCAATGTTAAGCAGGAACGCGGAGGCGGCAGGTGCGAAGCGTGCGAGGGCAACGGCACGATTGCGGTTGAAATGCATTTTTTGC
>MEWX01000016.1:11350-11663 GCA_001775485.1 Candidatus Adlerbacteria bacterium RIFCSPLOWO2_01_FULL_51_16
GTATGCCTCGGCAAACGGTTCATGAAGGAAACTTTGGAGGTGAAGTATAAAAAGAAAAGCATCTACGATTGTCTCCGGATGACCGTTGAGGAGGCGTTGTCGTTTTTCAACGACATTCCGGCGATTTCCGATCGCTTAAAAACCTTAAACGAAGTGGGCTTGGGCTACTTGGAGCTGGGGCAAAGTGCCACAACACTCTCAGGCGGGGAAGCACAGCGGGTAAAAATTTCGTCCGAGTTATACAAACCGCATTTGCAGAAGACCATCTATCTTTTGGATGAGCCGACGGTTGGCTTGCACTATGAGGATGTGA
>MEWX01000017.1:0-953 GCA_001775485.1 Candidatus Adlerbacteria bacterium RIFCSPLOWO2_01_FULL_51_16
TCGGTATCTGGTGCACAAATAAGCACTCGGTTACTTGAAGTGAGACCTCCCGCATACCCGGTAACCTCACTACCATCCTGACTAGGGTCAATGGGCAGCGCTGCAATATAGTTAGGAACCAATTCATCAAGGCTAAAGCCATCGCATGCCTCTCCCTCTTGGCAAATAAGATTTTCTGTATCATCTGGACAGTCGTCACCAGCGAGGCCAGGAATGTCTGCTGGGTATGCACCTGTTTTAATTGTGTATTGTAGGATCGCACTCGAAATCGCCTCAACGTCGGAATGCCGTTGCGCATCTCGCGTCTCTGCGAGTTGCTGCGCCGGATTAATAGCGACAATGACAATACCCGCAAGTATTGCAATCGCCGCGACAACGAGAAGGATTTCGAGCAAGGTAAAACCTCTCGGGACTTGCTTCATACAATATATAGTATATCTCATTTACTTAGTATGTGGTGGCCACACACAACATCTTTACAGGATAAACTTCCAGCTCTTAAGCACTTCTAACAAATGGGCCTCGAGAGGTTTAGGGGTTGTGACTTCGTAGAGAAATCCATTTTTTATAAACCAGGCTTCCCGTGTCTCGCCTAACCCTAGGTCGAGGCTGTAAAATGCTACCCCACTGGCGCCGTCTACTATGATGTCTTCTTTATTAGTTTGCACACCGGAGGGAATGTCTTTTTTAAGCCGCTCCTCGGTTACCACCGGCTCGCTGTAGCCAACGATAAAAATTTGGAAGCCTACCCCCGCTTCTGGATTTTGAAAAATGATAGTGGAGCCGCCGCCCGCTTCGTCTATCTCTTGTACGGTGAGTGCTTCCGGGTAAAAGAGAGAAAACTGATGCGCAAAGTCGCGATACTCACGGCTCCCCAAGGGGGCGCTGCGCGGCGGCTCGTGGTGTACTCCGTGGGGTGGCGTGCCAAAGCCGCTAGGAAAAAACACGCTATA
>MEWX01000017.1:1022-6987 GCA_001775485.1 Candidatus Adlerbacteria bacterium RIFCSPLOWO2_01_FULL_51_16
TTTCATTGTTGATTAATGAGTATCCGGCTGTCGATAAGTTTGATACGAAAGCCCTCAAAGAGCCGCGAATTGCGCGTCGCGGTGCTCACACCGGTTGTAAAGCTCCGGATAGCCCCGTAGGCAGTGCCACCCGTGTTGGTGGCATACGCTCTAAAGAAATACGGCGTGCTTACCGAAAGCCCGCTGACAACACTGTAAAAAGAGCTGTTGCTGTTAAGCGCGCCGTTGCTGGTGGTTGCCGTGTCTCCACCCGAAAGGTTGGCGTTAGTGCCCCAGGCAAAGCCATGCTGGGTGGCGTCGTCTCCCCCGGTTTTGGTGCCGTTGAGCGTTGCAAAGTTAAAGCCAGGGTTGGCAAAGTTGGTGGTAACGCTAGGAGCCACAGTGCAAGCCGAGGTAGTGAAAGAGTTGGAAATGGGAGCCGTGCTGGTGCCGGCAATGTTGACAGCATACGGGCGGTAATAATACGTAGTGTTACAGATGAGTGTCTGCGCGGAATCGGTGAATGCGCCTGTGCCAAAACTTCCACTCTCTGTTGTAGTCGCGACATCACCATTCATCGTGGCGCTCGTGCCCCAGGCGAAACCGCGAACCGTGCTGGTTGCACCTCCCGTTGCATCAATGGTGCCGTTGAAGGTCGCAGAGGTTGCGCCAATAGAACTAGCGTCTTGGGTGGTAACGGTGGGAGGAACGGCCGGTCTAAGCGCCATGGTGACGGCTGCCCACGAGTTGCTTGTAGAGTCGGTCCCGTTGTGGTCCACAATGCCGGGGTTCTCCGGGTCGGCGGGAGCGGAGTTGTAGCCCATTCCGACCGAGATGTCGGTTGTGTCGTTTCCGCCACACTCAATCGCGTTAGTCGTATAGCCCGTTGGAAATATATACGCATCCGAAGTACAGGTGAAGTTAAGAACGTGTGCGGACGCCACCGCAATTACCGTCCAGACGCCAGTTGTGCTCCAGTCGATAGACAGCGGATCCGCGTCGGGGTCGTTAGCTGTGGCCTGGCTTGTTGAGGCGACATCAAAGGGGGTGGTAGTGTCCACCCCGCGAAAGGCCATTACAACTATCGCAGTACCAGTGTCAATTCCTAAGGTGCTTCCTTCACATATCGCGCTGGTGTCCACAGAGGCGCCCATGAACTTGTAGAAGACTTCGAAGTTGGTTTCGTGAGTGTCGTCTATGAACAGGTCGCTGAGCCCGGTATAGCCTGCGGTGTTCATCAGCACGTTAGCAGTGGTGACATTATCGGCGTCTGCAAGCCCGCAAGCGGCGATAACGAGGTCACCCTCTGCCAACCCGGAGATGGTGGTCAGGTTAGCCGTGGGATCAGCGTTGTTGGATGGGTCAGACGAGTTCTCGGCACTGCCGACAAAACTGATCGCCGCCTGAGTTTCATTCGGCAAGGCAAAAAATACCACGAAAAATGAGAAGAGAAAAAGAACAAAATACCACCGCCTGTGCATATACTAATAGTATACCCGCAGTTGCTCTTAAGTGATAAGTCCAACTCTCTTCTATTGGCAGATATTATTCTCTACTACCATGCTTGTGCCTACAAAGTAGAAGGAAATGTCATTACCGTCGGTGTTTTTGGTGTTGAAGCAGGCGTGAGAGGTCGAATCTCCAATTTCTCCGAAGTTTACAGTCGTGGTTGCAGAAGCCCCTTTGCTGAAAGTATTAGCGCCGCTCCAGGTTTGATCGACTTCGAGGAGACCGAATGTGCCGGAGACGTTAGGGAAGGTAAAGTCCCTGTCTGCAGTCAGAGAATTTGTATCCAAGATTGCTGGTTGCGGCCCAAAAAAGGCATACCTACCTGATGCAGGCATGGTAATACCACCTAAATCATTTCCAGAGTTAGAAGTAAAATCTATACTGGCGCCCTCTAATAGTTCGAAAGCTGTGGCAGCCGCGAAGAACGAGGCAAAGACTCTCCCATCGCCGCTGCCATCTTTATCGAACCAAAAAGTATCTTTTCCGCTCATAGTTCCACTGTCATTGAATAGAATTGAACCTTCGGGCAACGTATTGAGATTGATACCTGTACCTCCTCTGGTTGGTGAAAGTAAACCATTCCAATTAATAGTGTGGGTATTTCCTGACGAACTTATGCTAACATTGGTATCGTTCGTAAAGGTTTGATTCTGGCCGGTTTGACTGTTAAGACTTTGTATCACTGCCTGGGCATCTATAGGCATGGACAGAGCGAGAGCAACCACAAAAATTATTGAATATATTTTTTTCATAATATTAGAAGCTTAAGCCGAACGGCTATTAATACCTCTATCCTACCTTACTCGGCGGAAGGGGCTTCAGGAGCAAGTTCGGGTTCTGGGGCGGGTTCTTCCTCCGGGGCGGTCCCGATTTTGTTTCCAACCCGATCGGGTTTACAAAATCGAGGATCCTCGATTTCTTAAATTTTAATTTTTCTATCATAGCGCGGCTTTTCCAACCTTTTATCTGTGTCTCTCGTAAGATAGCTTCCTTCTGACTTCGAAATTGTTCGACGTAGAACACTTCCCACGGTGCGCGTAATTTAGTTGATTTTACTTTCCCTGAATTATGTTCTGCCAACCGACGGATTAAGTCAGAAGTGCTACCTATATAATAATTTCCACTTTTTTTTGATTCGAGGATGTAGGTGTAATACATAGAAAAATTAAAATTTAAGAAGTCGGGAGTTCGGGCGCAGGTTCTGGGGCAGGCTCATCGGTGGGCGGAGGTTCGGGAGCCGGCTCCTCTTCCGGAGGCGGTTCAGGTTCAGGGTCAGGCGTTGGGTCCGGGTCAGGGGTCGGGTCAGGGGTCGGGTCAGGGTCTGGAGTTGGGTCGGTAGTGGTCGCGGGCGGCGGCTCCGGTTCAGGGATAGGTTCGGGTTCAGGCGCCGGTGTGCCGCCATTTACATTATTAAGGAGTGCTTGGAGCTCTGTTTTTGTGATGCAGACATCCTCAAGACATAGTTTTTTGGCGTACACATTCTCCGCGTGAATATTCGTTGCAAAGAGGTCGAGTATCTCGTTGCCGGAGTCTGCAAGCCACGCAAGGGTGCGGGCGAAAATTCTTTCAAAGAAGCTCTCGGCAAAGCTCTCCGATTCGGGCGTTGATGAGGCGGTGGTGGAGGCGATGGTTGCGAGGTTAAGGTCGAGCTCTTTAAGAGCCTTAACCGCGAGCGAGACGATAGCTGTCTCATTGATGGTCTGTACCGAGCCGTCTTTGTTGAAGTAGGCGAGCTGCGGGCTGGTGGAGGCAGCCTCGTCTGCGATAAAGCCCCAGTAGGTAAGGCCGTCGGGCTCCCCATTGTATTTAAAGGACACGGGCCGGAGGGTGCGCAACTGGTCTAGGCCCGTGTCCGGAAGCGACTCGATGGTGTTCTTAAAGCGCGCTGCCGAGACGGCGCAGGTAACGCCGGTTTGTGTGGTCAACTCAAAAGTGCTTGGGTCTATACACACTGCTTGGTCGGTACCCGTAACCGCCGAGAGGCCGTTGAGGGCGGCAGTGCCGTCGACCGAGAGGGTGCGCCACGGCGTGCTTGAGCTGATGCCTATGTTGTGAGGAGCGCCTTTAGTGATGGTAAACACTGCGTTGGTAGAGAGGTTGGTTGAAGAGGAGAT
This sequence comes from Candidatus Adlerbacteria bacterium RIFCSPLOWO2_01_FULL_51_16, assembly GCA_001775485.1. Classification (GTDB taxonomy): domain Bacteria; phylum Patescibacteriota; class Minisyncoccia; order Phycocordibacterales; family SBAW01; genus GWA1-54-10. The sequence continues at coordinate 4,625 of MEWX01000017.1, forward strand.
AGTAAAGGCCTTGTTGGAGGAGAGGTACCCTATCGACCATGCATTAGGGTCGCCCGCAAACTGGAAGGTCGCATCGCCAGTGCCAGAGGAGTCGCCAAAACTTGCAAGGCCGGTGTTGCTGACACTAAAGAGCGTTGCGGTAGCAGAGGCGGTTGAGGAGGCAATGGCAAAGAGTATTGAGTTGGTCTCCCCGTTAAGGGCATGTACCGCAAACTTAGCGAACGGCGAGGTGGTTCCAACTCCTACCTTCGTCCCGTTTGTGAGAGCAAGAAATGTGTTACCCGACACGGTGAGCGCGGTGGTGGAGGCGTTGGTGACGGTGAGCTTGTCGAGAGTTTTGTTGAAGGTAAAGGTGGAGTCCGCACCAAAGGCAGAGCCGCCATCATTAAACTGTACCTCCGTGTCATTGCCCGCTGCCGAGCCGCCACTTGTGAGGCAGGTATCGTCTATCGCGTAACAACCGTCGGTGATGTTGACCCCGTTGGCGATTGTTGTTGAGCCGGTGTTGGAGATGGAGAAGAGAGTGGTGGTGGCGCTCTGGGTTGAAGAGCCTACAGCAAAGAGTGCTTTGCTGGTGTCGCCGTTATTGGCGTGGACCGAGAACTTGGCAAATGGTGAGGAAGTGCCAACCCCAGTCGTGCCGCTTACGATGATGCCGTCTGTCGGAGCGGCAACCGTCACGCCATAGGTGCCAAAGGCCGCGTTTCCAACAACACCAAACGTAGAAAGCAAGGACGCTTGGGTGTTAACACCCACCTTGCCACCGCCGGCTGCGAGGTAGTTGTTATTGGTTGTGAATGGGCTGAAATATACGCCGCCGCCTGAAACCGCGTCTATCGTGAAGTTGCCGTTCGACCCTCTTGAATTTGAAGCGGTCAGACCATTTGCCGCACCCTGCTGGCTTTGGATGATGAAGTCGCCGATGCGTGCCTGCACTATCTGGCTTGTACCGAGGGTTAAGGGGCCAACATCAAGCGACACCGTGGGTGCCGTGTTGCCGATGCCGACGTTGCCGGCTTGAGTCACAATAAGGTCTGTACGGGTGGAAGAACCGACAACAAACTCTGGCACGCCAGCGGCCAAACTGGTTGTGTCAGCCGAAAGTCGCGCCCAGGGCGAGGTGGTGCCAACTCCGACATTCCCAACGCTGCCGTCGTAGAAGAACGGTGAGACACCGGCGTTGCCGAAGCGCACGGTCGAGGAAGCGTTGAGGCCCGATTTTGCAAAGAGGATCGAGGTTGTTGCCGCGTTAATCGCCCCAAAGTTCGTCTCCCAGGTAAACGGTGCCGCCCCGCCGCCGCACGACTGGGTGGAGAGGAGTCCTGACGCATCAACGGTGACACAGGTGCCGGCACCCGAACCGAGGCCAGAGACAACGAGATTGGTCGTTGAGGCGAGACCGGTGTTGGAAACAGAGAAGAGTGTTGTCGTTGCACTCTGGGTTGAAGAACCGATAGCGAAGAGATTGGTGTTGGTGTCGCCGTTCTGGGCGTGTACCGAGAGGCGGGCGAAAGGTGAAGTTGTACCTACCCCTATAGAGCCACTGCCGAGCTGGATATTGGAAGAGCCTGTGTAGATACCACTTGCAAAAGCAGAGGTGTCGTTGATGCGCAAGAAGCCATCTGCAAGCGAGCGTAGGGCGACATTGCTGTCAAACTTTATCGTTGTTGAGGAATTTTTTGTGAAGAAGTTGCCGCTCCCTACGACCTCAAGAGTGTCGACGGGGTCGGCAAAGTTATTTCCGAAGCGTGAGTTGCCAAAAACGATGACACCGTATTGATTTTTGACAAAACCGGAGGCCATGGCGGCTGACTGGTCGGTATTGCCAAGCGCTATTATTTTGTCAACAAGACCCCCCGCTACACCCGCGTCGGCGTAGTAGTTGTACGTGGTCGAGGCAGTTCCCCCTGTTTGGTAAAATTCAGAAAAGTTGACAAAGCCATTCTTTATGTGACCAGTGCCCTGGTTCGCGATAAGCGTGTGCATGCCGTACGCGTTTGTTGTTGACGCGGAACCGTTTATTTCCGTCTGCACGGTCGCGCCATAAGCGGTGTTTACGTCTCCGCTCCCATTTATGACAGCGCGCGAGCGAAGTGCCCGCAAGTATCCAACTTCCCCTGAGGCGCCCTCCGCAGCGTTGTTTGAGGTATTGAGAACTGCAGATATCTCCAAGCCGTTAAAGTTCGTTGTCCAACTGCCGGCAGAAGGGGTATAGGTCGGACTGAGTTGCAGGGTAGAGAAATCGCCGGAAGCAAGAGAAGAAGAGTCTACTATATGGAGTTTGGAGGTGGGGAGTGCTGTGCCGATGCCGACGTTGCCCGCGTTGGTAACGGTGAAGAGCGTTGTGGTGGCACTTTGGGTTG
>MEWX01000018.1 GCA_001775485.1 Candidatus Adlerbacteria bacterium RIFCSPLOWO2_01_FULL_51_16
GTTTGTTGCCACCGTCAAAACTATAGTCTTTAAAGATAAACTGCTGGTACTTCATAACTGATTAACGACATCCTTAAACTGGTCGCCCCGGTCCACGAAGTTTTTAAACATGTCAAAGCTGGTAAAACCTGGAGAAAGCACCACCGAGCTGCCGGGTTTGGCGAATCTTTTGGCGCTACTTACGATTTCAGTCATGTTCTTGGCTCTAGGGATCTCGTAATTATTAAATCCGATTTCATCAAGCTCTTTCGCCAGACGGCCGGCACCAGCTCCGATCAGTACGGCTTTCAAGAGATCACCGGAGTGCTCTTTAACGGCTTTGGCAAGGTGTTCTATAGGAAGATTACGGTCAAAACCGCCCAGGATGATTACTTTCTTGCCGGGTATGGCTTCCAGTGCCACTATGGCTGAATCTGGAGTAGCTGCGAACGAGTCGTCGTAGTATTTTACCCCCTCAGACTCACGTACAAGCTCCAGGCGGTGTTCCAAACCGCTAAAGCTATGCAATACTGCTTTTGCTTTGTCAATCCATTCGACAGGCTCAGGATTGACCCTGAGCGATCCGCCAGATGGCGGAGAGTCGAACGGGTCAAGGCCTCCTAGAGCTTCGGAAACGGTCGTAAGCGCCGCACAGATGTTCTGCAAGTTGTGCTCACCCAGTAGTTTTATCTCAGATTTATGAACTACCTCTGTTTCGTCATCACCTATAACAATCATGCCATCATGACGTACATAAGCCCCTGGCTTTTGGTAGTAGGGAACTTTTTTACCGGGTGATTGGCCGGCAACCCGAACTGAGGTCTCATTACCGGCAAAGTAAATGGCGATATCTTCAGGAGATTGATGTTTGAATAGATTGGCTTTGGCGTTGGTGTATTCTTCCATGTCGGTATGCCAATCCATATGCTCGGGTACCACCATCAGACAGACACCAACGTGGATGCGACCGGTAAAAGTGATCAATTGACCGGCAGACATCTCTAAAACAATCCAATCCTCTGGCTTAATCTCCTTAAGGTTGTCCAGCAGCGGTTTGCCTATATTGCCGCCCAGCCAAATTTTCTTACCCCCTTGACTCGAGCTTGTCGCTCTTCGAGTTCCCTCAGAGCGACCCTGAGCGTCTGTCGAATGGGTCGAGAGTTGGGCCTCTAGCATCTTGGCGACAAGCGTGGAAGTGGTGCCCTTACCCTTGGTACCAGTCACTCCGACGACGTTTTTTGAGGGAGATTCCTTGATAAAGATATCGGTCAACGACGTAACAGGTGTGTCAGATCTAATTTGCCGGGGATGAACCGCTGGTCCGCGGACAATCAAGTCAAAGCCGCTGAGGTTGTCAATAACCGCACTTTTGTCGATTTTAACTTTGTGCACCTCATCTGGGAGCTTTGACTCACCCCAGTAGAAGGCGGTGATATCAGCATTTTGAGTCTTAAAGTACTGGTAGATAGGCAGACTTTCGCTTTGCTCCTGGTCCGAAAATCCGAGGATAGCTACACGCATACGCCCATTCTACAGCAGGCTGACGCGCTGTGAACTTTAACCGACCTGTTGTTTGACTAGTTCAGAAACTTGCTTAGGTGTCATCTCGGCCTTGACGATAAAAGCCGTAACTCCCAGTTTCTTAAGACTCTCAGGAGCCTCCTGCTCGCCAACATTAGTCAGAATAATTACCTTGGTATGCTTGCCCCAATCACTACTGCGCATATGCTCCAGCATCTCGTCGCCGTTCATCTCGGGCATCATCAGGTCCAAAAGCACCACGTCGGGCTTCATCTGTTTGCATAGCTCTAGCCCCAACTTACCGTTTTCGGCTATTTCTACCTTATGACCTTCAGCCTCAAACTTGAGGCGGTACATCTGGGCAATTGCCAGATCATCTTCAACAATCGCAATTTTGGCCATTTGCTTTAAATACTACACCGGAAGCTATACGCTAGTCTATAGATGAATGCCTCTGCATGATATTCACCGACTCGCAAAGTAGTTCAAGACCCTTTTCCAGCCTTGCTGATTCGCCGGCATAAGAGATGCGAATATAGTTTTGATGATTAGAGAAGGCGCTTCCCGGCAAAACAATCACTCCGCGGTGAGACAATTGATTCACAAATTTCATGTCGGGGGATTGCCCCGGCAATTTAAGAAAGAAGAAAAAGGCTCCTTGACCGCCTTGGATATTAGGGAAAGTTTTCTCAAGAATTGATCTAGATTGGTCGCGCTTGGTTCTATACCTAGTGCCAATATCCAATGACCTATGCCGCAAGGCTGCCAAGGCGGCGTGTTGGCCAACTGACGACGAAGAGAAAACAGTGTATTGCAGAAGCTCATTAATAGCCTCGACTATCGCTGGTGGGCCGCTAATGTAGCCAATCCGCCAACCGGTCATGGCGAAGCTTTTCGAAAACCCGTTGAGTGTTAGGGTGTTTGGATAAACACTGCCAATACTAAAATGCCTATCGTCGTAGCAGAAGTATTCGTAAACTTCGTCGGATATGACTATCAAATCGTGCTCTTTAGCCAGTTCGGCAATCTTTCTAAGTTCGTGCTCCGGATAGACCGCGCCGCTGGGATTATTGGGCGTATTGACCACTATGGCCTTGGTCCTGGATGTAATGTGCGGTCGTATTAAGTCTGGCGTCAACTGAAATGAAGGGGCGGTATCAACCAGCACAGCCTTGGCTCCCAGCATCACCGCTAGTTCTTTATAGGGCGGGAAGTACGGATCAGGGATTAAAACCTCATCACCGGGGTCCAGGATGGCTAGGTAACTAAGCAGTATTCCGGTGGTTATGCCAGGCATGATAGTCACGTGATCGGGGCCACTGGGCACTTTATTTTCGGACTCCAGCTTTTTAGCAATGGCCTTGCGTAGGGCCGCCATTCCGTTGGTAGAAGTGTAACGGGTGTGATTATTCCTGATTGCTTCAATGCCGGCCAGCTTGATGTGGTCAGGCGTATTATCTTCCGGAAAGCCGATACTCAAGTCTATGGGGTTGGGAATATTTTCGGCGAACTCGAAAGCCGCCCGGATCTTACTGCTGTCGAAGTCGGCTAGGCGTTTTGCAATAAAACGAGTCATTTTGTGGTTGATTTTGTACTATGATAGTAACACTTTAGCACTTAAAGTATTATCTGAAATATTAAGATGAACCGACTATATCTGCCCAATGGCTTTAGAGACCCGCTGTGGCTGGAAAAGCAACTTAAAACGCGGCCCGAAAAAGACTGGCGCAGGTTAGGCCAACGGCGGGCCATGGCCTTATTTCACGAGATGTCAGCTAGAGTGCCAGCCTACAAGGACTTCTTAAAAAAACACAAGGTTGACCCCACTAAGATCCGCACCGTTAAGGATTTTGCCCAACTTCCGACCGTTAACAAGGACAACTATCTGCGTAAATATCCAAGGGAAGCACTGTGCTGGGATGGTGAGTTTAAAAATAAAAGCTGGACGGTATCCACAACCTCTGGTTCTACCGGCCGCCCTTACTACTTTCCTCGGGAGAATTCGCAAGATTGGCAGTATGCCATGATGGCCGAGCTTTATCTTAGGGCCAACTTTGATATTGCCAAGCTAAGCACTCTTTACATCGTGGCCTTTCCGATGGGCGCTTGGATTGGCGGCGTATTTACCTATGAAGCAATAAAAATTGTCGCCGAACGGGGTGGCTACAACTTGAGTGTCATCACTCCCGGAATTCACAAACAGGAAATCATCGAGGCCGTCAAACAGCTCGGCGGCGACTTCGACCAGATATTAATCGGCTCCTACGCACCCTTTTTAAAGGACATTTTAGATGATGGTAAGGAGGCCGAGATTAACTGGCATGATTACAAGCTGGGCTTCATCTTTTCGGCTGAAGGTTTTAACGAACTATTCCGCGACTATGTCATTAAAAAAACCGGACTGACCAATCCCTATAAAGACACTTTGAACCACTATGGAACCGTGGACATGGGAACAATGTCGCACGAAACACCACTCAGCGTAATGCTGCGCCGCGATGCTACTGCTGATCCTGGTTTGTTTAAGCTGCTTTTCCCTCACGATGACAAACTCCCGACCCTTACTCAGTACAACCCCTCGCTGTTCTACTTTGAAGAGGACAGCGGCAATCTGTACTGCTCAGCTTACAGCGGCCTGCCGCTGGTCCGCTATGATCTTAAAGACTCCGGTGGCGTTCTCAAATTAGAACAAGTCAAGAAACGGCTAGCTGGGTATGGATACGATTTGGCCGGTGCCGTAAAAAAAGCTAGGATTGGCGACACGATTTGGAACCTGCCATTTGTTTACGTTTACGAGCGCAACGATTTCTCAGTCAGCTTTTACGCCTTTCAGATTTATCCAGAAACTATCCGCCGGGCGCTGCAAGCTGAAGAGCTGGAGCGTTTTTTGACCGGCAAGTTTACCATGACGGTCAGGTACGATGATAGTGGACAGCAGCGGCTGGAAATACACGTGGAGCTTAGGCCAAAGCAGCCGGAAAGCGAACTCTTGCGCTCTAGAACCCGCCGCTACATCGTTGATGCTCTGCTGAATGAAAGTTCTGAGTACCGAGAAACCCATGTAATGTATGGCAAACGAGTTCACCCGGACATAATTTTTTGGCAGTATGAAGACAGTCAACACTTCAAACCTGGCGCTAAGCAGAAATGGGTCAAACAATGATTAACAACCGGCACATCCCTGCGGTACCAGGTTGGAAAAAACCAAAGACCCTTGATCTTAACAGAAACGAGGATGCTCAAGTACTCGATAAGCTTATAGCTCAAGGGAAAGTACGCTTTGTTTCCGATAAGGTGCACTCGGCGATTGAGGAACTTTATCATATCGAGAACCCCTCGCAGATCGACCAGCTCGACCAAGCGGCCTTTGACAGCTACCTTCAAGGTTTTGGCGGCGGTGATCTGAGTAAGTATGGCGTTTGGGTATACTATCCGTGGAATCTGACCGTGGTACACTTTCCGCCTCAGGAGGACTTGTCTAGGCTGCGCGGTTCGCGCAACCGCAACCTCATAAGCGATAATGAACGCCAGGTGCTCAAAGATGGTAAAACCATCGTCGTTTTTGGCTTAAGCGTCGGTAGTAACGCCGTTGATTCGCTATTAATGCAGGGCATTGGCAGCCGCTACGTCTTGGTCGATATGGATCAGCTGGATCCCACCAACCTAAACCGTATTCGGGCCGCTTACGATCAAGTGGGGGTTCATAAGGTTGATCTCGTTGCCAAAAAAATCAGCGAATTGGACCCCTTTATCGAGCAAGTTCATTACAAGCAGGGTGTTGACGAAGCCAGCCTGGATGAGATCCTTACCAAATATCAGCCGGACATCCTTATAGATGAAATCGACTCGCTACGAATGAAAATACTTATTAGGCTGCGGGCTAAGGAGCAAAAAATACCGGTTTTGATGGCCACCGATGACGGCGACGACATACTGCTGGATGTAGAACGCTACGATCTTGACGACGTCCCGATCCTCCACGGCATTCTGCCCCAGGACGTCATCGACGAGATATTACAAAACAAGCAAATGGACCGTCGCCAGATGGGTGCGATCATTGGCCATTATTTCGTTAATCTGGAAAATGTACCGCTAAGAATGATCGAATCTTTGCTCGAAGTGGGGAAAAGCTTGCCAAGTTGGCCACAGCTGGGGGGTGCGGCTGTTTTGTCTGGACTTTATCTGGCCTATGCCTCTAAGAAAATTTTATTGGGGCAAGATATCAATTCTGGGCGTTTTCTAATGGGGCCGGAGGCCCAGCTTAACCCCGCGATTCAAACAGACGATTATAAAAACAAAAAGGCCGAGCAGATAAAAAAGCTAACCCAGGGTTAAGTAAGGACTTTCTCCAGCGGCCAGCGCGGTGTGTGCTTGGCTTTTTTAGTTGCGTAGCCAAGACGGATGAGCGCTGTCGGGACTTCGGTTAGTTTGAAATGCTCGGCTACATTCTGTTTGGCTTGCGGGTCAATCACTGCCGCGCCAACGCCGCTGCTGGCGATCCCATGGCTCTGAGCTAAAACACAGATACGGGCGAATAAGCGGCCAGCGTCTAGATAGGCTTTCGGACCGGATCGTTTAACGCATATCAAAATAACTTCTGCTGAGTGTTTTAGGCGCTTGGCGTCGGTCTTGGCCTGTCCCTTGGCAATATTTACATGTTTGATGATGTGCCGGGCAATCAAGGACGGCGGGGTGGGCATTCCTTGGGTGAAAGCTGGCATTCCGTCGTACTGTTTGGTGACGTTGTTCCGTACCCATTTGCTGAGCTCGGCGCGGAATTCGGCATTTGACATAATTGTTTCAGTGGCGGCTTTGGTCTGCCGTGCCAGGAAATCAACGGACTGTTTATCACGGGTGCGCCAGACATGTAAGTCATTAAATTCGTTCTTGACGATGTCTTTTAAGAGCTCCGGCGGCAATGCTTTATCTTTATATAAACTGCGGTTGGAAGTTCTCTCAGCAATGGCTTTTAACAGATCCGGTTGAGGCACTAACCGGCCCCTGACACTGGTCTCCACCTCGGTCTTTTTATCCAGCTTGTAGTATAAATCGACTCCGAAGCCAAATCCCAAAGCTGCCAGACGCAAAGTTTCGCTGCAGGTGCCGAGACTGACATAAGGCTCAGCTGCCAATGCTCCGGAAAAAGGCAACTCGCGCTGCGGGTTCACACCAAGGACTAGGCTCTCGCCACGTCGTTGAAATTGCCATGGCTGGGTGTTGTGGCCGGAGGGGGCCAAGATGGCGTAACGGGCAAAAAATTGCAGTTTTTCAATATCCGTCCACCCATTTGAGAAATCTTTAGGGTTGATATGCCAAGCCGAGTAATTTGCCTTAACCATAAGCGTTACTATTTTGTCTTAAAAAGGTTAAGATAAGGTGAAAATATGCTTACTGCGATCATTGTTACCACCAGTATAGCCCAAATTATAATCTCGCTATTTGTCTATTTTCGAGCTAGGAATAACGTATCTTATCGCTTATTCTTTTTTATCGGCATTACCTCATTATCCTGGGCACTGGCGAATTATCTGACTGTTAACTTCCTAGACTCCGATAATTTAATTTACTTTGTCCGGGCAATTTTATTTTTTGTAGTGTTGCAAAACACGGCTTTTTGCCTTTTTGCCCATACATTCCCCGGCTCAACCTGGAACCTTTCCAAAAAGTGGTTAACTGGTTACGGTGTTTTAACCCTTTTGGCGGCGTTGGCCACGGTATCGCCTTTTGTGTTTACCTCTGTTGCTGCCAAAGATGGAGTGGCAGTTACTGCCGCTGGCCCGGCCATACTGGTATTTATCGCCCACGCCGCATTCTCAATTGGTACGGCTTTTAGAGAACTCATAAGAAAGAAAAAAGCATCATTCGGACGCCAGAGAAGACAACTTCAGATTTTACTATTTGCCTCCTTCTTGATATGGGTGATTGTGCCGATTACCAACTTCGCTCTAACACCGCTGTTTAAAACTACTTTTTTCGTTGTTTACGCCCCGGTTTACACTTTTGCCTTCTCGGCCATCATCGCTTACGCTATCGTTCGTCAAAAGCTCTTTAATATCCGGCTAGTGGTGGCTCGCTCGGTGGCATATGTACTGGTACTGGCCACCTTAGGTCTTATTTACAGCGGGGTTATCATCACTTTGTCGAACTTAGTAGCCAGCGAGTCATTCCAAGATAGTCCGGCCTATCTGGTGCTTAATGTGGGGCTGGTGGTTGTGCTGGCCTTCTCCTTTCAGCCCATCAAGCGCTTCTTTGACCGGGTAACTAACGAGGTTTTTTACCGTGACGCCTATGATACCCAACTGGTCCTCGACGAATTGGGCGGAATCATAGTGGCTGAAATTGACCTGCACCGCATCTTAACTGGGACGCGGCAGGTGCTAAACGAAGCTGTCAAGAGTTCGTTTATTGAATTTATATTGTTTGAAGAAAATAGACCCTACTTACAATCCGTTGGCAACCGGGTCCTTCAAACTAATCTGGAAGAGCTGAGCTCACACATCAGACTGCAAAAGAAGGAAATAGTCATCACCGAGGAGCTCGGCTCAACAAGCCAACTTAAAGAATGGTTCTCCAAAGATAATATCGCGGTCAGCTTGCGGCTTAAAACTCAACGCCAGCTGGTTGGTTATATTCTGTTCGGGGAAAAACGCAGCGGTGATATTTATAGCTCTCAAGACATAGCTCTACTGGCTATCGCCGCCAGTGAGCTGGCGGTGGCTATCCAGAATGCTCTGCGGTTTGAGGAGATTCGGCGCTTTAATATCACTTTGCAGAAGA
>MEWX01000019.1 GCA_001775485.1 Candidatus Adlerbacteria bacterium RIFCSPLOWO2_01_FULL_51_16
TAGGGGTTTTAGGGCTATACTCCAAGGTATATGGAGTTTATCCCTGCACCCAAAAAGGGCTTTGTACCGGTACGCTTTATTGAGGGGGTGCTCTCTCGCTACAGCGGCAAAGAACTGCTCGTGGGGTACGGAGACAAGAAACCTCTTGTCCGCCGGAAACTCATACTATTTCTGCGCAAAATAGTAGCGACCGCGAAGCAAAATCGCCTGAAAAACCTCGACATCAACTGGAAAGATCTTCGCGCTCTTGCATCTAAGGATGTGTCCGATCTGGCGCTGGGGAAGCTCGCGGGAGAAGCCTTTGTAATGGCCGACTACGAGCACGTCGCTTACAAAGAGAAGCCGAGGGAGGGATTTTCATTCATTGAGACAATTGCGGTACGCAATACACCCGAAGAAGTAAAACGGGGAGGATTTTGGGTTGGGGAACAAATCGCTCTCGAGGTTAACGAGTGCCGCTCACTTTCCAATATGCCGGGCGGGGACATGACACCAAAAATCCTCGCTGCAGCGGCAAAAAAGGCGGTTAAAGGAACAAAAGCAAAAATCAAAGTGCTTGGCCGCAAAGAGATGACTAAGCTCGGCATGGGTGCGGTCTTAGGTATTGCCAAGGGTTCCAGCGAAGAACCACAGTTTATCGTCATGGAGTATTGGGGCGCGGCTAAAAAAGATAAGCCGGTTGTGTTAATAGGAAAGGGGGTTACGTTTGATACTGGGGGACTTCAGGTCAAACCGGGGGACTCAATGCTCGGTATGCACATGGACATGTCGGGAGGAGCTGCGGTAATACATGCGGTCGCGCTTGCCGCAAAACTAAAAGTGAAAGCGAACGTTGTCGGGCTCATACCAGCGGTTGAAAATTCTCCAAGCGGAGAGGCCGTGCGGCCGGGCGATATTTTAAAGTCGCTTTCCGGTAAGACAATCGAAATTTTGCATACCGATGCGGAGGGCCGGGTAATACTTGCCGACGCACTGACCTACTCCAAACGCTACAACCCGCAAGTGGTTGTTGACGTAGCCACCCTCACCGGAGCGGCGCTTGTGGCACTCGGCACGCAGGCCTCCGGCCTTATGAGTAACAACCAAAAGTTTGAGGATCTCCTGCGGCAATTGGGAGAGGAGAGCGGCGATTACGTTTGGCCAATGCCACTCTGGGAAGAATATGACGCGATGGTAAAAGGGACCTTCGGCGACGTCCCCAATATTTCAACCGACGGCAACAGCCGCGATGGGGGAGTCATCGCCGGCGGAAAGTTCTTAGAAGTATTCGCGAAAGACATCGGCTGCCCCTGGGCGCACCTCGACATCGCTCCACGTATGACCGCCAACCAGAACGAATTTCTTGCAAAGGGTGCCGCAGGTACCCCCGTGCGACTGCTGTTCGCTCTTGTTGAATACTACGCAAAGGCAAACTGATGCCCATCAACGTTAAAACAGCCGTGTACGAAGGCCCGCTCGATTTACTCCTCGAGCTTATTGAAAAGAGAAAACTATTAATCAATGATATCTCACTTGCGGGGGTGGCGGATGAATACCTTGCGCGCATTAAACAGTTAGACGAACTCCCGGTAGGGGAGACGGCAGAGTTTATAGCCCTCGCCGCGACGCTTCTCCTCATCAAATCGCGCTCGCTTTTACCGAATCTTGAGCTTACCGAGGAGGAAGCGCACGACATTAAAGAGCTTGAGTATCGCCTTGCGGTCTACCAGCTGCTGAAAGACGCCGCAAAGGGCTTGGGCAGGCAGGCCATAAGCGCTGAGAGGCTCTTTGAAGGCAATACCCCTGAACCCCTGCCGCTATTTATCCCAGACGAGACGCTCACCGGGGAAGCACTTCGGGCCGCGGCACAGGTTTTGATAGAAGGATTTCCGGCAGCGCTCGCGCTTCCGGAGGCACACGTCAAAAAAATAGTCTCAATTGAGGAGATGATAACGCAGCTTGCCGCCCGTGTTTCTTCGGCGCTCCGGCTCTCTTTCCATGAGTTTTCAAAATTCGGCGACCGTGCGGCACGACCGGAAATAATCGTGAGCTTTCTGGCGCTCCTTGAGCTCGTGAAGCAGGGGATAATCAAAGCAGAGCAGAATAAAAAATTTGGCGATATTATGTTAGAGAGCGAGCAGCTCTCCACTCCTACCTATGAATGACCTCTCCGCACGTATAGAAGCGCTTTTGTTTGCTTTGGGACGGCCGTTCTCCCGCAAAGAATTGACGCAGAAGCTCGCCGTTTCTTCCGAAGCCCTGGAAGATGCCCTGCGGGAGCTTGGAGCGCGGGAGGGAGGTATCACACTTGTTGACGATGGCGGAATGGTAGAAATACGAACCGCCCCCGCCGCCTCGGAACTTATCGAGCGCGTGCGCAAAGAGGAATATTCGCGCGAGATCGGCAAGGCAGGGCTCGAGGCGCTTTCAGCGATACTCTACCGGGGCCCTTTGACGCGCTCGGAGATAGACTTCATTCGTGGGGTCAACTCAACCCAGACTCTGCGCACGCTTACCGTGCGGGGGCTTGTGCGCAAAATTCCAAACCCCAAGGATGAGCGCTCCTTCCTCTATGAGCCGACAACCGAACTTCTCGCACATCTCGGCGTTGCGCGGGCCCCGGACCTGCCTGAATACGAAGTAGTCCGGCAAAAGCTAAAAAACCTCGAAGATTCATTTCGCGCTTCTTCGCAGACGCCGGAAGAACCTACCATATGATTCCACGCCATACCGCAGCAACCGCGCTCCTTGTCTGTATCGGTATTATTTTCTTTTGCGCGGCGGCTATCGCTCTGTTTACATTTTTTGTAGCACAGCAGGCGTCGAATGAACCGGGACAATATCCTCCTCAAGTGACACTTAGCCCTGAAAAACTCACCGCACGCGCGGCGATTATCTACGACGTCATTGAAAAACGCACCCTCTTCTCAAAAAACGCGAGCGAGCCCTTGCCGCTTGCCTCCTTGACCAAGCTCATGGCGGCAGAGGCCGTGCTTGCCATGCACCCAGCCGACACGCTCGTTGTAATCACTTCCGAGGCCTTGCGCTCTGAAGGAGATTCTGGGCTTCGGGCAGGAGAGGTATGGAGTTTGCGGGACCTGCTTATGTTGGGCCTCGTGGCTTCCTCAAATGACGCCATGGCCGCAGCAGCGGGGAGCGCTGGGAATGTGGTTGAGGCAATGAATGCGGTTGCGGCACATCTTGGACTCACGGAGACCTATTTTCTAAATCCCACCGGACTTGATCTTGATCCGGAGACCTCCGGCGCTTACGGCTCTGCGCATGATGTGGCAATTTTGGCGGCGGATTTTCTTAAAAATCATGGCGAGTTTTTTGAAGCGACCGCCAAAGAAACTATCTCCATACACATCGGCGAACGGACCATCGAAGCAACTTCAACTGCGGCGCCCCTTCTCTCGACTCCAGGATTCATCGGAGCAAAAACCGGCTATACCGAGCTTGCGGGGGGAAATCTGGTTGCGGTGTTTGATATCTCGGTTGGGCATCCGCTTATCGCGGTGGTACTCGGCTCAACCCATGAGGAGCGTTTTGAGGACATAAAGGCACTTATTTTTGCAGCTCACGAAGCAGTGCTCCAACAACCATGAACCTATTTAATGTCACCGATGTAATGGCCCTGTTTGTACCGGCAACGGTTGCTTTTCTTATAGGTATCGGTGTAACGCCATTTTTGACCTCGATCCTATACAAGAACCGGTTATGGAAAAAGCGTGCCGGCAAAACAGCGCTCGACGGTACACCTGCCGCGACCTTTAATAAACTGCACGAAGGCCGCGAGGTGGGGGTGCCGCGCTTTGGCGGAATTGTTGTATGGATGAGTGTCATACTTGCGGCCGACCTCTTGCAGGCGCTATGGTACTTTTTCCCAAACGAATTCGGAGGACTTGCCTTCGTCTCCCGCAATCAAACCTGGGTGCCGCTTGCAACCCTCGCCGCTGGAGCATTTGTCGGTTTCTTGGACGATTTGTACGAAGTACAAACGGGCCGGGGATTGCGCTTGCGAGCGCGCCTCTCACTGGTCGCGCTTGTCGCGGTGCTCTGCGCCTATTGGTTTTACGAAAAGCTCGACGTTTCCGCCATTTCCTTCCCGTTTGTAGCGGGGCCGCTTGAGTTAGGAGCGTTGTTTATTCCGTTTTTTGTTCTCGTTGCCCTCTTTATTTACGCGGGAGGGGTTATCGACGGCATTGACGGACTTGCCGGAGGTGTTTTCGGGACAATTTTTGCCGCGTATGCAGGTATTGCCTTCTTCCAAAATCAAATGGATATCGCAGGGTTCTGTGCGGCGATCGCCGGTGGACTCCTCGCATTTTTGTGGTTTAACATCCCACCCGCTCGCTTTTACTTATCTGAAACCGGCACCATGGCACTCACACTCACACTCACCGTTGTTGCATTTCTCACTGACATGCGCGGGGAGGGGAGAGGCATTGTGGCGCTTCCTCTTATCGCGCTCCCGCTTGTGGTAACTGTCGGATCAAACCTCATACAGATAACAGGTAAACGGCTGCTCGGCCGGAAAATTTTCCGCATCGCACCGCTTCATCACCACTTTGAGGCGCTCGGCTGGCCTCCCTACAAAGTGACTATGCGCTATTGGATTGTCTCTGTTGTCGCCGCGATAATCGGTATGTCCATCGCCCTTCTGTAACCTCTATGAGTACCTCAAAGCCGGTCTACACGCCGTTTCTGCTTATTGTGTGCGGCCTTGTCGTATTTGGCCTGCTTATATTCACCTCCGCAGCGCTCGGGCTTCTTGCGCGTGATGGAGCGTCGTTTTCATCCGTTGCGGTTTCGCAACTCCTGTTGGGGCTTGTGTGCGGAGGAGTGGCACTCTTTTTTCTTTCTCGTATGGATTACCGGAAATGGCGCGCCTTTACACCATATTTTTTTATTTTTGCGCTCGCACTGACCCTTCTTACGCTTGTGCCAGGGGTAGGGCAGACCTTCAAGGGCGCTTCCCGTTGGATAGCGCTCGGAGGAATCACATTTCAGCCGGAGGAGATTTTAAAATTTGCGGTCGTGGCGTTTCTAGCGGCACTCTATGCCGCGCACTTCCGCACCATACAAACTTTTAAAAGCGGTCTCTTGCCGCTCATTGTGGTTGGGGGGAGCGCAGGGGTTATCCTTTTGCTCCAACCTGCAACCGATGGAGCGGTAATGGTCGGACTCGCTGCGGTGGGGATGCTCTTTGCCGCCGGTGGACGCATGTCACATTTGCTTGTTTTGATGCTCCTTGGGGTACTCCTCATCGGATTTGTCGCATACGAGCGGCCCTATTTAGTTGAGCGGTTTAAAACCTACCTCGACCACTCGCAAGATCCGCTCGGAGCGGGATGGCAGATTCAACAATCGCTCATCGCCGTCGGTTCCGGAGAACTTGTGGGGAGGGGTTTTGGTCAAAGCATTGAAAAATTTTCCTACCTCCCAGAGCCCATAGGGGACTCTATTTTTGCCGTTGCGGCGGAAGAGTTCGGGTTTGTGGGAAGCGTCTTTTTGGTATTGCTCTTTGCAGGTTTTGCTCTTTTGGGTCTCCGCATTGCTTCGCGCGCACAGGATCCGTTTGGTGGACTCTTGGTTGTCGGGCTTGTTATACTCATTGTCGGGCAATCGTTTTTCAATATGGCTTCAACGCTAGGGCTGGTACCGCTCTCGGGCTTGCCGCTCATCTTTGTTTCCCACGGCGGCACCGCGCTTGCTATTGCGTTGGCTGAAGTGGGGGTGATCTTAAGCGTTTCGCGGCGTATGCGCAGTTAAATCAACACCGAAAGATACATGAAAATATTTTTTACTGCAGGAGGTACCGGAGGACATTTTTACCCAATTATCGCGGTTGCGGAGGCGATTCACGATCTTACCCGTGAGCGCAAGTTTTTAGAGCCGCAGCTTTATTATGCGGCCCCCGACCCGTATGACCGCGAGATGCTCGTCGCCAATGGCATTACGTTTGTTCCTACCGCCGCCGGAAAAATACGGCGTTATTTTTCGCTTCTTAATGTTGTCG
>MEWX01000020.1 GCA_001775485.1 Candidatus Adlerbacteria bacterium RIFCSPLOWO2_01_FULL_51_16
CAGTTCCGCTCCCGGCTGCCCAAACCGAAAGTTTTGAGTATGGTGTTGTCGTCCCTAGCCCCACGTTGCCGGACGGGTCAATGCGCATCTTTTCGGAACGAGTCGTACCGCCGGTTGCGGTAGTTTCAAATCTCAAATACGAACCTCGTGCGCTACCTGACCACACTTCCGAAGACCAGCCGGTGACTGCGGCGGCGTTCGCATTGTTTGACCCCCCATCGTACACCCCAAAGAAAAGCGCCCCTATGCGCTGGTCGGCTGCTGTCGCTTGCGCATTCGTAGTAAGTTTAAGTGCACCTCCTGAAGTTAAGCCAAGTGCCGCAGTAGAGAGACTCATCATGCCTGAGCCACCTAACGTCGTTTGTATTGTGAGTGGTTCAGCGGGACTCGTCGTGCCGATGCCAACAAAGTCCCCGATCGTTGTAAGACGCACCACAGGGCCATCATCCGTCCACCCACCGGCGGCGGCCGCAGTAAAGGAGTTGTAGGTCGTGCAGTCGTTGGAATACTTGAGCTCATTGGTGGAGGAATCAAACTTGAAGCAGCCGGATTCGTTGCTCTCTTCTATCCGCACCACCCCATTGACATCAAGCTTGGAGGCAGGGGTCGTCGTCCCTAGCCCCACGTTGCCGTTTGCTTGTACCTTCATCACGGCATCCCCGCCTCCAAACGTGAAACCGAATGAACCGGCTATTGTATCGCTTGAATTCATGGTCACTACCCCCGACGGATTGACAGAGAACGAGGCGGTTCCTGCGCCACCCGACTGCAACGTGTGAGCCCCGCTAGATAGGGTGCTGTCAAACGTGACCGCACCCGTTATATGCCCCGTGCCCGTCACATCAAGCCCGTAGGTTGGACTGTCTGTCCCGATACCTACATTGCCTGCGTTAGTGACCGTAAAGAGTGTCGTCGTCGCGCTTGCGGTCGAAGAACCAATCGCAAACAGAGTCGTGTTGGTAGACCCATTGTTTGCGTGTACCGAGAGATTGGCCCAAGGGGAGGTCGATGCGACGCCGACGTTGCCGGTCGTACCTTTGATAGTAAGTTGGTCGGTGGCTCCATTCTCCCTAAACTTAATATCAAACGACGTCGGCCGGTTTATATACAGATTGCGATCTGTGGCCACATCACCGGAGAGGAAGTTGAAGTCAGCTGCCGGAGTGCCGGACTGGTTGAGGATGATACCCGCGTAGCCCGTGCCGAAGCCCACACTACCGATACCAACCCCCGAAGAACCTCCCTGCCCCGCCACCGAGAGTCTGTAAAACGGTGTTGAGGAACCAATACCGATGTTGCCGCTTGAGATAGTCGTACCGGTGCCATCGAGCCCCGTGCCGAAGATGAGGTTACCTATCGAGAGTTGGTTTGAGAGCGTCGCCGAGGGGGCATCTATGTCGTAGCCGATGACAATGTTTTGGGAGCCGGTTGTGACCGCGTCACCCGCCAAGTGGCCGAGGAAGGTGTTGCCGCCGCCGTAGGTAACCGCGGTTCCTGCTTGGTAGCCGATGGCGACATTGCCTTCGGTGTCGTTGTTGGGGCCGGCAATCATACTTTGGAGAGCTTGCGTACCAATAGCGACATGGTTGCTCGAGGAGGTTGCCGTAAGGAGCGCAAAGGTGCCGATGGCGACATTTGAGCCGCCGGTTGTGTTGGCGCCGAGCGCTTGGGTGCCTATCGCCATATTGGAGGAGCCCTCCGTGTTAGCAAGGAGTGAGAAGGTGCCGAGCGCCACGTTGTTGGCGCCGGAGAGGTTGGCGGCGAGCGCGCTGACCCCCAGCGCGGCATTACTTGTACCAGTTATATTCGCGGCCAGGGTTCCATAACCGATCGCAGTGTTTCGGTATCCATATGTATTGGCATTGAGCGCGTTGTAACCGACGGCGGTGTTCGCGACAGCCCCACCATTGGTGTCCGCCTGGTTTTGAAGTGCGCCAACGCCAATTGCCGTGAGTTGAGAGGTCGAGGTCGAGTTGAGGAGCGCAAAGGTGCCGATGGCGACATTTGAGCCGCCGGTTGTGTTGGCGCCGAGCGCTTGGGTGCCTATCGCCATGTTGGAGGAGCCCTCCGTGTTAGCAAGGAGTGAGAAGGTGCCGAGCGCCACGTTGTTGGCGCCCCGCGAATTTGAGAAGAGCGCCTGCACGCCGAGTGCAGTGTTTTGGTTACCTGAAAAGTCGGTAGCGCTCCCCGCGAGTGCCAAGTAACCGACCGCCGTGTTGTTGTCGGTTGAGGTGGCGTTGCCGAGCGCATCTTGGCCGAGCACGGTGTTGCCGGTCCCCGAGGTTGCCGCGGTTGAAGTAGAGACAATGCTTGCGCCTGCCCCAATACCGACAAACGTGTTGAAGGTGGTAGAAGTTGCAGAGAGTACCGTCTCCGGCCCTATCATGTATACGCTGTACTGGTCTATAGAAATATTTTCTGCGTAGATGGTGGAAGATGCTTGGAGCCCGCCCACAAACCAGATGGGAGTTGTCGTTGAGTTTACATTGACGCCGAAGTTTGTTGTTGGGTCAAACGCGAAGGCGCCCCCAGAATTGTCGTCCGCCTCGCACCCGAAGGTGCCGGCGCTCCAGGTAAGCACGTTGTTTGAAGTACAGCTTGAAAGCCCCGCGCCATAGAGATAGGTTGTTGAAGCAAGGCCGGTGTTTGAGACAGAGAAGAGTGTTGTTGTGGCAGAAGCGGTTGAAGAACCAATCGCAAACAGTGTTGTGTTAGTAGACCCGTTGTTTGCGTGCACCGACAGTGCGCCCCACGGAGAAGAGGATGCAATACCGATTGTGCCCGCAGTTGCTTCTTTGAATGCGGTGGAGGTTGCCGGAAGATTTCCAAAGAGTATGCCGCCGATATTGAGGAGGCTTGTTGCTGTTGAGGAGGTGGCAAAGGTGTTGTTGCCGATAATAATGTTGTTCGAGCCAGAGATGAGATTGTTGGTCGAGGAGGCGCCGATAAGGAGGTTACCATACTGCGTTGCGCCACCGCCGTCGAGATTGAATCCTGCTTGGTAGCCAATTATTGTTTCGAAGTTGCCATTTGCAGCACTGTATGCCGCCTGCGTCCCAATGATGACGCTATTCTTACTTGGAGACCAAACTGAACCGAGCGCACTGTACCCGACAATAACCGAATCATTAACGCTCGCGCCATTGATTATTTCCCCACTCCCTATTACGACATTCTTACTACCGCCCCCACAAACCATTGCCCCGTATCCCACCGCGACATTATCATCGCCAGTCCCACAGCTGCCATTTATCGTGGCCACTCCAACACCCGTGTTTCTAGATCCTGTAGTCACACTCTCGCCAGAGAGAGAGCCGAGAAACGTATTGTCGCTACCGGTAGTGAGAATTTTTCCGGCACTAAGGCCAAGTGCAGTGTTATGGTCTCCACTTGTAATACTAGAGAGTACATCTATGCCGAGTCCGGTATTGCCACCCACAGTGCCGTTGCTCGTCGACGCAACAATAAAGCTCCGGCCATTGAAGGTGAAGATGGTGGAGGAAGCGTTGGTGGAAGAAGTGGCGAAGCCGAGTGTGCCGGTGTAATCAAGATTGGTGAAGTGGGAGGTGGAGGAAGCGAAGATGCCATTCTTGGCCCAGAGAGCGGAGGTGGTGGCGGCAGCGATGACCCCGTAGTTTGTTTCCCACGTGAAGGGTGCAATACCATCGCTGGTGCCGCAGGAGCTGCCGGTTGAGGAGAGCTGGCCTGATGCATTTGCTTGCACACAGGAAGTAGCGGAGCTTCCCAAACCAGAAACTACGAGGTTAGTAGAGGAAGCGAGGCCGACGTTGTTTACCGAGAAGAGGGTTGTGGTGGCAGAAGCGGTAGAGGAGCCAATCGCAAACAGCGTTGTATTAGTAGAACCGTTGTTTGCGTGGACCGAGAGTGTCGCCCAGGGCGTTGTTGATGCGATGCCTATTGAACCAGTGGTGGGGAGCTTTGCACTAGTTCCTCCCAAAGTAACAGTCGTAGTCGCAGGCAATGTTCCGAAAAGGAAGTTGCCGATGTTTAGAGTATTGCTTGAGGTCGTCGCAGGAAGGAGCGCGTTAAACCCTATGGCAATGTTATTTGAACCTACCGTTTCAAACGGAGAGCCACCGTTTATGTTTCCTCCCGCAAAGGCACCGAGATAGACATTTTGTCCAGAGCCGGTGCCTGTGTAGAGGCCAGCGCCATAGCCCAGAGCAACGTTGTAGTCGCCGATACTGCCGGTAGTCCCATCGCCGCCTGAAAACGCATCGTCACCAATCGCCACATTGCCGAAACCACTTATGCCAGAACCAAACGTTCCTCCGCCGGTTGCATTGTCTCGACTAGTGTCTCCTCGATGGCCGATGCCGATATTGTGACTTCCGAGTGTAGTGTAATCCGCAGCAAATTGACCCAACCCAATGTTGTAAGAGCCCGAAGGAACATTGCCGGCACAACCAAACGAGCAAATGCCGATGGAGATATTTTCAGTACCCGTTGTCGCTCCTATCGAAGCGTATCCGATCGCAATATTTTTTGATCCCATGCCCGCTGCGCCTGGATCTTCTGTCAACGTATTCCCTATCGCAACATTTTGAGTTGATGAAGTTGCATATTTAAGTGCCTGAAAGCCAAGAGCTGTGTTGTAACGACCAGAGGTGTTAAGTTGCAGTGCTTGGTAACCGAGCGCAGTGTTTCGGTAGCCACTTGTGATATTTGAAAGTACGTCCAGCCCAAGACCGGTATTTGCTCCGTTAGTGGCAGTGCTGGTTGTCGACGCAACAATAAAGCTCCTTCCGTTGAAGGTGAAGATGGTGGAGGAAGCAGTGACAGAGGAAGTGGCAAAACCGAGTGTGCCGGTGTAGTCGAGGTTAGTGAAGTGCGAGGTAGAGGAGGCAAAGATGCCGCTCTGTGCCCAGAGGGCGGAGGTGGTGGCTGCAGCCAGACTCCCGTAGTTTGTTTCCCAGGTGAAGGGTGCGGCGCCGTCGCTGGTGCCGCAGGAGCTGCCGGTTGAGGAGAGCTGGCCCGCAGCGTTGGCTTGCACGCAGGTGGTTCCCGAGCTTCCGGTTGAAGAAATAATGAGGTTGGTGGTGGAGGCGGTTGTTGAAACCGTGAGGGCTGTGGTGGAAGCGTAGGGGAAGACAGAGGCAGTTGAGGAGGTCGCGGTAAAGTAGGCGGCCAAGATGTCTCCGCCGAAGACAGCATTGTTCCCTACTGAAAGCTGACGGTAGGGAGAGGTGGTGCCAAGTCCTACAAACCCGCGTGGGCTGACGATGAGATGCGGAGACGAGGTACCCTGATCGCCAACAACAAACACCGGCGTATTTGTCGCCTGTTGCTCTATAGAGAGTGTGCCCCACGGAGTTGACGAACCGATACCAACGCTCGGCTGCCAGATACCGCCCATACCATCAGAGATGCTATAGACGGTGAGAACCGCGGTGCCGTCAATCTGTGCCGTGTAGCTTTCCACCGTGCCGGTTGCTGCGGCAGAGGTAACGGCCATGTCTATCCAAGAGATAATGCCAGAGTCCGCCTCGAAATTTTGGGTGCCGATAGCCAAATTCTGTATTGTGGTAAGTCCGCCGGAATAGTCGTACACCAATGCCCCGCCGCCGACATTGAACCCGCCTGCAAAGGTGGAGGTTGCGGTCGTGGATGTTGCATGGAAGTACTCTGCAACCACCGGCCCGACAACGGAGAGCCGCGCGTATGGCGAGGAAGTGCCGATGCCTACATTGCTTGCGAAGTAGGCGTTGAGAGTGGTCGTCGCCCCACCTGAAATAGTGAGACCGGTTGCTTGCCCGCCTGCACCGATTGTTGAAGAAGCGGCAGCGATGATCGATTGAATGGTGGAAGTTGGGGTCAAGTAGCCGTTTGCTCCTCCGATGATATTCCAGTCATGGAAGTCGGTGGTCTGGGCGACGGTCGCGTAATCGACTCCGGCGGTAGCTCCGATGAGTGCTCCCCCGGTTGTGGTTTTGATGAGAGAGCCGGAACCGATTGAGGAGATGGCAAAGGAGGTGGTGGTGGCTTGCGAGGTGGTGGCATTGAGTCCGGTGAAGTTTTGGAGTGTAGAGGAGCCGGTTGCAAGTAAGTTCCCTGCTGTTACCAAGTTCTGGAAGGTGGGTGTGCCGCCGAAGGTTCCGGAGAGGTTGCCGCCGTTGGTTGCATTGAAGATGCCGCCAATGGTGGTGGAGCCCATGACGGTGAGACTGGTTGAGGTTGCGTTAGTGAGCAGGGTCGAGCCATAGAGCGTTGTTGAGGCCAAGAGGTTTGCAAAGGTCGAGTTGAACGTACCTCCGACTGTTGAGGAGGCGGTGACAAAGAACGTACCGGTTGACGTGGCGCCGGTGAAGTCGATTGCCGTGAAGTGGGAGGTGGAGGAAGCAAAGATGCCACTCTGTGCCCAGAGAGCAGAGGTGGTCGCAGCAGCGATGACGCCGTAGTTTGTTTCCCAGGTGAAGGGAGAAGCTCCGTCGCTGGTGCCGCAGGAGCTGCCGGTTGAGGAGAGTTGGCCGAATGCATTTGCCTGCACACAAGAAGTGGCGGAGCTTCCCAAGCCCGAAACCACGAGGTTGGTGCTAGAAGCAAGGCCGGTGTTGTCTATAGAGAAGAGTGTTGTGGTTGCGCTCGCGGTAGAAGAACCAATCGCAAACAGGATTGTATTAGTAGAACCGTTGTTTGCGTGGACCGAAAGTTTTGCCCATGGCGAGGAAGACGCTACACCGATGGTGCCTGTTGTGGCTTCAGTAAATGCGGTGGATGTCGAGGTAGTGGCTGAAAGCGTGCCAAAGATAAGGTTGCCGATGGAGAGTTGGTTGCTTCCTGTGCTTGAGGCAAAGAGTGTGTTGTACCCGATACCGATGTTGTTTGAAGCGTACAGATTGGCGGCATTGGTATTGAGATTTCCGCCCGCATAGGCACCAAGCAACACGTTGGCCTCACCGCGGACAAGATTGCCGCCTGCACGAAAGCCCACAACGGTGCTGCGATTGTCACTTCCGAACAAGGTAGCGGGGAAAATGTCATCCCCGATAGCGATGTTACCTTCGCCCAAGACACTGCTTCCAAATGCCTTATAACCAATTCCAATGTTGCTACTGCCGCTTGTGTTATTGCCAAAGGCCCGCCCAATACCGATATTGTTCCACCCTCCGACGGTGCCGGGCATTACAGCATCACCAATCCCAACGTTGTAACTGCCGGACACGGTAGACCCGCAGCCAAGAGTACAGTACCCAATACCGATATTGGCATTTCCTGTAACAGTATTAACTGCAGAGTCTCCTATCCCAATATTGTGAGAGCCCCTAGAAGCCCCCCCGAGTGCATCTATTCCAATTGCCGTGTTGAAGGAACCGGAGACACCGTTGCTATTACCTATCAGTGCTCCATAGCCAACGGCAGTATTTCCGATTGAGGAGGTTGCGGATATAAGCGCCTGATAGCCAAGTGCGGTGTTTGTGTTGCCACTCGTGATATTTGAAAGTGCATCCAAGCCGACTCCCGTGTTACCACCTGTGAAGTTACCACCTCCGAGAGAAATCGATGTCGACGCAACGATGAACGACCGGCCGTTGAAGGTGAAAATGGTTGAGGAGGCAGTAATAGAAGAGGTGGCGAAGCCGAGGGTGCCGGTGTAGTCAAGATTGGTGAAGTGGCTGGTGGAAGAAGCGAAGATTCCACTCTTGGCCCAGAGCGCGGAGGTGGTCGCGGCGGCGATGACCCCGTAGTTTGTTTCCCACGTGAAGGGAGATGCTCCACTGCTAGTGCCGCAGGAGCTGCCGGTGTTGGAGATGAGGCCGCTTGCAGAGAAGGTGGCACAACCTGCGGCACCTCCTGCGTTTGAAACAACGAGGCCAGTCGTTGAAGCAAGACCGACGTTGTTTACACTAAAGAGTGTAGTTGTTGCAGAAGCGGTCGAAGAACCAATCGCAAACAGGGTTGTATTAGTAGAGCCGTTGTTTGCGTGTACGGAGAGACGGGCGAAGGGAGAGGTGGTGCCGATGCCTATAGTGCCCGTGCCGAGGACGGTGCTGCTGCCGATACCGGTACCATAAATTATGTTACCAATGTTGAGCTGGTTGTCAGTCGTCAGAGCCCCCGCATTCACCTGTTGGCCAATGAGGATGTTGCCACTGGAGTCGGTGCTATCTCCCGCCTTATACCCAATTCCGATATTATATGATTTTCCAGAACTCAGCCCATTGAGCGCCTGAGAGCCGAGTGCGGAGTTCTGTATGCCGGTGCTGTTGTTCAGATAGGTCTGAGTACCGAGTGCGAAGTTATCGCTGCCAGTGGTTAGCGAGAGGCAGGCGGTTCTGCCTATGCAGACATTGCTTCCGCCTGTCGTGATACGGTAAAGCGCTTGATTCCCTATTGCAACATTGTTGTTGGGGGAATAAGAAGGGCTCGTTGTATATCCAGTGAGTGCTTGGATGCCGATTGCGACGTTGTTCCACCCGATACCAATAGAAATTCCTGCTTCGTCGCCAAAAGCCAAGTTATTATTGCCAAAGAGAGCGGGTGAGACGCCGAGATTTAGATTTGAAAGGGTGTTTGCTCCTATACCGAGGCTATGTATGCTGGTCGACGCATAAAGAAACGGCTGGCTATACGTCGAACTTGCTATATACGCGAGAATATTATCCGCTGGGTATTGCTGTCGATAAAAGGTAAGTGCTCCCGTCGTTGTCGCTCCGCCGGAGATGGTAAGACCGGTTGCTTGCCCGCCTGCACCGATTGTTGAAGAAGCGGCAGCGATGATCGATTGAATGGTGGAAGTTGGGGTCAAGTAGCCGTTTGCTCCTCCGATGATATTCCAGTCATGGAAGTCGGTGGTCTGGGCGACGGTCGCGTAATCGACTCCGGCGGTAGCTCCGATGAGCGCTCCCCCGGTTGTGGTTTTGATGAGAGAGCCGGAGGTGATTGAGGAGATGGCAAAGGAGGTCGTGGTGGCTTGCGAGGTGGTGGCAAAGAGTCCGGTGAAGTTTTGCAGAGTGGAAGAACCGCTGGCAAGGAGATTCCCCACCGTTACCAAGTTCTGGAAGACGGGGGTGCCGCCCCAGGTGCCCGAGAGGTTGCCGCCGTTCGTTGCATTGAAGGTGCCGGCGATGGTGGTGGAGCCGGTTGAGAGGAAATTGGTGGAAGTCGCGCCACCGGAGAGCGAAAGGTCAATGCCGGAAATAAGACCGGCGTTGTTTATGCTAAAGAGCGTTGAGGTCGCCGAGGCAGTTGAAGAGCCGATGGCGAAGAGCGTGGTGAGCGAAGAGCCGTTGTTTGCGTGAATCGAGAGCGGAGCGAAGGGTGAGGTCGAAGCGATTCCTACTTTTCCTTGGAGGTAGGCGATTGTCGTGTTCGGGTCAAACCAATATTCGGCGGTCGTGGTTGCACTTGAGCCAATCGCGACGATGTCGGTTGCGTTTGCCGCGTAGTTGATGAGCTGGCCTGCAACTTGAGAGGTCGTCGTCGCCCACGTGCCCGAGCCGCCACCCGAAGACACATCCAACCCGCAATCGAAAGTACCACCATTCCACGTCAGCTTGTCGCCGGAGTCGGCACACTCGGAGAGGTTCGCGCCGTAGAGATAGTTGCCGACGCTGATTCCCCGCCCGACTTCAAGCCCGCCGGCAAACGTTGAGGTTGCGGTTGTGGAGGTGGCGGTCAACCACGCGACTGTCGGTGAGGTGGAGGCGGCCAAAGCACCCGTCCCGCCATCGCTGTAAACCCAACCTTGCCCGAAGGTCGTTGCGCCGGTGCCACCTTGGGAGACGCCGAGCGTGCCTAAAATATTTGAAAATGAAAGATTGAGCGTTGAGGTAGAAACCCACGACGGCCTGCCGGTTGCGTAATCAAGCGAGAGAAAGCGTCCGGCGCCTGACGTGGTTGCAAGGGCAGTGAGTGCGGTAGAACCGGACCCGGATAGCAACTGACCGTCAGCGACCGTTGAGAGACCGGTGCCGCCACCTGCGACCGTCAAGGTGCCCGTGAGTGTTGGGGTGAAGGTAAAGGTTCCTGTGGTATTAACAATCGTCTGACCGAGCGAGAGTCCGTTGAAGGAAATTGCAGAAGAGGTTGCCAGTGTCACCGCTCCGCCAGTTGTGGTGATGCCTCCTGCGGAGACCGAGGTGATTGCGGAGGCAGTCGTCAGATAGTCGGTGCCGGCAATTGCGGTCAGTACTCCGCCGGTGCCGTTGCCTTTGAGAAGGCCGGAGAGCGTTGAAGAGCCGGTGCCACCGACTGCAACGGAGAGAGTGGAGGAAGAGATGAGCGACTGCCCCGCCGTGCCGCCGATGACTGGTACCCCTGCGGTGAAGGAAGTTGCTCCGGTACCGCCAACATTGACCGCAAGTGTTGAAGATGCCGAGACAACGCCCTGATTGTTTGCAACGAGCGGTTGAGTTCCGCTATTACCCAATCCTGAAATGGTGAGGTTCGTGGTTGAGGCGGTGCCGAGGATAGTGACATTCCCAACATTATCTATTTTGAAAAGTGTTGAGGTTGCAAAGGCAGAGGTTGAAGAGGAAACAAGGAAGAGTGTTGTTGTTGTCGCGTAGCCGTGCTCGGCCTGTATCGCGAGCCGTGCGTAGGGTGAGGTGGTGCCAACGCCGACGTTCCCACCCATAAAATTAGCAACCGTCGGATACAGCGCGGTTGTTGAGGCGACAGAAGCGGCTATAGGACCGCGGCTGAAGATCCCCGAAAGACCGACGTTGAGGCCACCGCCCGCGTAGATGTCACCTCCCACATTGAGCGCGTCAGCGATGTTTATTATATTGCTCTCCAAAGAACCGATATTGGCGGAGGGGAACTCGGCGCCGTTGAGGTCTACGATATGAAAACCGCCTGCGCCGGAGGCGAGGTAGGCGTACTTGCCGGCAACCGAAAGTCCGAAGGCGGGGCTACCGGAGACATACGTGCCGACGAGCGAGGGCGAGCCCGGGTTCCCGATATCCAAAACCTGCAGTTCGCCGGCTGCAAACTCGGCAAGATATGCGTAGCGCCCCGCAACCACAACTCCGTAGTACGCCAGTGATCCAGTGTAGGAGCCAACAAACGAGGGTGCGACAGGATTTGCAATCGAGTGTATGGAGAAGCCGCCCTGCTGGTCTGCCACATACATGTACGCGCCGGAAAGTGTGATGTCGGTCGGTGTGACGATGCTTCCCTGCGTGTAGCTTTTAATGAGCGCAGGACTTTTTGGGTTGCTGACATCAAAGATTTGTACCGAGTTGGTGGTGTAATCGCCGACATAGACGTATTTGCCTCCGGCCGCTATCGCGTAGGGAGCACCACCGGTCGCGTACGAACCAGCAAGAACCGGCTTTGTGGGATCGCTGGCGTCAACAATGCGCAAAAAGCCATCGGTAGTACCCGCGCCATACTCGGACACGTAGACATACTTGCCCGAAACCGCAAGATCGTAGGCGTTGTTTATATTCATCCGGCCGATAAGAGTCGGCGAGGAAGGGGAGCTCACATCAATGATGACAAGCCCCGTCGAGGAGTCGCCGACAACGTAGGCAAAACGGCCGGAGACGACGACACCGTTCGCCGCTGAAATACTGCTGTAAGAGCCGACAAACTTGGGCGCGTTAGGGCTACTGACGTCGTAGATACGCAACCCTCGTGAGCCGTCCGCAACGTAGAGAAAGTGGCCGGAAACATATGTAGCGTAGGTATTAGCGCTGGTGGGGGTCGAGGAAGCAAGCGTCGGGTTCCCCGAGGCAATGTGCAAAAGGTTACCACCGACAAGCGAAAGTTTTTGATATGGCGTTGAAGTGCCGATGCCGACATTCCCCGTGTTGAGGATGGAGAAAAGAGTCGTAGTGGAGTTTGCGGTCGAAGAGGCTATGGTAAAGAGAAACTGATTGGCGTCGGTCGCGCGCGCGTGGAGTGCAAGAAGCGCCATGGGGCTCGAGGAGCCAACACTCACTCCGCCGCGGAAGTAGGCGGCAAAGGTGCTGTTTGCCAAGACCTCAAGTTGTGCGAGTGATGAGGTCGCGGTTGCCACTCCGCCGATGAGCACCTGGTTGGTGGTCGTTGCAAGCCGGACACCCGAGCCATTGAAGTAGGTCCACTGACTCTCGCCCGAGCCGGTTCCGCACGCGCTTGCGGAGGCCGAGATAGAACCCGACGGATTTACCTGAAGACACCGGGAGGTCGCACCGGAGAGGCCCGAGATAACGAGCGCTGTCGTTGAAGCGGTCGTTGAAACCGTGAGGTTGGTCGTCGAGGCAAGGCCCGAGACAGAAAGGTTGGTTGTTGTCGCGTCGGTGAAGACCGCGGTTGACGGCGTGAGATTTCCGATAGGTGTCGAGTTTATCGTGCCGGCATCTATGGTGAGGTTGTTTGCAACTCCCGCATCTTCCAATAGCCCCGCCAAAGTATTAGTGAAGGTGATGGTATTGAGCGTTGCGGTTATGGTTGTTGAAGCGGTGAGTCCGTTGAATGCGGTTGAGGAAGTTGCAAGCGTGATTCCCGGGCCGGTCTGGAATGCTCCGACGGGGCCGATTTGAGTTAGTCCCTCGCTTGCGGAGATGCACACGTTGTCCATCGCGAAACAGCCGTCGGTGATGTTGACCCCGTTGGCGATTGTAGTCGTGCCGCTATTTGAAATGGAGAAGAGTGTCGTCGTCGAATTCTGCGTCGAAGAGCCTATTGCAAAAAGTGTTGTGCGTGTAGAACCGTTATTGGCGTGGATTGAAGAGAGTGCGAACGGCGAGGTTGAAGCAACGCCGACGTTGCCACCGTTGTCTAAAGTAAGACGCTCTGCACCATTGACGAAGAAGCGTAGATAGTCGCTAGCGGAGTCCCCCCAAATGGCAGTGGATGCATCTCCCCACCGCACAAGAAATCCGTCGGCTATATCTACCTGTCCGGCAAAGTATGCGTTACCTGTTGTCGTTGCGCCGCCGGAAATGGTGAGGCCGGTTGTTTGCGTGCCGCCACCGATTGTTGAAGAGGCGGAAACCAAGATACCGCGCGTCGTCGTTGGCGCGAGAGCTCCGTTTACCACTTGCCAGTCACGGAAGGCCTCACTCAAAAAGCCAAGTGATGAAGTTGCTGCCCACGACGGACGACCGGTTGAATAATCAAGTGTGAGGAAGCGGCCGGCCCCAGTTGTGGTTGCGAGAGTAGCAAGTGCAGTTGAACCGCTGCCAAAGAGCAGTTGGCCGTCTGAAACGGACGAGAGGCCGGTACCTCCTCCGCCGACTCCAAGAGTTCCCGCAAGGGTATTGGTGAAGGTGAGTGTGTCGCCTGAGCCGGTGATGGTCGTTGAAGCGGTGAGTCCGTTGAATGCAGTTGAGGAAGTGGCGAAAGTAACAGTGGGTCCGTCTGCGGTTTGGTTTGCAGGACCGATGGCGGTGATGGCGGAGGTCAGGTAATCCACTCCGGCAATTGCAGTCAAGACTCCGCCCGTGCCGTTGCCTTTGAGAAGGCCTGTCAGAGTTGAGGAGCC
>MEWX01000021.1:105-403 GCA_001775485.1 Candidatus Adlerbacteria bacterium RIFCSPLOWO2_01_FULL_51_16
CTTGTGTGCGAGGAGGCGGTTAAATTTTTTGAAGCTACTCTAACAAAGAGAAAAGATGTTCAGGATTATTTGAGGGCGCGGGGCGTTAAGGAAGAAACGGCACTTCTGTGGCGGCTTGGATACGCTCCTGCCGCGTGGGAAGAACTCACTCATCATCTGATACAGGCAGGGTTTACCAAAGAGGAGGTAGTGGATGCGGGTTTTGGGGTTAAATCGGAGAAAAAACAAGGAGAAATTTTTGACCGCTTCCGCGGACGCATCATTTTTCCTCTGTTTGACCCGGCAAGTCAGGTGATAG
>MEWX01000021.1:418-21389 GCA_001775485.1 Candidatus Adlerbacteria bacterium RIFCSPLOWO2_01_FULL_51_16
CCGCTTCCGCGGACGCATCATTTTTCCTCTGTTTGACCCGGCAAGTCAGGTGATAGCGGTCTCTGGGAGGTTTTTTGAAAAGGTCCCGGGGAGCCGCGAGGAGAGCGAGCCCGCAAAGTACGTCAACTCGCCGGAAACTGCGCTCTTTAAAAAATCAAAGACGCTGTATGGATTTGACCGAGCTAAAAATTTTATCCGTAAGGCGGATTGTATTTTGCTAGTTGAGGGCCAGCTCGACTTGATATTAGCCCACCAGTCGGGCCTGCCGTACACTGTGGCGCTCTCCGGGACGGCGCTCACCCCCGAGCATCTCTCGCTCCTCTCGCGGCTCTCTAAGCGTCTGGTGCTCGCCCTTGACGGCGATGCGGCCGGTCTCCGCGCGGGGCTTAAAAGCGCTCATATGGCGATTGTAGCAGGGTTTGACGTCAAGATTCCGGCATTTCCTCTTGGCAAAGACCCGGCGGACCTCGCAAAAGAGAACCCGGAGCTTTTAAAAGCGGCGGTACGCACCTCAAAAACCGCGGTTGAGTTTTTTCTTGATGCTCTGCGCCCGGCTGCCCGCGACGAGCGCGCGTACAAAAAATCAATCGAGGTGCAAGTACTTCCGTTAATCGCGGCGATGGGGAGCAAAATTGAGCAGGAACATTTTATGCACATTGTCGCGGGACATCTAGGAGTCTCGGAGGGAGCAATCCGGCAAGAGGTCGCAAAAGTCCGCGCGACACCGGCGGCGCCTTCGGGTGGGGAAGGGGCCCCAGCAAAAGAAGTTGCGGTGCCGCTCTCCCAGATCGAGCGTACTGCAGGCATGCTCCTCTTTTATTTTGAGAAAGATGAGGGGGTACAGAAGCGGCTTGCGGAGCTTTTAGGCAAAGAACGCGCGGGGAAGCTCACAGAAGAGCTTGCGCCCCACGCGGAGATGCTCCGCTTCAAATTTGAAAGTGAGGTGGGGGAGTATACAGATGAAGCGACCGTAGCGGGCGATATGTTGAAACAGCTTGAAATCGCGGCTGTCGAAGAAGAGATTGTAGCTTCCCGCGGGGATGCCCGCAAAATAACCGACCTCATCCGCCGCAAACACGAACTCCAGAAATAAGGGCTGCGCAAAAACGAAGTTTGCCGGAACGCGGAAAATTCCTGGCTGGAATTTTCCTATGACCCGGCGCCGTCGCGCCTCTCAACATTCCGTCAAACTTGTTTTTGCTCCGCTTTGCATAGCGGAGCGAGGGAGCCGTGCAGGTGGCTTTCGAGTGCGACGGCATGAGAACTTGAGAAATTTTCCAGCAGAAAAATTTCGTACACCTGCAGGGCTGCCCTCGCGAAGCTCTTTATGATATACTGGTGAAAATGCGGAAGAAAAAGAAGGTAAAAAGCCGCCGCCCTCGCCGCAAGAGCGTCAAGGGTAAGGCAAAGAAGTTTCGTGCCGCCGCCTTGAAGCGGCGCGCTTCGCTTGCCTCTAAAAAGCCGGCAAACAAAACAAAACCCGCCCCGGAGGTTAAGCTAAGCCCCCGACTTACAAAAAAAGTGGAGGAGCAAAATAAGAAAGCTGAAGGGCTGCTTGTACGTGGGCGCGCACGCGGGTTTGTGACCTATGACGAGATCCTCAAGAGCTTCCCGAACATCGAAACAGACGTTTTGTTTCTGGAGGAGTTGTATGAAAAGTTTTCAACCGCAGGCGTTGATGTGTTGGAGGGTGGCGGAATGCTTGAGATAAAAGACGAGCCCGTAGAAACCGGCTACTCCCGCTCCGACAGCCAGTACGACTCGATACAGATGTACCTGCGCGAGATAGGCAAGTACCCCCTTCTCAATGCGGAACAGGAGCGCACCCTTGCAAAACGGATTGTCGACGGCGACAGCGAAGCGAGGAACCTACTTGCACGCGCGAATTTACGCCTTGTTGTTTCTATCGCCAAGCGCTACGTCGGCCGTTCGCCCGACCTGACACTCCTCGATCTCATCCAGGAGGGAAACTTAGGTCTCTTTAAGGCCGTTGATAAATTTGACTACACCAAAGGGTATAAATTTTCGACCTACGCGACCTGGTGGATACGTCAGGCGATAACCAGGGCCCTTGCCGACCAGAGCCGCACTATCCGCATCCCCGTGCACATGGTTGAAACAATCGCCAAATACAAACAGGTCAGCAGGCGTCTCTCTCAAGATTTGGGCCGCGACCCTCTGCCGGAGGAGATCGCACTTGAAATGGGCCTCGAGGTTGAAAAGATATATCAAATAGAAAAGATAGACCAGGACACTGTTTCGCTCGAAAGCCCGGTCGGTTCGGACGATGATGACGGCAAATCGGTGCTGGGCGACTTTATCAAAGACGACAAAATCCTCTCGCCGGATCAAGAGGTCTCGCGGCGCATCCTTGGTGACCAGCTACGCGAGATTTTGGATGAGCTCTCGCCAAAGGAGCGCGAAATTTTGAAACTGCGCCACGGGCTTGAGGACGGCATCTATCACACACTTGAGGAGGTAGGCAAGAAATTCGGCGTTACCCGCGAGCGCATCCGCCAAATTGAAGCAAAAGCACTGGAGCGCATCCGCACCCACGACAAAGCCAAACGGTTGCGGAGTTACTAGCTGCGCAAAAAGCAGCCCTTCAGGTGTACGAAATTTTTCTGCTGGAAAATTTCGAGAGTTTAGCGCCGTCGCGCTCGAAAGCCACCTTCAGGGCTCTTTTTGTTTCGCTTAAGCAAAGCAAAACAAGTTTGACGGAATGTTGAGAGGCACGACGGTGCCGGGTCATAGAAAAATTTGTCAGCAGGAAATTTTCCGCATTTCGACAAACTTCGTTTTGCGTAGCGTATTCCGCTATACTGAACACATGGCCAAGCTCCCCATCAAACACTGGAGCCACTCATCGCTCGTTACATTTCTGCGCAATCCGCTCGCGTGGCACAAGCGCTATGTTGAGGAAGTGTATGACACGCCTTCGGGCCCCGCTTCTATTGTCGGGAGGGCGGGGCACATAACGCTCCAACATTTCTACGGAGGGATAGGGAGGGAGGGCGCCACAGAGCTCGGACTTGAATATCTGCGCTCGGTACCCGATTTTGAAATAAATTTCGGCAAAGCACGCTCAATTGCCGCTCGTAAGAAACGGCGGGCGGCGATGGAGCGCGAGTTTGTGCAGGCCGTCGGGTTTTATTTGGCACGCCCACCGCGTTACAAGGTTGTTGGGGTGGAGGCGAAAGGAGTGGTTGACGTTGAAGGATTGCCGCTTCCCATCAAGGCAGTTTCTGACTTGGTGGTCGTATCAAAAGTAGATCCCCGCGGTTTGGACATTGTCGATCATAAATTTGTTTCTGCGTTTAGCCCCCGCCAGGGCGACAAGGCGCTCTTTATGCTGCAGGCGATATTTAATTACTACACGGTCAAAAAAACGTTTGGAAAGCCGGTTCGACGCTTTATCGTTCAAGAGTGCAAGATTCCGCGCAATGCTGACGGTGCCTCCCAGATGCGGCGGCACATAATCGATTTCCGCACCTTTAGGCGCGAGTTTATCCTCTTCAACCGTCTTATCCGTGACGCGACAGCGGCGCTCTCGCAGATGCGTGTCTTTTTGCCGAACCCCTCCGATATGTTTGAAGGGGAGAACTCGCTCGATATTTACCAAATCAATCTCTCGCGCGAGGACTACGACGCCCACTTCCGCCCCGACGAATAAGGGCTTCGCAAAACGAAATTTGTAGAGCACCGCAAATTTCTTGCTAGAAATGTACTGAATCTCGCGCCGTCGCGCTCGACCGCAGACTCACTGCTCTTCAAATTTGTTTTGCTCCGCTAGCGAAAAACCCCTAACTTGACAAGGTACCCCTTTGGGTGTATAATGAATAAGAACGTACACCAACGGCAGGAGCATATCATGCAAGGCCTCGCTATTCTTGCTCAGGCGCCCTCATCCGCACAGTCTAGAGTGAACGACGTACAGAACACCATCGATAAGTTGCGAGAAGGCGATCTTTCCGAAGAGGAAGCCGCTGATCTCATGGCTTCCATCATGGAGGCGCAGGGCTGTGTCGGAGCCGAGTATCGTGATCGTCTTCTCGAAAAAGCAGGTCGCGCGTTCTCTGCTGGCGATCAAGTTCCCGGCGGCGGATACTGAAGTTTTCGGAGGGTTTTCTCAAAACGCTCCAGGGCGGGACACTATGTGCCCGCCCTTTCTAATTTTCATACGGAGCGAAATCAATTTTTGAGGGGCCTAATATAGCGTAGCGAGAGAGCCATGCAGATGGCTTTCGAGCGCGACTGGCGCGAGAACTGAGAAATTTTCTAGCAGGAAAATTTCGTACATCTGCGGGGCTGCTCTCGCGAAGCCTTTACGGAGTTTGGATTGGAGCGCCGGGGAGCTGGCCCAGAACCGCGTCGATGATGGCGCGCATGGAGTCGTAGGGCTGGGCACCGGAAAGGTTACCGCCCTCAACAAGTTCTCCGTTGATCAAGATGAGCGTGTAGGGGGTGCCTTGCCCGCCAGCGGCTATCGCGTCCTGGTAGCTGTCGGCCACTTTTTTGCTGTAGGTGCCGGAGTTTAGGCACTGGTTGAACTGCTCCACATTGAGCCCCACCTCTCCTGCAATCACCGGCAGCTGATTGAGGTCGAGCCCGTTGCTTCCCGGGGTCACCTCGTAGATTTTGTCGATAAATTTGAAGAAGGCCTCGTTTCCCCCCTGCGCTCCCGCGCACTCCGCTGCCTCGGCCTCTTTGGGAGCTTTGGAGTGTATCTGGGTGAGCGGGAAGGCGCGGTACACCCACGCGACCTGGCCGTTGGCTCCATAGAAATCCATTATTTGATGCATCGTGATGTGGAAGTCTTTGCAGAAGGGGCACTCGAGGTCCGCGTACTCAACTATCTTTATCGGAGCACTGGGGTTCCCCAAGATGTGGTCGCTGCTGTCTACCGGCCGTACGGTTGGCGCTCCGTTGGGAGTCGGAGTTGTGCTGCTGCCCTTTCCTGCCAAAAACACCGCACCCGCAATTAATCCGCCCGCAATAACAATAGTAAACGGCAATACATATTGGCTTTTCATAGATTTCTAATTATACCTTTTTTAATAGTAAGTCAAAAGGGAAGGGTATGGGTCAAGGCGGAGGAGGAATTTTCTTTTTCCCAGTCGCTCGTATCGAGTTTTATCTCGCGTACCCCGTCAAAATCTTTATATTTAAGCATCCCGTGTTTTTTTGCGTGCTCGTAGAGCTCGAGCGTCAAGCGCACATCATCCAAGCAGTACTTCCGTACTTTCTCTATCTCGCCTGCCCCCCACCATTTAACCGCCTCCATACCGTTTCCTATCTTTTTTTGCCCCAACGTTGCCTCGGCCAGGTTATCAAGCTTTAAGCGCCGGTTGAGCACTTGTTTAACTTCCTTCAAGAGATCGATACTTTTAATTTTTGTTAAGTCGCCGGAATAGTATTTATTGAGGATAGGAATATCAAAATGGTCGCTGTTGTAACCGACCAGTAGGTCAGCGCTCTCCAACAGGGGCCAGAGCTTCGGGAGTTCTTCTTTAAGAAAGCTCGAATATTCGTTTGTCTGCGAGTCGTGGATGCCTACAATGGTGAGTTCGATTTCACTTAGGTCGGGGATTGACCCCGCGAACCCACCCGCTGTTTCTATATCAAACGTGATACGTCTCATAGCGGATTAGAGGTTGAGGAAAAATTCAGACAGCGCCTCTTTTGTGAGTACTGCTTCTCCCCCTGTTTCCAAATTCCTCGCAACGTACGTGCCTTTTGCAATCTCGTCGGGACCGACGACAATGACGTAGGGGATTTTATGTTTGGCAGCCGCTTTTATCTGATCTCCCAGCTTCTTTTCTCCAAAATCGACGGCAACCGCGATACCCTCCGCACGGAGCTCCCCCGCAAGCGCGAGTGCTGCGGAGACCGAAGTCGCGGAGGCGGCGGCAAGGTACACCCGCGTCCTTGGCGTATAGGGGGGCACAAGGCCGCGTACCGCGAGGAAGTCGCGTATGGTGACATCTCCCATGCCAAAACCTACTCCCGGCACCTGTTCCTCATCAAAAAGCGCGGTCAGATTTTCATACCGGCCGCCGCCGAACATCGCACGACTATTGTCGGGGTGGGTGTCAAAGACCTCAAACACAACACCGGTGTAGTAGTTGAAGCCGCGTATGACGCCGGGGTCAAAGACCGCGTTCCCGATACCCATTTCGTCAGTGAGAATCGAAAGTACTTCCGCAACGTCTTTTGGGGGCTTCTCGGGCGAGAGCATTTCAAGCGCGACACCGAGTGTTGCGAGGTCTTCCATAAATTTGTTTTCGGGGATTTTGCCACGTTGATCCAAGAGCCGGCGAAACTTTGCCGCCTGTGCTCCATCAAGCCCGATCTTTGTTATCAGAGAGTCGGTAAAATTGCGGCTCCCGAGCTTGATCGTAAAGTCACTTTCTTTGGCGCCGAACGCAATCATTACACTATATGCAACCGCAATAACCTCGGCATCTGCGGCAGCAGCGTTTGACCCGAAGAGGTCGACGTTGAGCTGCCAGTGCTCCCGCAGGCGCCCGCGCTGGGGTCGCTCGTAGCGGAATACGTTGGGGATGGAGTAAAGCCGCAGGGGGAAACCGAGCTCCCGGCGCTTGCCGGCGACCATGCGGGCAACGGTCGGGGTCATCTCGGGGCGGAGTGTCACCTCGCGTCCGCCGCGGTCCAGGAAGGTGTATGACTGGTCGTTGATGATCTCTTCATTTTCAACGCCCTTTCCTTTGTACAGTTCAGCGGGCTCGAGAATCGAGGCATGATACTCCGCGTATCCAAAACGCTCCACGACCTCCCGCATCGTCGCCAGTATGTAGTTGAGGAACGCCTGATCCTCCGGATAGAAGTCGCGCACGCCTTTGTATGGCTCGACTGAAAGTTTTTCTTTTTTGGCCATATCGGTATTTGCTGATACATTGTAACAGAAATGACGGAACGACTCCAAAAGGCGGGACAGGTGGTTAATCTTTATAAAGCAATGGGAGAGACACCGCGCGAGCGGCTCGAGCGCTTGCGCGGACAGCGAGGCGACCTATGGAACGAAGTGCTCTCCTATGCGGGACGCCTGGACCCCATGGCCGAAGGAGTACTTTTGTGTTTGGTCGGCTCCGCCAACTCGCGCCGCGAGGCATATCTCGACATGAACAAAGAGTATGTGCTCGATGTGCTGTTCGGCTTCTCAACCGACACATACGATATCTTGGGCAAGGTGGTGGAGACGGGCGACACGGGGACGGTTACGCGGGGGGGGTTGAAGCAATCCCTCAACGAATTTCGGGGCGACGTGAGCCAGGAGTATCCACCGTATTCTTCAAAAACGGTTGAGGGCAAATCCTTGTTTGAGTGGGCGCGCACCAATGCCTTGGGAACACTGATTCTCCCGCGCCGTACGGTAACCATTTTTGAGATTGAACTCAAAGAGATATACAAAGTGCCTGAGGCAGAGCTCCTGCACTACATTGAGGACAATGTGTCAAAAGTAAACGGCGACTTCCGCCAAGACGAGACCTTGCGTCTCTGGCGCCAAAAATTGAAGGAGTCGGGCAGACGGGAGTTCCCCGCGGCGACTATAAAAATTTCTTGCTCCTCCGGCACCTACGCGCGCTCAATCGCCAATGGGCTTGGCGAAAAACTCGGCGTCCCCGCGCTCGCACTCCATATCCTCCGCACCAAGGTGGGGGAGTTTTCAGTTGAAAAATCATTACGATAGAGTATAGTTCCGGCCAGAGGATCCCACACAGAAAGGGCCGGAAAATGAAATGGTCGAATATCTCCGGATATCCTGTCGCAACGAACATTTGCGAGCAGGAACTTCGCGAAATAGAAAAACAGGACGGATGGTCCATGGCGCATGTTAGGATGCTCCCCTCCGCATCCTCCCTCCTCCACTTCCATAAACACATGACGGAGATCTACGTCATGACCAGGGGAAGGGGAAAACTTGTCCTGGATAACAAGCATTGCGAAATACAGCCAAGCGACATTGCTCTGGTCTCGCCCGACACTCACCACATGCTCAAGAATCTCAATGATGAATTGAGCCCCGCGCTCGAGCACTTGGTGTTCGCCGTGCCGCCATTTAACCCCACAGATGTGCACGTCGTGGTGGGAAAGAAGCCGAGACGCCTCTTCTACAACGTGCTTCCGGCTCCCAATATCGAAGATGCGTTTGATGGGGCGAAAATAATGCCGTACCACTTTCCGCACATCGACCTGAGCTTCGCCTACGGTTGGGTGTACAACGACCAGGAAAGACGCAATCCGCCTCATTATCACAAAAAGACACGTGAATGGATATATGTGGTTTCTGGGCGGGGGATGGTTGAGTTAAACGGAGTCACCTGGCCCATCAGAGAACGCGATTGGGTTGAGATCGTACCGGGTGAGGAGCACGCGTTCAGAAACCAGCAAGCAGCACCACTGACAATTGTATGCGTATGCTCGCCGCGCTTTGACCCAAGCGACGTGTATTATCGCTAAGTCGTTGACGGAGAGGTCTCCATGAACTGGGAGTTGGTGCGTCTTGTACTGCTAATCGCTTTGCTTCTCGCCCTGATCTTC
This sequence comes from Candidatus Adlerbacteria bacterium RIFCSPLOWO2_01_FULL_51_16, assembly GCA_001775485.1. Lineage (GTDB taxonomy): Bacteria > Patescibacteriota > Minisyncoccia > Phycocordibacterales > SBAW01 > GWA1-54-10. The sequence continues at coordinate 8,981 of MEWX01000021.1, forward strand.
GGGCCGCTGTTTATTCCCGATGTACATTAAGACCCCCGGCGCACGCGCCGGGGTTTTCGTTTTTATTCTTATGTGGTATCAATCTTGCAGACGAACAGAGAAGGAACCTTCCGGATGGTCAAAGGGAAAACGCTCCCCGTCCTGCGGGGGACACGCCGTATAACACAGTTTTTGGAAAACGAAAAAACCGGAGTGAAGATCGTGGTCGTTGAAGGTATCTTCGTTCCATCCTCGCTCTCCCTCCGTAAGTTGATGGAGCTCGCGGGACCCGACACTCCTGGGTACTCGGAGATTGCCGCCTACATCAAGGCACAGCCTCCCGCCGTAGTCCCGGCCGTAACACTTCCCATGGTCGTTCTTTTGAATTTTGGGCGTGTTATGACCAACAAGAAAATCTTCCGGGCCCTCCCGAAAATGGTTTCCTGGGAGCCGCTCATACCGCGCGAGCTCTTCATGCTCGCGAGGGACTGCAGCGACCTTGAGGTGCAGCTCGGGTGTGAAAAGATGACCCTTGCGTCCCTCTATCCGTGCTTGAGGCTTTGCAACTGCGAAGCCGTCTGCACGGTGCGCTGGGCGGGAGCAAGGCGCTGGGCCGAGGCGATGTACTACGACTTCGGGTGGAGTGCTGAAACCTGGTTTGCATATAAGCAAACGAAAGAATGAGAAACAGCCCCGGCGCGTACGCGCGCCGGGGTTTTTGTTTAACAAAACGAAGCAAAATCAATTTTTGAGGGGGTACGGAGCCGGACGCAAAGTAAAAGAACCCTGAAGGAGGCTTTCGAATGCGACGGCATGAGAACTTGAGAAAATTCCCAGCAGGGAATTTTCGTACTCCTGGAGGGTTGCTTTTACGGAGCGATTTTGCGAAGTCCTTACCCTTCGACTTCGCTCAGGGTGATTTGCCAAGGCAAATCACCAATCCAGCTCGCCCGTTTTGTATTCGGTAACGCGGGTTTCGAAGAAGTTTTTTTCTTTTGGCATGTCGATGATCTCGCTCATCCAGGGGAATGGATTGTCTTTGTGATACTTTTTCTCAAGCCCGATGCGCTCAAGTCGCCTGTCGGCGATGTGTTCTATATATTCTTTTATCGTTCCCGGCACTAACCCGACAATCCCGCGGGGAAGTGCATCGTCCACATACTTTTTCTCCAACTCCACTCCTTTCATAATATTGTCGGTGAGCGTCTTTTTAAATTCGGGAGTCCAAATGTCGGGGTTCTCCTGCACTATCGTGTTGATAAGGTCGGCGCCGAAGGCCAAGTGCACCGACTCATCGCGCAAAATAAATTGAAACTGCTCGCCCACTCCCACCATCCGGTTTTTGCGCAACATCGAAAGCATCATCACGAACCCTGCGTAAAAGAAGATACCTTCCATGATGACGTAGTAGCCCACCAGGTCGTGCACGAACTTTTGGATATTTGCGTTTCCTTCGGTCGAGAAAGAAGGATCGAAGACCGATTTGGTCATCTCAACCACAAAGTCATCCTTCTCTTTGATAGAGGGAATGGTGTTATACATGTTATAAATTTCGTCCGGGTCGAGCCCTAAGGTGTCGCAAGAGTAGATGAAGGTGTCGGTGTGTACCGCCTCTTCATACCCCTGGCGCAAAAGGTACTGCCGGCACTCGGGGTTGGTGATATGGCGGTAGATCGCCAGCACAATATTGTTGGCGGTTAAAGACTCCGCAGTAGAGAAAAACCCGAGGTTCCATAGGATCATGCGGCGCTCGTCCTCCGAGAGACCGCCCGGTTTCTTCCAAAGCTCGACATCCTGTTGCATCGAGACCTCCTCTGGCACCCAGTTGTTGGCGACCCCTTTTTTGTAGTGGACGCGCGCCCACTTGTACTTCATCGGAAGTATTTTATTCGGGTCGGTCGTGGACGCACCGTTTATCACTCCCATATCAGAGCATTCTATCTGATAACGTTTTAATTCGCTACGCTACGCACTACAACTCTCGCAGCCGTCGCTTAGGATTTCAATCTTGGGGCGTTTTCCGGCAACAACTTTTTCTTCGCCAAACGAGGGAATTCCTTTTGAAACAATCGGGTTTGCAACCGGAGAGGGCTGGGGAGTACCGGCGTAGGGAAAGGGCGTTTGGCCGCCTTCAACAACCTGCTTTGCTTCCATCACGGCCACAACTTCTTCAATGACCGCTTGCGGGGAGGGCTCTGGATCCGCTTGGCTGAGAATATTGTCGGGGCTCCGAAGTATCGCGACTGTCTCTTCGATAATGACCGACGAAGGTATGCCGCTAGTTGCAACTGGCGCGTCCGTGTTTGAAGTCGCGCCGAACTTGGCCATGTTGACGGTTGATTTTTCAATGCGGGAAGCCCCCATAGTGCGCAAGTAATAAGTCGTTTTGAGCCCCAAGCTCCAGGCGTACTGGTAAATTTCGGAGAGCACGCGCCCAGAGGTGCCACCGTAGAAGATATTGAGGGATTGGCTTTGGTCTATCCAGCGCCCGCGGTAGGCAGCGGCCTTGATGAGCCACTGTGGCTCTATCTCGAACACTTCCTTGTATTTATCGCGTATAGCAGGAGGAATTTCACTAATCTCTTGTATGGAGCCGTCGTTGAATTTTATTTTCTCGAGCATGTCCTCGCCCCAAAGCCCCAAGCGCTTGAGGTCCTCAACCAAATATTCGTTCACCACCATGAAGTCGCCCGCCATGTTGCTCTTTACGTAGAGGTTTTTGTAGATCGGCTCGATCGTCGGGTAGCAACCGGCAATGTTGGCGGTTGTCGCGGTCGGAGCGTTCGCCATCGTGTTTGAGTTGCGCATGCCCCACTTGCGGATTGTCTCGCGCACCATCCTCCAATCAAGTGTTTCGTGGCGGGGCACGTCTATGTGCATGCCGCGCTCTTGTTCGAGTAGAGCAATAGTGTCGTGGGGCAGTATCCCGCGGCCCCACTTACTTCCTTTGTAGGTCTCGTAGGTACCACGCTCTTTTGCGAGTAAAGATGAAGAGAGTATCGCGTGGTAAGCAATTGCTTCCATCGACTCGTCGGAGAATTTTACCGCCTCCTCGGAATCAAAATTGATATTAAGTTTGTAGAGCGCGTCTTGGAGCCCCCGCACACCTAAACCCACAGGGCGATGGCGCATATTGGAGCGCTTGGTTTTCTCTGTGGGGTAGAAGTTGACGTCTATCACGTTGTCGAGCATCCTCATTGCAACCGGTACGACACGCGCCACTTGCTCGCGGTTGAAGATGCCGTTGTCAACAAACTTCGCCAAATTCAAGGAACCCAGATTGCACACTGCCGTTTCCTCGGCCGAGGTGTTGAGCGTGATTTCGGTGCAGAGGTTACTCGAGTGAACGACCCCGACGTGGTCTTGCGGTGAGCGGATGTTGCTGGGGTCCTTCCAGGTTATCCAGGGGTGGCCGCTCTCAAAGAGCATGGTGAGGTGTTTTTTCCAGAGATCTGCCGCACGCACGACCTTGTGGTGGGGGATTTTGCCTGCCGCGGCCTGTGTCTCGTATTCCTCGTAACGCTTTTCAAATGCTTTACCGTACAACTCGTGCAGGTCGGGGGTGTCGGAGGGGGAGAAGAGCGTCCAATCTCCGTCTTCCTGCAGGCGCTTCATAAAGAGGTCAGGAATCCAGGTTGCGGTGTTGAGGTCGTGCGCGCGGCGTCGCTCGTCGCCGGTGTTTTTACGCAGTTCTATAAAATCCTCGATGTCGAGGTGCCAATATTCAAGGTACACAGCTGCGGCGCCGCGCCTGCGCCCCGATCTATTGATAGAAATAGTGACATCGTTGGCGATTTTGAGGAATGGGATGACCCCCTGGCTCTCAACACCTGTCTTTTTTATCAAAGAGCCGGTCGCGCGCACGGGTGTCCAGTCGGTACCGAGGCCCCCGGCGTATTTAAGGAGCTGCGCACCGTCTTTATATTCATCAAATATCGCGTGAAGATCGTCTGGTACGGTCGAGAGGAAGCACGAGGAGAGTTGGGGGAGCGTGAGACCCGCGTGATAGAGCGTGGGGGAGGAGGGCGTGTAGTACATCGCCGACATCACCTCATAAAATTCTATAGCACACCGCTGGCGCGCCTCAGGCGTTTTTTCTGCGAGCGCTGTGCCCATCGCAATCCGCATCCAAAAAATCTGCGGGGTCTCCAGGAGCTTGCGGTTCCCGAACTCTTTGGAGAGGTAGTTGGTCTGAAGAGTCAGGAGCCCCAAGTATTTAAAGTCGCGATCGCGTTCGATCTGTAGCGCGTCAGCGAGGGCCTCCAAATCAAAGTCCAAAAGCCGCGGGTCAAACTGGCCGATAGAAACGCCACGTGCAATTGAAGCGAGGAAGGCACTGCGGTGCATCTCATCCAACTTTTTGTAATCAACTTCGCCCAAAACCTCCCTATACATCGATTGCAAAAGCAATCGTGCCGCAACTTGGGAGTGCGCCGGGTCGCGCTCGATCATTGAACGCACGACCATTACCAACACTTCGTGGATGTCGGTTGTCTTTATTCCCTCATACATCTCCGCGCGCACACGGGCAATAATGGCGGGGACCTCGACGACGCGCTCATATCCCTGCGCGGCCCACAGCAGAGTCTTCGTGAGCTTGGCCTCCGAGAAGCGCTCCCGGGTACCCTCCCGTTTGGTGACAAAAAGCTCGTTTTCTATTATCTTTTCGGCGATTTCGGCCTTCTTTTCAGCCCGGACTTTAGCGTGCTCATACCTATAGACTATGTAGGCCTTGGAGACCGTAAAAAAGCCATGCGCGGCTATCGCATTTTCAACCAAATCCTGTACCTTCTCAACGTCAGGTATAAAAGCGGTGTTAGAAAATTGTTCGTCCAAGAACTTCATCACGCTGCGGGTGATGTTTGCCGCGTCCACTTCGTAACTGTCTCCTAAGACCGCGGCGAACGCTTTTTGTATGGCGATAGTAATTTTTTGAGGATTGAAGTCAACAATCTCTCCGTTTCTTTTTTTTATCTTTCTGACGGGCGCCATACGATAGAGTGCGAGAGTTACAGTATAGCGGTGAGTTTTCTTTTTGTGCGGAACTTTTTCATCTCGGTTGTGCATAACTTTCTCGCTCAAACAATCTGGCGACTGATTTTTGAGGACGGTCAAGCGAGATCACCAAAATTATTTCCTCTGTACCGTATCTCGGCTACGATTTTTGAGGTGGGAGGAGGTGTCGCTATATTGACAAAGTGTTTTTCATAATACATACTGCAAAAAGAAGGAAGTGGGATGAACTTCTCACATCACCGAATGGGAGGCGAGCGTGGCGCGAGCTCTCTTGGTTGTAGTGGTTTGGATGATTGGCTTCTGGCTCATCAGCAACTTTCTTGATCCGTGGATCGGCTTCGTTCCACCGGCAGGAAATCCTTGGTTTATTCTGCGCGATCTGGTACTGATGATTTTTGGTGCGACCCTCTACAAAATTCTCGAGCCTTGATGGGCTCTCCAACTGCCTCGACCGCCGCATCGGCGTGCCGAGGTTTTTCTTTTTTCAAATTTGTTGTATATTTAGACACATGCCGTCAAGACGCCCAAAAGAAGACCAAAATACTTGGAATTTTGTCTTTTCCATCTTCTTTATTTGTGTACTTGCCGCCGCCATATGGGCTATCCGAGAATTGAACGGGGAGTTCCCGCAGGAAATCCCGCTTTTTGATTTTGTACTCCTTGCGCTCGCCGCATTCCGCGTCACCCGCCTCGTCGTCTACGACAAAATCGCACGCTGGTTTCGCGAGCTGTTTGCTGACACCCGCGAGTTTCAAGAAAACGGAATTCTTTTTGTCGAAGTGAAGCCCTACGGCACCGGTGTGCGCCACACTCTTCACGATCTGTTGCAGTGCCCGTGGTGTATCGGCGTGTGGAGTGCCCTTATCGTCACCTTTTTCTACTTCGTGTACCCGTGGGCGTGGATTGTAATTCTCTTTTTGGCGGTCGCGGGCGTTTCATCGCTCTTCCAAGTCGTTGCAAACCTTACGGGCTGGCGCGCGGAGAACCTAAAACTGGACGCAGAAGAAAAAAACCGCGACCTCCGCCTATAGGGCTCCGCAAAAATGAAGTTTTCAGGGCACCGCAAATTTTCTGCTGAAAATTTGCTGAATCTCGCGTCAGTCGCGCTCGACCGCAGACTCACTGCCCTTAAAACTTGTTTTTGCTCCGCTTTAATCGTATGCGAAACAAAAACAAGTTTGACGGAACGTTGAGAGGTGCGACGGCACCGGGTCATATGATTCATATCCTCGTCGCTCGCTCGGAATCAAAAGTAAACTTTCGTTCTCTCGCTTCGCTAGACGATAGGAAAATTTCAGCCAGGAAATTTTCCGCGTTCCGGCAAATTTCGTTTTTGTGAAGCTACTTGAAGATAACCGGGATCTCCAAAGCGTCGTCGTGCTCCGGGAGCCCAGAGGGGTTGTCCTTTTGTAGGATCAAAAAGCCGCGATTTACCGTAGGGTCGCCCGGCGTTGGGGTATCAAACGTCAAAGTGACGCCAAATGGCACATATTCCTCGGTCATCCAATCGCCTATCGCCTGTGCCGGCAATTGCGCGATGATTTTGCCGTCCCAATCGGTGAGCGTGACGGGAAAACTTGCCTCAAAAAACCAGGTACCGCGGGCCTCGCCTGTTATCCCAAGCGGGGAAGTCACCGCATCGCCGGGGTGTATAGAAATATTGCGCAAAATGTCCGCATTTCCGCGCTCGGTAACCCACGTAAGTCCTCCGGGGGCGTTCGCCGTATTTGGCGGTAGTACAAAAAGCGCCACTGTGCCGACGACGATGATAATCCCCAGAAAAGTGACGAAAAACCAACGGTTCATAGGGTGTTTAGTATACTGTATGGGTCTATCTCGACAAAACCCCGAATGTTTCGTATAGTGCGAGCCTATGAAAAAGGGCGCGGACATAACAACGCGGGGGGATATGCGTATTTCCAAGAGCCCTGTCCATATGAGCAAAGTAGACGAAATACTAAGCCGCGGCCCCGCCGAGCGCTCTATCATCGACTTGGTGAACGCGCTCGTCTTTGAGGCGCAAACACTCCGCGCCTCCGACATCCACATCGAGCCGGGCGAAAAAGGCGTTGTCGTGCGTTTGCGCATTGACGGCGTTTTGCAGGAAAAGTTTATGCTCGACAAAACCATCCACTCCGAAATAATTTCACGCATCAAAGTGCTCTCCTGGCTCCGCACCGACGAGCACCAAACGGCGCAAGACGGCCGCTTCCGCATCGTGCTTGAAAACGGCGAGCCCCTGGATGTGCGCGTCTCCATCACCCCGACCTACTACGGCGAGAACGCCGTCTTGCGCCTCTTGGCCGACAAGGCGGAAGAGTTCACTCTTGCTTCACTCGGGTTTTCACAAAGTGACGAAGAGAAGCTGGTGCGCGCGATACGCCGTCCGCACGGGATGATACTTTCAACCGGCCCCACAGGCAGCGGCAAAACGACAACCCTCTACACGCTCATCAAAATGCTGAACAGAAAAGAAGTTTCCATCGTAACCATAGAAGACCCGATAGAGTATGCGGTCTCGGGAATCACCCAAATTCAAATCAACCCGCGCACGGGCCTCACCTTCGCCCAGGGGTTGCGCTCCATTTTGCGCCAAGACCCCAACATCATCATGGTTGGCGAAATCCGCGACGCGGAGACCGCGGGCATTGCCGTTAACACGGCGCTTACCGGCCACCTCCTCCTCTCCACCTTGCACACGTCAGACGCCGCCACAACCCTTCCGCGCCTTTTGGACATGGGTGTAGACCCGTATTTGGTCGCCTCAACGGTCAATGTGGCGATAGGCCAGCGGCTCGTGCGCAAAATCTGCGAGCACTGCAAAGAGGCGTGCCCGCTCACGCAAGCAGAGGTTGAAAGCTTGGCGCAAACTCTCCCGAGCGGCGTTGTACTTCCCACCAAAGAAGAAACAAAACACCCGGTCTACTACAGAGGTCGCGGGTGCGAGCATTGCGAGCAAACCGGCTACCGCGGACGCGTCGGCATCAACGAGGTGTTGGTTGTGGATGCGGAAGTGCGCGAGGCGATTTTGCGCAAAGCCTCTGCCGCCGTAATCAGAGACATCGCGGTCAAAAACGGCATGACGACCATGTTCGGCGACGGGCTACAGAAAGCGCGCGCGGGGCAGACCACGATTTCAGAAGTGTTGCGCACCATCAACGAGTAATATGCCTCCGCATCAACAGCATAGAAAAGCCCGCCCCACGGCTATGGCACGGATGTTTCCGACTTTTTACGGCTGGTTTACCCCCAAAAAAAATTTTAAAAGTCCGCACAGCGCCGTGCTGGAGCAAAAAAAGAAGGCTGGCCCCGTGTCCCGCGGCAGCTCTTTTTCTTCTATCTCGTTTGTACGCTTCTCGGTCAAAGAGCAAACCCTTTTTGCTAAGCGCCTCTCCTTTCTTATCAAAGCCGGTGTGCCGGTTGTGGAGTGCCTTCACCTTATCCGCAAACAGACCAAATCCCTCTCAAAGAAAAAGGTCTACGACAGCATCATCAACGATGTTTCAAACGGACAATTTCTCGCAACGTCTCTCGGCAAATTCCGCCGCCTCTTCGGTGACTTCACCATCAACCTCATACGCATCGGGGAAAGTAGCGGTATCCTCTCGCAGAACCTCAATTACCTCGCCGACGAACTCCAAAAAAAATACGCGCTCCAGCGCAAGGTTAAGGGCGCGCTTGTCTACCCCATCTTCATAACGATAGCAACCCTCGGCGTTACCGCGATGCTCACGGTATTTATCTTCCCCAAAATCATGCCGATTTTCGCCTCGCTCAATGTTGAGCTTCCGCTCACAACGAGGATCCTCCTTGCGGTCTCCACATACCTCCAAAACTGGGGGATACTGACCGCGATTTTGTTCATCTTGTTTCTTGTGGGGGTATATGTCGTGCGCAGGATGTTCACCCCGGTGCGTTTTGGGTTTGATTATCTGCTTTTGCGCTTGCCGCTCGCGGGTGCAATCGCTGTCTCCTACAACCTTGCGAACTTCACCCGCACGTTGGGGCTCATGCTACGGAGCGGTGTGCACCTGACCGAGGCTCTCGTTATAACTGCCGAGACTACCCCGAACCTGCTTTACAAGGCTGCCTATGCGCGCATGGGGCACGCGGTCACCAAAGGGGAGCAGATCTCGCGCACCTTGGAGCGCGAGCCGAAGCTTTTTCCCGATATGCTGACCCATATGGTTGCAATCGGCGAAACAACCGGCAACCTCTCCGCAACACTCACCTATTTGGCCGAGCTCTACGAAGCCGAAGTGGACGAAAAGACAAAAAATCTCTCTTCCTCCATCGAGCCTATCCTTATGATAGTGATGGGAATCTTGGTCGGGCTTATCGCGGTCTCTGTTATAACGCCTATTTATGCAATCACTCAAAGTTTGTCGCGCTAGAGGGTTTACCCTCATAGAGGTTTTGGTCGTGCTGGCGCTTGTCGCCTTTATCGCGGGCTTCGGGTTGCTGATGGGTTTTAACTCGATATCCCGCGGGAGTGTTGCGCAGGAGCGCGACCTTTTCCTCACCTCTCTTTTGGGCGCCCGGGCCAGAGCACTCGCCAATGTCAACGAATCACCGCACGGCGTCCACATCGAGGACGACTCTTTTGTGCTGTTTGAGGGAAACTCCTACCCGGGGGCAAACCACCGCATCCTTGACCGCAACGATGCTATTTCTATAACGCCCGACGATGACATCATTTTTGAACAGCTAAGCGGCAACGTGGTTGAAGGCGTGGGGACAATCGTGCTCTCCGACGGAGCGCAATCGGCTACGATTGATATAAATGGGGTAGGTCGTATAGAGTGGTAACAAGTATGAAAGGCATCGCGACAATAGAAATCCTGATAGCCCTCGCCTTGGGGGTGGTGATGTTGACCGGCGCGACACTCGTCTCCTTTGGCGGGCAAACCGCGGGACTCGACACCGGGCTCGACAACCACGGTCTCTTCCGCGCGGGGACCCAAATAAGTGATGCGGTTGCCTCAACAACCGCCGACTGGTTTGCGGACCCTCTCCCATGGGGCGGCGATTTGTTTTACTCGCAGGGAAATACCGTCACCGGCATTTCTCCGTGCATTAATTCGATAACCGCAACAACGACCTGGACCTCAGAGAAAAGCCGCGGGCTCGGCATTCTTTTTGAAACGTTTGTAGGAAGTACCGAGGCGGTTGATGCGCTCGGCGGCGACTGCGACCCCTTTCCTCCCGGCGAGTGGGATGACCCTGCGAGCCTCGTCTCTGTCAATATCAACGGCCAGTCAGACGCTACCGACATTGATGTCAACGACTACATGGTCTATCTCACCACAAACCCCAACGCTCCCAACAAAGACGACTTTTTTGTATATGAATTTGACCCAGTAGCGGTAGCCCTTATTCCGCAAGGAGTACTAGATGTCGATACTTCCGAAGACGAGGGGCTTATGGCGGTTGATGTCGCGGGTTCCTACGCCTTTGTTGCAGCGGCCTCAACAACCGCGCAGTTTCAGGTAATTGACGTGTCGGACCCGTTTGACCCGGAGCGCGTTGCCTCGCTCCAACTTGAAGATGTAGATTCCTCGGGTTCCTTCCCAGAGGGGTGGAGTATCTACTACTACAACGACCGGGTATATGTAGGGACGCGGGAGACTGCGGGTCCGGAGTTCCACGTAATCGATGTTGGGAACCCCTTGAGTCCCTTTGAAGTGGGCAATGGTCTCGAATTAACAACGAGCGTCTACGGTATCTTTGTCTCTGGCAGCTACGCCTACCTCGCAACCTCCGACAACGACAGCGAACTATGCATCGTCAACATCTCCGACCCTACCGACACGGACATTTTTGAAGATTGCGAGGATGTCGCCGGTGCCGCCAATATGAAATACAACTCCGCGAGTGACCAAAATGGCGGCGGGATGTATGTCTTAGGCGATAGAGTGTACTTGGGGCTTAGCCGCGGGCAGTTTGACACCGCCTCGCCGCACGATTTCTATGTCTTAAATGCCGCCGACCTTGCAAACATTACGCTCCTTGACTCGGCTGACCTCGGTATTAATGGCAACACAACGAACGAGGGTATCATTGTGCGCGGCGGCCTTGCCTTCATTGCGCTTGACGACCCGAACACTGGCCTCCAGATTTGGGATATTTCAAATCCCGTGGATATTGAACTCCACTCAACCTGCACGGCGATTAACTTCTCCGAAAATACGACCGGTATCGATATGGACGGCGACTACCTCTTTACCTCAAACGGCAGCAATGCAGAAATCCGCGTCATTTATGACCAACCATCCACGTGTCCATAACAAGGGGTTTACCCTTCTTGAGACGCTTATTTATATTGCGCTTCTTGGCATGCTCCTGACGGGCGTCCTCCTCACCGCATATCCACTTTTCACCGGCGCCGAGCGCATCACTAAAAATGTGACCGCAGAAGGGGAGGCGGCGTTCATTTTGCGCAAAATTTCTTGGGCACTTTCATCCGCTACCTCGGTGTCGGTGCCGAACAGCACTACGTTGACCATACAACATGCATCTGCGGGGCAACTCAAATTCGATTTAAATGTGGATTCCTTGGAGCTCAACGATACGTTCCCGCTCAACGCTTCGCGCGCGCCGGTTACAAGTTTTTCGGTAACCAACACTCCCGCCTCGGGCGGCACGCCCCGCTATATTGAAATTGAGTTTGACTCGGGCGCGCGGCACATCGGCCCCGTGCGCCACTACCTTCTCCCTTATATTTTATGATCCCTCAACCAAAAGGTTTTATTGCATTAATTTCGGTCATCATCATCTCTTTTGTCTTGCTTATAACGGTGCTTTCGTTTGCACAATTCGGCATTGTCTCCCGCTTCCTCCTCCTCGACCTTGAACGCAAAGAGGCGAGCGAAAACTTGGCCGCTGCGTGCGTACAGGTTGCCATCATCGCGGTATACAACGATTCCTTATATGAAGTAACCGACCGTTCCGTGCCGGTGGGAAGCGAGGAGTGCGTACTTACAATAGAAGCCTCAACGCCCTTTCTCGGCCGTTCGCAGATTCAGACGACAGCAAGCTCAACAGGCGCAACCACGAACCTCGAGGTTGTCATTGACTCGGCAAGCGGGGTAATACAAACTTGGGAGGAATTGGCGTCATTTTAGCTTCATCTTGCATCCTCAAACTCTATGTGGTACACCATACCCCTAGGTTTAAAGCCGGTTATCGCCTAGCGAGTGAGCGGATGGGAGTTTACTCCCGATTCCGAGCGAGCGACGGTGGTATGAGGTCTTCCGATTATTAATTATTAGCTAGATTTTAGATTATGAAGAAATTTAACAAAGGGTTTACGCTCATTGAGATCTTGGTCGTCATCGGCATCATTGCCATCTTGGCGGCAATAGTTCTCATCGCCATCAACCCGGCTCGCCAGTTTGCACAGGCAAACAACAGC
>MEWX01000021.1:21417-21754 GCA_001775485.1 Candidatus Adlerbacteria bacterium RIFCSPLOWO2_01_FULL_51_16
GCCAACGCTCGAGCAACGTGAACGCAATCCTTAACGCTGTTGGTCAATACATGGCCGACAACAAAGGGGCCGTTCCCTCAGGTATTTCAGGGGTAGCGGCAGAAGTTAGCGAGGCGTTGTGCGACGATCTTACACCTACATATCTCCCAGCGATTCCTGCAGATCCGAGCAACAACATAGGTTCGTACACGGTGTGCGCCGATATTGACGCAGGCGACATTGATTATACGATCATCCAGACATCTGGTCGTATAACTGTTACTGCAACAGAGACTGAAATTCCACCGGCAACCGCAGATATTTCAGTCACGCGCTAACGCTAATCCGTTAGTTAGCG
>MEWX01000022.1:0-5079 GCA_001775485.1 Candidatus Adlerbacteria bacterium RIFCSPLOWO2_01_FULL_51_16
GAAATAACAATCGTTAAAAGCGCCAGGGCGCCAATTACAGCAAATACCGCGCTGATAATGTTAGTTAGGGTATTATCACTGGCTGTTACTGTCGGCAAGCCCGGATTTTCAATCAATTGGGCAAAGCTTAACATCGTCTAGCCCCCCAGCTGCCGGCCGATAAAGCTCACTAAGCTGGCACCAATTACGGCAATGGCCAGCCCGATAAGGGCGTTAATTATTTTGGTGCGCGAAGCGGCTGTTTTTTCGGTATTTCCTCTGGAGAGAATGTAACTGATGCCGGCTATCATGATATAAACCACGGCCACAATGCCGGCCACCCGCAGCAAAATTTCCACTAAAGCCAGTATGATGCCCCACAGCGGCGTTAGGTTGCCACCCGAAAAGTCTAAGTCTCCGCAACTGCCGGTATATTGCCACCAATGAGGGAATCCGAAAAAGCTGCCCCCTCCGCAAGAGTCGCCGCCGGAAGAGCCACCGCCGCCACCCGACTCGATACGCGCGAATGTAGTTGCTAAAACCATTATTTTAGCGATAGCAAGGTCAATCATTTAGCTAAAACACTCCTCCAGGGATTAGCCAGTTCAAAAACGCGAAAGTCAGGGCGTAGGCCAACAACCCAAACAGGGCATTTTTAATCCGGCTTTTAGCTTCGGAAACGGCTTGGGGGTTATCACCAGCCATAGTGTACTGAATACCGCCTATTATTATCATGGCTACAACTACTATACCCACACCAGCACTCAAAAAATTAACAACTGTTTGAATGTCTTCCACGAAACATCCGGCATCGCCGCAGTCACTGCCCAGCGGTGGGTCTTCAGCCGCCCGAGTCGTTTTAGAAAAAGCGAGTGCTGCCGCGAAATAAAAAAGGAGCAACGGTAATGTTAGACGTTTTATTATTTTCGGAAAAAGCATAAGGCTGATCTTTCAAAGCACTATACCATAAATTGCCGGCTAGTGAAGATAGCCGTACCCGGTTTACAGATTGTTGCCCCATACCGGTTATGGTATAGTGCAAGCCAAATGTCCATATACAAAAAGATTGGTATTGGGCTAGTGTTGGCAGTTGCAGCAGTTTTTATTAGCCAACCCCTACCAACAAGCGCCCAAAGCGGTCAAGCAACCCCAGCCGAAGTCACCGGCTGTAGGCAAAGCCTGAAATTTGTGGATATAGCCCACCTTAGCTGCCAAATTAACAGTGCCGAGGTGGTATTTGTTGATGCCAATCCTTCAGACAACAACCCTAATTATAAGCCGGTAGATACTTCAATATTTTGTAAATCAGGTGGTAGCGTTAAAGGAATTACTCTCACGATTTCCGGTAGTCAGCTTAGGACTAATCCGCCCTCGAACGTAACAGCTAACGTTGACCTAGATGTTTATGATAAGTCAGGCGCTCCTCCTTGTAGAAATACTCAACCTGACCCAATACCGGTAAGTCTTAACACTGCTAATGCTAAAGTTCAAGCTACTTGGAGTGGCAGCAATATAGAGAGTTTGGTCGATGGTAGTTTGCTTTCGCCTCTCGGCTCACATGATGCCTACCTAAAAGACGCTCAAGATGCTTGTGGGGGCGGTTTGATAATCATTTTAAATTCAGCGGGTGGCAGTTCTGGGTTTCAATACACACTTGTGACCGGAAGGGGCAGCCCCGGTCAACCAGTCTCAGCTTATCCAGAGTTAAATTTTTTACAAGATGCTGGCTCATGTAAGGTCAGTAGTAAAACACCAATAACTGTATCTGGTACTCAGGGCGCTGCACCGGGAGGTGGAGGCACTGGAGAGGACACTAATGGAGACGGGGTTGTAGATGAGAATGACACGGTAGAGGAAGATACCTGTGAGTCCACGACACACGGCGCCCTAGCCTGGCTGCTTTGCCCGCTTATTACCGCCGCTGACACAATAATTGGCGAGCTTGATAAGCTCATAGTAGGCCAGCTGGTTTTTAACGTCGAGGAAAACCTAAATTCTGAAGTTAAAAAGGCCTGGAGTTCCGTCAAGAATATCGCCACTACCATCATCGTAATAGCTATGCTGATAATGGTGATTTCCCAAGCTGTCAGCTGGGGGCCGTTTGACGCCTATACTGTTAAAAAGTTACTACCTAAGCTAGTTGTCGTGGTTATTCTCATGCAGTTGTCCTGGGCGCTCTTTTCCTGGGCAATCGAGCTATCTAACGACGCCGGCAAAGGCCTTGCCAATTTGATGTTCACCCCGTTTGGCGGCATAGATCAAATGAATTTAAAAAATATTATGTCGCATTCCGGTATCGATACCGGTACGGCGGCTTTATTTAACTGGGGCCTTCTTCTTGCCACCGTTGGCTTGGTATTTCTCAATCTGCCACTACTGCTTCTTATAGCCTACGGGGCTCTGGTAGCCATACTTATTGCCTTTGTGGTACTGATTATACGTCAGGCGTTGATTATTTTTTGCGTCATCCTAGCACCGATAGCACTGGCAACCTGGGTGCTACCTGGCACATCAAGTTATTGGAAGTTATGGCACGAAACTTTTTCCAAACTACTTCTGATGTTCCCGATGATTGTTGGCATTATCGCCGCCGGGCGTATTTTCGCCTGGGTAGCCGGCGATGCGGGTGATAACGGAACGATTAGTTTCTTTATAATAGTAATATGTGTTTTTGCACCCTACGTAATACTGCCAAAAACATTCCAGTGGGGTGGTAGAGCACTAGGTAATTTGGCCGGTAGTCTTAACGATAGGAGTAAGGGTATGTTTGATAAAGGTCGAGAGGGTCTCAAGGGTATGTCTGAGCGGCGGCGCGGACAGCACGGCGAGCAGTACAATCCCGACGCTAGTCGAATGAATAGATTATACCGAAGATTGGGTTCTGGCAATTTTATGCCCACCAAAAGATCACAAAGATTGGCTATCGCCCGGGGCGACGCATACCGTAAAGAACAGGATGAGATGGCCGAGGCTTCCGTGCGGCGCGGTTACGAAGCGGCTGTAGAAAAAGGTGGTATCGGTGCAGGCAAAGACTACCTTTTTAAGCAAGCCAATGCTACAACCTTGAACCCCAGAACTGGTAAACGAGAAAAAGATCTGCGTAAAAGGGAGGCGGCTTACCGTACGATAATAGCAACTAGTTCCTATGACGAAATCGCTAAAGGGAGCGAGGATGATACATACAAGGTTGACGGAAAGAGAATAGATCAAACGAAAGAGTGGGTAACCGTGCTCAATAAAAACCGTGACCTCTTATCAAATGTTCAGTCTAATCGTAAAGACTTAGTCCCTTGGATGCTTCCGGAAGGAGGTAAAACTATGACCCAGACTGTTTATGACGAGAGAGGTGACCCCGTGGAGCAGCGAGTACCTATTTCCAACGATGTAAGGATGCAGCAAACTATTGAAAATTTGGACATACAAAGTTTGGCGCAGCAAAATTATACTCTCCATGATGATGTCGCACGTGAGGCAAGGTCAGGAAACACAGCCTCTGCTACGGCATTAAAGAACTTCTTGGAAAACAACGCTAAAACG
Organism: Candidatus Adlerbacteria bacterium RIFCSPLOWO2_01_FULL_51_16; assembly: GCA_001775485.1. Taxonomy (GTDB): domain Bacteria; phylum Patescibacteriota; class Minisyncoccia; order Phycocordibacterales; family SBAW01; genus GWA1-54-10. The sequence goes on from MEWX01000022.1 coordinate 3,517, forward strand.
GAGGGCGGAAGACTTCAGCTTGCTAACTTTTTCGGCGGAGCAGAGAAAGAGGGGCACATTAACAACGCGCTACAGGCTCTAGATCCAGACTTAAGCCTTAGGGGGATAATTGATGCATCTGTGTCAAGTGGCGTAAGAACATCAACTCCGCCTCCGGCTCCTTCAGCCCCCCGCCAGCAGGCTGATCGGGGTTGGGGGACAGGGCCGGTCGCGCCTCCCGATGTGGTAAATCCGCCCGGGAGCGTGATAAACCCTGATGAAGGTACGACCAGAATAGACCATGATGAACCCCCTAGGTAAGACCGGCATTAGCGTATTGCCATAAGCGATAATCTGTCGGATACTAGACGAAATTAATTGACACGACCGAATACCTGATGTACACTATTAATGTACATAAAGGATAAAGCCATGACTACAACGACAATCACGTCAGCCAAACTTCGAGGTAATATGGCCGAGGCACTGAATGATGTTTCAGCCGGTAATGTGCTGATTGTCAAACGCCGAGGAAAACCGGATATCGCTTTGGTGGACACCGATCTACTTGAGGATTATCTGACCGTCCAGAATCCCCGATTTATAAGAAAGGTGTCCCGGGCTCGCCGGGAAACCAAGCTTTACTCCTTTGAAGAAGTATTCGGTGATACCCTGTGAGCTGGCAGGTTGAGTTCAAAGAAACAGCCAAAAAAGACATCAATACACTCAACCCAACTACTCGGCGGAGAGTTGGTGTCAAGATCCAATACTTCCTATCAAAGCCGAACCCGTTGATTTACTCGGTTAAACTAGCTGATAGCAAGGTTGGCCAATATCGATGGAGGATTGGCGATTACCGAGTACTTTTTGATGTCCACGGTACGAAAATCATTGTGCTGGCTGTTGATCACCGCCGGGAAGTTTACAAGAAATAGTATTTTCATCATCAGCCGTCGGGGAGGCCAAACTTGATATTGCCATAAGCAGTAATCTGTCGGATACTAAATAGTAGCTCGGAGCCAAGAACGGAGAGCTAAGAGTATTGTTAATGAGCTTATACACAAACAAGAAACGCAAGACAAATCGAGCTAAGGACTGTGGGCTCTAAGCTTTTATTATGGCCGTATATAAAGTAATTCAGGATGTTGAAGCCGAAGACAAGCTGCTGGGGCCGTTGACGCTCAAGCAATTTATATATGCGGCAATTGCTCTTTTGTTGGCCTTTATAAGTTTTCGGTTGCTGCTGACACCCGAGATAGGCATGGCAGTCCGGGCGGTGGTGATTTTGCTGCTTTTGGGTCCCATGGTGTTGTTCGGGGTCTTAGCCTCGCCGCTGGGGCGTGATCAGCCTACCGAAATTTGGCTACTTTCCCGGGTACGTTTTTTGCTAAAGTCACGCTGGCGCATTTGGGACCAAAGCGGCACCGTTAACCTGGTTACCATTACTGCCCCCAAAAAAATAGAGAAACAGGCCGTTAAAGACATTAGCCAGACCGAAGTTTACAGCCGCTTGCAAGCTTTGGCCTCAACCTTGGACAGCCGCGGCTGGGCTGTTAAAAATGCCAACGTCAACCTGTACGGCCA
>MEWX01000022.1:5212-5299 GCA_001775485.1 Candidatus Adlerbacteria bacterium RIFCSPLOWO2_01_FULL_51_16
CACCACTTCAACGAACTAATTGAAGAGTCCGAGCAGCGCAAAAAGCAGGCAATCGCCCAAAAAATGGAGAGTGCCCGGACCGGCACC
>MEWX01000023.1:0-20381 GCA_001775485.1 Candidatus Adlerbacteria bacterium RIFCSPLOWO2_01_FULL_51_16
CCGCTATCACCTGACTTGCCGGGTCAAACAGAGGAAAAATGATGCGTCCGCGGAAGCGGTCAAAAATTTCTCCTTGTTTTTTCTCCGATTTAACCCCGAAACCCGCATCCACTACCTCCTCTTTGGTAAACCCTGCCTGTATCAGATGATGAGTGAGTTCTTCCCACGCGGCAGGAGCGTATCCAAGCCGCCATAGAGTGGCGGTTTCGTCCTTAACGCCCCGCGCTTGCAAATAGTCCCTGACATCTTTTCTTTTTTTTAGCGTAGCTTCAAAAAATTTAACCGCTTCTTCGCACACGAGGTACAGACGCTCCGCTTTGTCTTTGTTTTCTTGCTTTGGCACAAATCGTTTCTCCAGCTTCACCCCAGCTTTTTCTGCAAGCTGTTTAAGCGCTACTCCGAAATCGATTCCTTCAATTCTCTGCACAAACGAAAAAACATCCCCTTTTTCCCCGCACCCAAAACAGATGTAGGTACCGCGCTCGGGGCTAACATAAAAAGAAGCGGTACGCTCTTTGTGGAAGGGGCATTTGGCCCTAAAGTTGCGCCCTACTCTTTGCAGTTGGACATAGCCGCCCACTATCTCGTTTATCGAGAGCTTGTCTTTTATCTGCTGCACTGGGGAATCCATAAGTTTCTGTAGTGTATAGAAAAGTAAGCAGTTGTGCACACCATATTTTTATGGCATATTTTTTGCAGACAGCGTGAGAGGATAGAGAACATGGCCCGCACAAAGCTTTCTAATCGGTTGCATCTAACGAGTTTGGATGAAATCCGGCGTCGGGAGAAAGCCGCAAAGCCAGGAGATGCTTACAGGTTCATCCACAAAAAGTTGGCCGAGGCGGCGGTGAGTCAACTGAAAGGGGCCCCGGATCTTCATGGTTGGGCTACCTTGGACAGGACGCTCAGAATGGCGATGGCTGACGCTATCCTTCCATTCGGCAAAGGTGCCGTAAATGAAGCCCTCGCGATGTTTGGCCTGCAAGAAAAATATCGGTGTTGACCTACGGAAAACAAGGGCGCGCAAACCTTCGGGAATGCGCGCCCTCGATCTTTTAGATATCCACATTGACAGGGGTATGTTAATCCAGTACACAGAATATATGCAGTACCACGGTGGCAAAACATTTACGGTCATTACCCTCAAGATGTGGGGGTACTCCCCTATTTGTCCAGCCGCGGTCGTTTGATTCAAAATCAACTCTTCAAATCGAAAAACTCCGGCTGAACAAAGCCGGAGTTTTTGTTCAGCAAGTTCTTTCACAGCAACCAAGAGGAGTTCTGCCATGATTACGCATACCACTCCCTCGATGTCCTCTCGCCCGTTCTTTCTCGTCGTAACGCACAAAAGAAATGCTCCACCGGGCAAGGGAGGGGCTCCATGCAGAATATAATCTACCTGGAGCCAAAGAGGACCAAGCTCAACCTGGAGAGCGTCAAGCCGCTTCTCCAGTATCTCCACGGCCTGCCGCAAGCGTGCTCCGATCGGGAGCTCACTTGGGCGGAAGATGAGACAGCGTGTAGTCTGCTGCTTTGTCTTCCGCTGCCACCCGATTCGCCGATGCTTGAGAACCTCGTTCTCTACTACGCGGAGCGACAGTACCGCGTGAGTAGGACCTTGTGCGTGTGGTACGGCATCGCACGAGCGGTCGCCCGTCTGATTCAAGACAGGGCATAAGCACAAACGGCGCGGATAACATCCGCGCCGTTTTCTTTTTTTATATTTAATTTTTACGCAATCTCTTTTTCTTTTGCTATTGCGGGAATGCTTGTAGGAGTGCTGTATTTGGCGACTATCTCGGCTTTCGGTGAACCCTTGAAGCCCGTGCCCGCGGGGATCAAGCGTCCGATGATGACATTTTCTTTAAGGCCCTCGAGCTTATCGACAGAGCCATACATCGAGGCCTTGATGAGCATGCGGGTCGTGTTTTGGAAGGATGCCGCCGAAAGGAAGCTCGCACGCGAGAGCGACACATCCAAGATCCCCATAACCAAAGGTTCTGCCACCACTTTTTCTCCACCCGCTTCTTTTATTTTTGCATTGACCGAGTCAAACTCCGCTTCGGTTACGACGTCTCCGATGGAGAAGTCAGAGTCCCCCTGCTCTTTGATGCGCAGACGGCTAAACATCTGCCGTACGATGACCTCGACGTGCTTCGTTGAGATAGAGGCGCCCTGGAGTTCATAGATTTTGATGATTTCGCTGATGATATATTCCTCTGTTTTCTCGCGGCCTGCATACTTGAAGAGGTCCGAGAGATCCACCGAGCCATCGGTCAGGAGTTGTCCCCTTGTGACCGTGTCTCCTGCCTTAATGAGCGGCATGCGGCGGAAGTGTACGTCGTACTCAATCGTATCTTTGTCTTTCTTACCCTTACCCTTGTGTTCGAGGTCGGGGGCAATGATGAGCGTTTTCTCCTGCCCTTCCTGTTTTATCTCCACAACTTTCCCCGAAACACCTGCAACAACCGCAGGGTTGCGTGGCATACGCCGCTCGAATATTTCTTCAACGCGCGGGAGGCCCTGGGTGATGTCGCCAGAGACCGAAGCCGCGCCGCCCGCATGGAACGTACGCATGGTGAGTTGGGTGCCGGGCTCGCCTATCGCTTGCGCGGCCACCGTACCTACCGCTTCGCCCAAGGAGACCGGCTTCATGGTGCCTAGGTCCGCGCCATAGCAGTGGACACAGATACCACGGCCCGACTTGCATCCGACAGGGCTCCGCACGGAAACTGCGGGGATTCCCGCCTCTTCAATCCGCTTGGCGTCCCCCTGGGTGAGGAAGTGCCCTTTCTTAAATAGTACTTTGCCTTCCTCTTCAACGTCCGAGGCCAGGTAGCGCCCCTCGATATTTTGAGCAAGGAAGGTACCGATGCCGGAAGCAGACTCGCGCCTAACGATGAGCCCCTCTTTAGTGCCGCACTCTTCTTCGGTTACAACGACATCCTGTGCAACATCAAAGAGCCGGCGCGTGAGATATCCGGCTTTGGCGGTGTTGAGCGCGGTGTCGGAGAGTCCTTTGCGCGAGCCGTGGGTGGTGATGAAGTATTCAATCGGCGAGAGCCCTTCTTTCATTGACGTTGTAATGGGAAACTCAATCGCCTCGCCGGTGGGAGAGGCGATAAGCCCCTTCATACCCGCCATCTGGGTAACTTGAGCGATAGAGCCGCGTGCGCCCGAGCGCAACATGTCCGAGACCGAGCCTTCTTTAGGAAGGGTCGCGGGAATGAGTTTCTCCACTTCGGCTTTGGCGGCGTGCCAGACCTCAATATTCATGCGATAGCGCTCTTCTTCGGAGAGCAAGCCGCTGCGCCAGTGCTCCACGATCTCATCGGATTTCTTTTGTGCGCGCACCACTATCTCGTCCTTTTTCTCCGGAATGCGGATATCGTCCAAAGACCACGTGATGCCGGATTGTGTTACGTAGCGGAAACCAAAGTTCTTAATGCGATCCATGATTTCGGGAATCTTAGCCAAACCGTAGCGGACGATGAGGTCGTCGATAATTTTTGCGAGAGTTTTTTTGTCTATCGGGCTGTTGATGAAGGGGTAGTCTGCGGGGAACACCGTGTTGAAGAGCAACCGTCCGACCGTCGTCTCAAAGAGAGCTCCGCCAAACTGTGCGTACTTCTCCTTTTCTGACGGCATGACCTTCACCTTCGCCTGGAAGCCCACGTGCCCGTAGTCGTAAGCCAAAATCGCCGCGTTTGGGCTCGGGAAAATAAGCCCTTCACCTTTTGCTCCCGCAACCTCTTTGGTCATCCAGTAAGAGCCGAGCAAAATGTCGAGCAATTTCCCCGCGATAACGGGCTCGGCATTGCCGGGCTTGAGGATATTCTTCGGCGCCGCCATTATCTCGCGCGCTTCGGCCTGTGCCTCAGGGCTAAGCGGCACATGGACCGCCATCTGGTCTCCGTCGAAGTCGGCATTGAAGGCAGGACACACGAGCGGGTGAAGCTGAATAGCATTGCCTTCGATAAGGATCGGCTGAAATGCCTGGATACCGAGTCGGTGGAGAGTTGGAGCGCGGTTGAGAAGCACATATTTGTCTTTGATAACCTCTTCAAGAATTGCCCAAACCTCCGGCACACCTTCGTCTATGAGCCGCCCCGCGCCGCGGATGTTGTAGGCGAGTTCTTTTTCTAGGAGTTTTCCGATGACAAACGGGCGGAAGAGTTCAAGGGCCATGTGTTTAGGCAAGCCACACTGGCTGAGCTTGAGCTCGGGCCCCACGACGATAACCGAACGGCCGGAGTAGTCGACACGTTTACCGAGTAAGTTCTGACGGAAGAGGCCGTGCTTGCCTTTGAGGTTGTCGGAGAGCGATTTGAGCGGTCGCTGACGCGCTTGGGTCGTTGCAGAGTACGCGGCGCCACCGTGACGGATGGAGTTATCGATCAAAGCGTCGACCGCTTCCTGGAGTATCCGTTTTTCATTGCGCAGGATCACGTCCGGTGCGTGGATTTCTATCAATTTTTTGAGACGATTGTTGCGGTTGATGACGCGGCGGTAGAGGTCGTTTACATCCGAAGTTGCGTGGCGGCCGCCGTCGAGCGCCACCATAGGGCGCAACCCCGGCGGGATGATGGGGATACGGGTGAGAAAAATCCATTCAGGGCGCACGCCGGCGCGGAGCATGCCGCGCAAAAGCGAGAGGCGCTTACCCAATTTTTCGCGCTCGGCGACTCCGCCTTTTTCCAAAGATTTTTCTACGTGCGCGATCAGCTCTTTGAGATTCAGTTCTTTGCAGAGGTTGTACACCGCCTCGGCGCCAATGCCGGCCTCAAAACAGGCGGCGTATTTAATCGCATAGCGATGGTACTTCGGTTCGTCGAGGACCGCGCCGACCACAATCGACTCGATGTCGTGTTTGGCTTCGAGGAAGAGCTCTTTCATTTTCTCCTTCGACTTATCGTCTTGGAGATTTTTCATTTTTGCCTTGTATTCCACCTCAAGCTCTCCGAGTATCCGCTCCTTTTCGCTCTTGTGGACCGCTGTGACGATATAGCCCGCAAAATAGACAACCTTTTCCAGGTCTCCCCCGGGAATGCCGAGGACCATCGAGAGTCGCGAGGGTATTGCGCGTAGGAACCACACGTGTGCAACGGGGACCGCAAGATCGACGTGCCCCATCCGCTCGCGGCGCACTATGGCACGGGTTATTTCAACTCCGCACTTCTCGCAAATAATCCCCTTGTAGCGGATACCGCGGTACTTGCCACAGTAGCACTCGTAATCTTTTTCGGGGCCGAAGATCTTTTCATCAAACAGAGAGTTTTTCTCCGGCCGCTGGGTGCGGTAGTTTATCGTTTCGGGTTTTGTGACTTCGCCGTGACTCCAGGTGAGGATTTTTTCGGGGCTCGCGGGACGGATTTTAACCGCGTCAAAGTCGCCGATATCCGCTCCCGGTGTTTTGCGCGTAGTTGCGCGCACCGGATCATTGCCACGCATGAGTTCAACATCGAGTGCCAACCCCCGCAGAGTATGCAGAAGCACGTTGAAAGAGGCCGGCGCATAGTGCTGGGAAATGCGCTCACCCCGCACAATTGCGTCAAACGCAGCGGAGCGCCCCATAATGTCGTCGCTCTTGACTGTCAGCATCTCGCGGAGGGTATACGCAGCGCCATAGCCCAAAAGTGCCCACACCTCCATCTCGCCAAATCGCTGACCGCCGCCCTGGGCCTTACCACCCAAGGGCTGCTGGGTTATCAAAGAGTACGGCCCGATTGAGCGCATGTGGATTTTGTCCTCCACCATGTGGTGGAGCTTCATGATGTACATGTATCCAACCGCGATATCCTGCTCAAACTGCTCGCCGGTCCTGCCGTCGAAGAGTCTCATCTTTCCCGTTTCTGAAAATCCTGCCGTTTTGAGCTCCTGCCGAATTTCCTCGTCTGTTGCGCCTGCAAACGGCGGACATACCGCCTGGTAGTTGAGCGTGTGAGCCGCAAGCCCCAAATGCAATTCCAAAATTTGACCGAGGTTCATGCGCGAAGGGACTCCTAAAGGAGTCAAAATGACATCGACGGGGCGACCGTCTGCGCTGTAGGGCATGTCTTCTTCTGGCAAGACACGGGAAATGACGCCTTTGTTGCCGTGCCGGCCAGCCAGCTTGTCGCCGACCGATACCGTGCGCAATTGCGCTACCTCGATATGGACGCGTTTGATGATCCCGGAGTCCAGGTTATGCCCCGCTTCGCGGGAAAATACTTTGACACCGATGATGCGGCCGCGCTTCCCATTCTCCATCCGCAAGCTGGAATCTTTTACGTCGCGGGCTTTGTCGCCGAAGATTGAGCGTAAGAGCCGCTCTTCGGGGGTCAGCTGGGTTTCACCTTTCGGAGTAATTTTGCCGACCAAAATGTCGCCGGGCCGGACTTCAGAGCCGACGCGTACAATACCGTCCTCGTCGAGGTTGCGGAGTTTTGTCTCGGAGACGTTCGGAATATCGTGGGTCGTCTCCTCGGGCCCGAGTTTGGTGTCGCGGACATTCGCGACAAACTCTTCAATATGAATGGAGCTGAACTTTGAGTCCTTGACGAGCCGCTCGGAAATAATGATGGCGTCTTCGTAGTTTGCGCCACTCCAACACATAAAAGCAACGAGTACGTTTTGTCCGAGCGCCAACTGTCCACCATCGGTTGAGGAGGTATCGGCAAGGAGATCCCCCTTCTTAACTTTGGTACCGACAGAAACCGCCGGGCGGCCGTGGAGCGCCGTGAAGCCGTTGGTGCGCACAAAATTGACCAGTGGATATTCAATTTCTTTTCCTTTTGCGTTTTTAACAGCAATCCGCTTACCGTCGGCAGCCGTGACGGTACCGTCTTCCTTGGCAGTTATAAGGCGGCCAGTGTCGCGCGCCGCGCGCGCCTCGATGCCGGTCCCAACCAGTGGTGCTTCCGGAATAATGCAGGGGGTCGCCTGCTTTTGCATGTTGGAACCCATGAGCGCCCGGTTAGCATCGTCGTGCTCGAGGAACGGGATCATTGAGGTTGCAATAGAGAAGGGCTGCTCGGAAGCGACATCGATGTAGCGCACCTCTTTGCGCGCGACACGGGTGGGGCTTCCCCCCAGACGCACCTCAACCATGTCCTCCAAAACCGCCCCGTCTTCTCCTACCAAAATTGCGCCGTGTGCTATGGTCTCCTTTTCTTCTTCAGCGGCGTTAAGATACACTATTTCTTTGGTAACACGGCCGTCTACCACACGCGCGTATGGCGTTTCGATCATGCCAAATTCGTTGAGCCGCGCGAAGGTTGAGAGGCGCAAAATAAGACCGATGTTCGGGCCTTCGGGTGTCTGTATGGGGCAGAGGCGTCCGTAGTGGGAGGTGTGCACGTCGCGTACCTCAAAACCGGCGCGCTCGCGGGTAAGACCTCCCGGGCCGAGCGCTGAAAGAGTCCTCATGTGCTCAAGCTCGGTCAAGGCGTTTTCTTGCTGGGCAAATTGGGAAAGTTGGTTGGTGGTAAAAAATTCTTTAATACGGGCCTGAAGCGGACGTGGGTTGACGAATTGTACCGGCATCGTCGCCTCCGCATCAATCGTAGACATCCGGTCTTGAATATTGCGCTTCATGTGTGTGAGCCCCACCCGCAGGCGCTGTCCCAACATTTCCCCGACATAGCGAACGCGGCGGCTTCCGAGGTGGTCGATGTTATCTTCTTCCGCCTCCGGATCATTTTCGAGCTTCAAGACGTGCGTCAGCACTGTCACCACATCGTCCAAGGAAAGGGTCTTACGCGTGAGCTCTTTCTCGTCGAGTGATTTATGAAAGCGCTGGTTGAAGCGGTATCGTCCCACACGCGAGAGGTCGTAGCGCTCGACTCCGAAAATAGAGTTGATGTACTCCTGCGCGTTTTTAGCGGTCGCCAAGTCACCATCGCGGAGCCTCTTGTGTATTTCAACATACGCTTCATCAACCTTTTTTGCCGGATCTTTTTTAAGAGCCTCTTCTATCCAACGCTTGCCGTGGGGGGTTCCCGCAAAGAGCGACTTCATATCGCTGTCGAAGGCGGCGCCCAAGACCCGCAAGAGCGAGGTTGCGGGGAATTTGCGTTTGCGGTCAATGCGCACGTTGAGCTCGCCGTCTGCACCCGCTTCGATCTCGATCCACGCGCCGCGCGCGGGGATTATTTTTGCGCCGAAGTGCCGTTTGCCTTTTACTTCATCTGCAGTAAAAAAGACGCCGTAGGAGCGTGCGAGCTGCGGTACGATAACGCGCTCAACACCGTTTATGACAAACGTGCCGTGCTCGGTCATTATGGGAAAGTCGGCAAGAAAAATCTCCTGCTCCTTTTCAGAGCCGGTCGTTTTATTTTTAAGCCGGACAATGCCGCGCAGCGGCACATCGAGCGTCATCTTTTGCGCTTTGGCGTAGTGCTCGTCTACTTTTGGCTCACCGATTTCAACTTTTACAAACTCAAGGTCAAACTTTTTTCCGGAATAGTCCTTGATAGGCGTGAATTCTTTAAACGTCTCCTTGATGCCCTCCGAGAGAAGCCTGCCGAAGGACTCAACCTGCGCGGCAACCAAATTGGGGGTATCAACCCGAGGTTGCCGGTATCGTTTGAAGAATTTTTGCTCACGCATATGCACGTTGAAGTGATAAATTACTAAAAATGTAAAAAGCACCCTCAAAAAACACAAAAAGAGCGGGCGCGTAAAACGCTCCCTACCTCAGTTTCTAAACTGGCGTTAGGTGGCTTGTGTCACCACTAATATGTTATAGAAACCGCGCTCTCAAAACTCATTCAAATCCCCGCCCTGGTTTCCTACCCACTATAGCAAACCCTGTATTTTGTGCAACCTCTTGTTTATCCACTGCGTCTTTTGGAGCGCAGGGCGTCGATTTTAGCGTGGTGGCCGGAGAGGAGGATTTTTGGAACGCGGTGTATCTTTCCTTTGACTTTCAAGACTTCAGGGCGGGTGAAGACATCATGAGATGCGATTCTCCCTTCCTCAAGCGACTCAAATTTGCCCAAGACTCCGGGGACTTGGCGCGCTGTGGCATCAATAATAACGAGTGCGGGGACTTCGCCCCCGGTCAAAATGTAAGGACCGACCGAAATTTCCTCGGCTTTGAGGATTTTCTTTGCCCGGGCATCTATCCCCTCGTACCGACCGCATACAATAATCACCTCTTTTTCTTTGGAAAGTTTCTTAGCATAAGCATTGGTGAAGGGTCTGCCACCAGCCGAAGTAAGTATCACCTTCGGCTGTTTCTTCCTATATATCATAATATCATAATCTTGCTTTCTTTTTGCCCGGGCAATTTGTTCTTTGATTTTTTCGACAGCTCGAATAACGGGCTCTGCGCGCAAAACCATCCCGGGGCCGCCGCCGTACGGCCGCTCATCAACCTTCCCCCATTTATTCCCCGCAAATTTGCGCAGCTGGTAGGTTTTTATGTTTAACTTTTTTTGTTTTACTGCCCGCCCCAAAATAGACGTATTCGTATACGCCTCAATAATCTCTGGGAAAAGTGTAATAACGTGAAAAGTCATGTCGCTACCCTATCGCAAAACGTATAAAAACAAAAGCGGAGCAAAATTAATTTTTGAGGGGGTACGGAGCCGGACGCGGCGAGTCTTCAGGGCTTTCGTAGCAACGAAAAGCCCGTACCCGGAAAAAATTTGATTTTGCGAAGTCCTTAAAACTTGGAGAGTTCGTCCATTGCTTCGTCGACTGATTTCATTGCGGGTGTTGCGGGTGCCTCGTGTGTGCCATCCCAACCCTGGGCGGCGCTGCCTCCGCTCGAAGCCCCGCGCGTCGAGCCAGCAGGCTCGTTGATTTTGAGATTGACGCGAGCGTTGTGCTTCATCCCTACAACCCGCAAAAGAGTGCGGATCGCTTTGGCGGTGTTGCCCGAACGGCCGATAACCTTGCCCATATCGTCCGGGTGCAAATCAAGCATCAACAAGACGCCCATCTCATCAACCGTTCGGCCGATTTTTACCTCCTCCGGATGCTCAACAAGACCCTTAATAACAAACTCCAAAAACTCCTGATCGCGCTCTGCCATATCTGTATATTTAGTTATTAAAATCTACGTTCTTATTTTATTGTGCGGGCGTTTCTTCCGCAACCGACTTATCCTCTTTTGTCGCTTCCGGCACAGAGGCTTCGGGGGCGGGTGTCTCCTCCTTCTCGCTGTTGCCTTCAGCTGCTACAGCGATCTCTGCCGGAGCGGCAGTTACTTCCTCCTTCTTAGGAGGCGATTTGCGGGGGAGAACATTGCGCTTCTTCCCTTCAATAATCTTTTGCGAAATAAGCAGATTGTGCACCGTGTCGGAAACCTGCGCGCCTTCCTTCATCCAGTGTTTGATGCGCTCGGCCTTAAGCTCCACCCGGTCGGTGCGAGCATCGTAGGAGCCGACGAGTTCCACATAGTTGCCGGTCTTGGTTGAGCGTTTTGAGTCAACGACAATAACCCGGAAACTCGGGTCGTTCGTTCGTCCGCGGCGCTGCAATCGAATCGTTAGCATGCCGCCGCACAATAACAGATTAGACAAAAACGGTCAAATAATGTAGAAGTATCGCTAGACGAACTCCTAACAAGAAGGGGGCTCCATGCTCGAGAAGCTCGATACCTTCATCCTGGACGGTATCTTCCAGAAGATCGCCGATTGGATTAACGAACGGTTCGGGTGGTCATGTTTCCGCTTGGCGATAATAACTTGCTGGATGGTTGTTATTATATGGGCCGCAGAAATAATATTCTACTGGAACGTGGCTCTGCTCCCCCAACTTTCGACCGCATTTTTCGGCTTATATAGTCTGGCTGCAATGCTTCGACTTCGCGATTGGGAAAAGGCCGATAAGGATGAATCACTACAACGCGCTGAGCGCGTTGCAAATATCGAAAGATTGGGAGGAAGGCTTACTCGCAAAATCCTACTTCTGCTGTCCCCCTTTTTTATTATGATGCTATTCGACTTCCTCATCACGGGGAATAGCCGGTGGGGGCTGGCAAGTCTGCAGTGGGCTATGTTCACAGCCAATCTCTATTTTGCGGCCTGTACTCCAAAACCACGCAGCCCACTCAAGGCGGGTAACAAACTCGCCGAGGCGGCAATCCCGACCCGATGAACAATAACGACCGCGACGGACACCAATCCGTCGCGGTCTTTTCTTTTTCTTATATCAATGCTATACTCTCCAGTAATTAAATGCCTCGCAGAAGGAACGGCGGGCCCGAACATACGGGCGCGAAAAAACATATAGAAGGAATTGCCCAAGTAAACCGCCGCGGCGTCGGGTATCTTGCATGGCCGAATGAACCGGAGAAAGAAGATATAGAAATTCAAAACGCGGATCTTGGCGGTGCATTAAACGGCGACACGGTGGAGGTTGAGCTGAAAGGCCTGTTTCCCCGCCCCAAGGGCACGGTTGTCCGCGTCATAGCACGGGCTAAGAGCGAGTTTGTATGTACGATACGCGGTAGGGCTGCTGTCGCGGCTGACCCTCGTTTCTACCGCCCCATTCAAATTCCGCCGCACGAGTATGCAGAAGGCGAAAAGGTGCTAGTACATCTCATCTCGTTTAGCGGCAAAGAAGACCCAAAGGGCACAATTCTCAAACACCTCGGGCGCGCGGGCGAGCATAGGGTTGAGATGAACGCGATTGTTCTTGAACACGGCTTTCAAACCGAGTTTCCCTCCGCCGTCGCCGAGCTCGCACATGCGACAGAGTTAGCACACGCAACAACTATCCAAAAAGAAGCGCCGAAACGTAAAGATTTCCGCAACACGACGACCTTCACCATAGATCCGCCGGACGCCAAAGACTTTGATGATGCACTCTCTTTGCGCGCGCTTGGGAATGACGAGTACGAAGTGGGCATCCACATTGCAGATGCGACCTTTTTTGTGCGCGAGGGCGAGCCCTTGGATGATGAAGCGAGGAAGCGTGGCACCAGCGTGTATTTGGTTGATGCGACTATTCCTATGCTTCCGCACGAACTTTCCGGCAACGTCTGTTCACTCAAAGAAAATGAAGACCGGCTCACCTTCTCCGCTGTCTTCCGCATGAATAAAGAGGGGCACGTGCTCGCGCGCGAATTTGTAAAATCAATCATCCGTTCCAACAAGCGCTTCTCCTACGAAGAAGCCCAAAATGTACTGGACACGGGCAAGGGACCGTTTATAGAAGAGCTTGGGGTACTCCGGCACATCGCGCGAGCCTTAAAACAGAAAAGAGAGCGTGAGGGAGCTATAGATTTTGGCGACAACGAAGTAAAATTTGAGCTCGACGCAGACGGCAAGCCGCTCCGGGTAGTGCGGAAAGAACGTTTAGAAACAAATTCCCTTATCGAGGAGTTCATGCTCCTTGCAAACCGCGAAGTCGCGCACTTTATCTCAGCACTTGCTAAAAAAGTGCCGGAAAGCGGCATGGTGTTTCTCTACCGCATCCACGATGTACCCAAGGAAGACCGTATACAGGAGCTCGCGACCTTTGTGCGCGCCGTTGGGTACGAGTTCGGCAAAGGTAAAAAATTCTCCGCCCGCGATATCCGCAAACTCCTCAAAGATATCGAGGGGAAGCCCGAGGAGCATCTCATAAAGACCGCGACCCTCCGCTCTATGGCCAAAGCAATTTACTCAACCAAAAATATCGGTCACTTTGGTCTCTCGTTTGAGTACTATACCCATTTTACCTCCCCCATCCGGCGCTACCCGGATATGTTGGCACATCGCATTTTGGCGTCTCATTTAGACGGCAAACCCCTTACCCGCCGCGAGTACGGGCACTTAGAAAAAATGTGTATAGCCGCTTCCGAGCAGGAAGCAAAAGCGGTCGATGCCGAGCGCGAGTCAATCCGCTACAAACAGGTGGAATATATGACCGGAAAAATTGGCCAGGAATTTGATGCGGTAATCAGCGGCGTTACTGATTGGGGACTCTATGTTGAAGAAAAAGAAAGCGCGGCAGAAGGGTTGGTGCGCATACGCACGCTTGGGGACGACTTTTTTAACTACGTAGCCAAATCCTATTCGCTTGTGGGCCAAAAGACAAAGAAAAAATTCTCACTCGGCGACCGGGTGAAAGTAAAACTCACGGCGGCAGACCTTGCTGCCCGTACACTCGACTTCGAGCTCGTGCGCTAGTTAGGAGGAAAGATACGCAGGGATTGCGGTTGCAAGGATTTTAAGAGTTTTTTCAAACACTTCCGGATTTTCCTCCAAGAGCGTCATACGGAAGCCGTAGAGGTCGGTATTAAAGCCGCATAGAGGCACGACACACAGGCCATACGCCGCCATGAGGTAGTAGGCAAAGCGTTTGTCCAGCTCGTGCGGTTTAAAGGTACTCACTTTTTCTTCCACCATCGCCCGGATTTTTTGATCTCTGATGGGAAGCGTTTGTGTCGGAGAGAGAAGGGCCGGATCAAACACGGGGGTCAAGTAAAACGCGCCGGAGGGCTTCACAACAGAAACCCCTTCGATCTTGCGCAATACTTTATGTGCGGCGTCCGCGCGTTTCTGGTACGCATCGCGCCGGCTCTGCAAATATTTTTTATAGCGCGGATCGGACAATATTTTCGGCAACACTTTCTGCGGAAGCGTTGTTGAGGAGACCTCGAGCATTTTCGCGTCGTGGATGGCCTTTATGTAGCGGGCAAAGACGGGGTCATGATTTTTGTTGTAGACCTCAATCCAACCACAGCGCGCGCCCGGCCACGGCACCTCCTTTGAAAGACCTTTCATGATGATGGCAGGGACTCCCTCAAGCATCCCCGAGAGCGGCACAAAGACCTCCGAACCATAATAAATGTTTGAGTAAATTTCGTCCGAGACCAAAAAAAGGTCATACTCTTTGGCGATTGCGACAATTTCCTTGAGTACTTGGCGGGGATATATCATCCCGGTCGGGTTGTCGGGGTTGATGATAAGGATGCCCGCTAACTGCTCGTTGTATTGCACTTTGTTTCGCAGATCGAAGAGATCGGGGAGCCAATTGCGCGAGGGGTTCAGCATATAGGTGATGTGTCGCGAGCCCGCATGCGCCGCCTCCGCGGAAGAGTGGGTCGGGTACGCAGGAGAAGGCCCGATGACACGCGCTACTTTGTTGAGATTGGTATAGACCTTGGACACCGCATCTCCGAGTCCGTTGAAAAAAATAATGTCCTCCGGGTCAAGCATTCCCGTCCCCTCTTTTTCTCGAAGTTTTGAGAGAAACTGACGAGTCTCCAGGAGCCCCTTGGTCGGGGCATAGGCAAATGTTTTATCGTCAGTAAGCGCCTCCGCGATAGTCTCTTTTACCCACGGAGGGATTTTTTCTCCCTTAGCAACCGGGTCGCCGATATTTTCCCACACTATCTCCACACCCATGCTTTCAAGCGATTTACCAAAATCGACTATCTCGCGTATCTCGTACGACAGCTCATTCGCTCCTTCCTGAACCAAGTTTGTCCTCATGGCGTTAGCATACGAGCCCGCTTTTATTTTGCAACGACAACAGCCTCCTCGAACTTGACTGATAATAACTTGGAGGCGCCGTCGCTACCCATCGTGATGCCATAGAGAACTCCCGCTCTCGACATCGTCTCGCGGTTGTGGGTTATTAAAATAAGTTGCGACTTTTTAGCCAAGTTTTCTATCATGTCGCCGTAGCGACGCGAGTTGGCCTCATCCAAGGCCGCGTCCGTTTCATCCAAAATCAAGAAGGGTGGCGGGTTCACCTGGGACATCGCAAAAATCAACGCAATCGAGGTGAGCGCCCGCTCACCGCCCGAGAGCATGTGTAGGCCTTTGATGCGCTTGTGCGGGAGCGAAACGGAGATGTCCACACCCTCTTCAACTTCTATATCCGACGCATCGTCGCCCTGTCGAGGGTTACCCTCTTCTTCACTCTCCGGAGCTCCCCGGCGGAGCTTTTTTTCTTTTATAAGCGCGAGCGAAGCGGTGCCGCCTCCGAACATCAGCTTGAAGAACACTTCAAACTCGGTATTGATTTTTGTAATTCCGTCGCTGAAGCGGCTCTGAAGTGTTGCAGTTAACTCCTCAATAAGAGCCCGGAGCTTCTCGGTACTCTCTTTAAGGTCCCCCAATTCGCGTGCCAAAAATTCATCCCGCTCTTTTGTCTCCCGGTATTCTTTTACGGTCTCCTCTCCTCCTCCAATCCCCGCTTCCTCAAGCCGGATCTTGAGCCGCTCGAGTTTTTTGTGCCGCTCTTCTTGAAGGTCTCGTTTCTCCACTCCTCCTTCAATCGGATAGGATTGGTATTCAAGTGCAGCTCCCCCGATGAGTGCTCCAGCTTCGGCAAGCTCGCGCTTAAACTCCGCTTTTTCCCGCTCCAAGAGGCCCTCGCGCCCGGCAATTCTCTCCAGTATTGCCTGCAAATCGGAGCGTTTAGCCATAGCAGCAAAAAGTTCCCGCTCCGCCTCCCGGCTTGCATCTTTTTCGCTTTCGATCTTTTTGCGCAGCGCCGCGACCGCGTTTACCGCACGTTCTTCGTCTGCCTTCACTAGCTGAAGCTCTCCTTCAAGTTTTTTCTTTTTCTCCCGAAGATCTTCGGTTTTGAGGGCAGTGCCCGGAGAACCCTTCACACGCCCTACAAACTCTTTTGCAAGCGAGAGAAGCGTTTTAACTCGGGAGAGAAGCCCCTCCGGGGGGAGCGCGAGCGCCCCTTCAAGTTCGCTCACTAGTTTTTCCCCAAATGTAAGCGCTTCGGCTTGCGGAATACCCGCGTCTTCAACGGCAAGTTTTTCACGCGCCTCAAGCTCACCTTCGATGCGTCCGAGCTCGCGTGTGATTGCTTCCCGCTTGATAGCGCTTGCCCGCCCGCTCGCCTCTAGCTCCACCAAGTCGCGGGCCGGAGCATCTGTTTTCCCCTTTGAATCAAGCTCGTGCCGCAAATGCGCTATAGTCGCTTCGAGTGCCTTCATCTCGCGGGCCGGAGCATCTTTTTCTCCCGAGACTTCCCTCTCCGAGGCTTTGAGATAGATGTCCTCACGCTTGAGATATTCGAGATATTTTTCTTTGAGTTCAGTCTGCAGTTTTTGTGTCTCCTCAACTTTTTTGACCTGCGAGCTCAAAAACTTCAAATGCGGAGCGAGCTCGCGCCGGAGTGCCTCAACCTCGCGCATATTTTCGCCTGATTTTTGCAGCTTCCGCTCTGCGTCTTCGCGCTTGTAGAGGTAGGCGGTGAGCCCCAAAGCATCCTCAAGCATTTCCCGGCGCTCGCGGGGAGAGGTCGCGAGAATACGGTCTGCTTCACCTTGAGAGATTATGTGGTGGCCCGAGGAGCCGATGTTTGCTTGCGCCAAGAGGCCGGCAATGTCGCGCAGGCGCACCGAGGAACCGTTTAAGATGTAGTCGTTCTCGCCCGAGCGGTGGACCACCCGCTCTATCGCAACCTCATCAAAATCGAGGTTTAAACCTCTGTCGCTGTTATCAAACAGGAGTTTTACTCCGGCTCTACCCGCCCGTGGCGAGCTCCCCGAACCGTTCCATATCAAGTCTTCCCCACGCTTCCCCCGCATTGATTTCATCGACTGCTCGCCCAAGACAAATCGAAAGGCCTCGGCGACGTTACTTTTTCCTGAGCCGTTGGGGCCTACAATAGCCGTAATCGCCGAGGCGAATTCAAGCGGCGTCTTTTTGGCAAATGATTTAAACCCCGATAACTCTATCGACTTCAACCGCATTTACTCTCTATTGTATCAAAGAAAAAGCGCCGGCCCTTGAAGGGGCCGGCGTCATTTGACGTGCCGTTCATCCGACAACCGCCCCACAGCTGTTCAGAAGAACTGAGGTGGGGAACGCGCGCGGAGGACTGTTCTGAACGATGGCGTAGGCCTGCGTTCTGCCGGGAATGATGAAATACGACTGCCACAGCATAAACGGAATTTGTATTACCGGCGCCCTCGCTGCTAGAGCAACCTGCTCCGGAAATTTTGGATGAACGGGGATTGAGTACCACAGCTTGGCGGGCCTCAACTCCAGAGACGGGTTGCATAGCGCCGCAAGCAGGATAAGCTCTTTCACCACCATATGCATTCTCCGTGAACAAGTGTCCACTTTTAGCAAAACATTTTTAAAAACAGAGTGCAACTACCACCCCTTTGCTGCAAGGGCTTTGTGAGCGGCCGCTTGTTCGGCTTCTTGTTTTGATTTGCCTTCGCCTTCCGCCACGAGCCTCTCTTTTATGTAGACACCAACGGTGAAATGTTTGTCGTGGTCGGGGCCCCATTCGCGCATTACTTTATAACTTGGTGTTACCCCTTCCGTTTCTTGGGCGTTTTCCTGCAAGCTCGATTTCGAATCCTGCCAGAGCCCTTTTTGCACTATCTCATCAATTTTGGGGAACAGTCGCTTTTCCAAAAATACCTGCGCTGCCTCATACCCCTGGTCGAGATAGATGGCACCGACAAGCGCTTCGAGTGCGTTTGCAAGTAGCATCTGTCGCGCGCGGCCCTTGTCTTTGGCCTCACCCCGTGAGAGAAGCAGGTAGTCATCCATGCCGATACTCCCCGCGATTGCAGAGAGTGTCACAGCGTTCACCAAGGCTGCGCGATAGGCGGTCAGATCTCCCTCATCCTGCTCCGGAAATTTTTCATACAAAAAGCGCGTCACGATAAGCTCCAACACCGCATCGCCCAAAAACTCCAGCCGTTCATTGTGGCCGTGGGTGAGCGTGCGATGCTCGTTGAGGTAGGAGCGGTGGGTAAACGCCTGTCGCAGGAGGTCGAGATTGTTGAAAGAGAGACCCACCCCCTCTTCAAATGTTTTAAAATTTTTTGGCATGAGTTACGATTTTTTAGTCAGTGCTTGGAGCGCCTTAGTTACAATGGGGAGAACATCGTCGTAGAAATTGAGCTCGAGCGCGTCTTGGAGCCGGAACCACTGCGCATCATCCAGCCCTCCTTTTTGCTCAAGCGTAATTTCAGTAAAGGGGGTTTCTGCAAGAAAGTAGGTCACGTGTTTGCGCTTTTTACCCACCTCGGGGTCAGAGGCAATGTACTCGTTCTCTCCTATTTTTTCTTTGAGCTTTATGTTAAGGCCCAACTCTTCCTTTATCGTGCGCACAGTGCCGTCTTCAACGCTTTCATTTGCAATCGCCGGATCGTCGCCGATTTTGCCCTTTGAAAGCGTCCAGTGGCCGAAGATGTCGTGCACGAGTGCTAGGTAGATGTCGCCCTTGTGATGGCAGTACACAATCGCGCCGCCAAGACGCTCGAGCGGCATCTCTTCGTAGGGAACGTTTTTTCGTTTTTTGGAGACCTCATCTTTGCCGGGCTCACCGAGCTCTTTGTAGACAGCGCCCAAGACCCCGTTTACAAACCGGCCGCTGTTGTCGCCTCCGTATGTTTTGGCGAGCTCTATCGCTTCGTTGATGGCAACTTTAGCGGGCACTTTACTGCGATCGGCAAACAATAATTCAAAGAGCCCAAGCCGCAATACATTGCGGTCAACGAGCGCTATGCGCGAGATGGGCCACTCGGGCGCCGCCTTCTCTATCACTAAATCGAGATCTTGCGTGCGTTCAACAACACCGCGCACGAGTTCTTCCATAAACGGCGTGTCGCCGGCGCCAGGCGCATATTCCCGAGCATTGCGCAGGAGTGTTGCGCGCGCATCCGCAAGGGAGAGGGCCCGAACATCCCACTCAAAGAGGGTCTGTAGCACAACCGAGCGTGAAAGGTGCCTGTTTGCCATTGTCATCCTTCGACTAAAACTCAGGATGATGCCGAGTCCTATCGAAGTATCAAAAAGAGCTTCTAAGAAACACGAACGGGAGCTAAAAACGAAACGCGGGGACTACTTCTGCCCTTCGTTTTTGTCTCCTACGGCTCGTCCTTCCTTCTCACGCTTTGCCGCAAGCTTTTGCGCACGTGCTTGGGCTTTAGCAGCCAAGTCCACTACCACTCTGCCGCGGTAGCGACCGCACACAGAGCACGCGTGGTGCGAGAGGCGCTTTGCTCCACATTCGCACGTCACAAACGCCTGTGCCTCAAGCGCGTGGTGCGACCGGCGGTTGCCGGTGTGGCTTCTAGTGCTTCGCATTCGGACGACCATACAGGGAATATAGCAGATAAGGCACAAAAAAGGAATCCCCGCCTTGTGAGCGGGGATTTTTATCTGGCAGGGCCCTTATTCAGAGACCTACAATGACGGTATCGAGTGGACGCCTGCAGCGCGAACCGGATTGGGGATGGATCCATTCGGGTATTCCCTTCGCGCGGCAACAAACTTGGACACTGTCGTCCGGTTCGTATGGGTCGTTTACACGCAGTGGACACATCCGACACAATGGCGCGCCGGAAACTCGAGTAACCCGTGTACACGCTTCAAAGGTTGTTGGTGGATTTCCTCCATTTTGTGAAAACATGGTTCCTCCAGCTTCCTATTGCCGCGTCAGAAGTCGTTCTTTGTCGAGACAGCGGCCCGGGACATCCCGAGCGAAACCTGCTGGGTCTCTTCCTTTTCCTTCCTTTTTTACACCGAGGCAACAATGCACCCTTCTGCCGGAGGAGGTTATCCCTCCATTGGCCGGGCACCCGACACACGTGGGTTCTTTTTTCCTCTTTTTTGGCTGTCGTGGAGCGTTAGGACCTTTCAAGCCCATTGGCCTCTTCTCCCTAGTTTGGGCTGGTTTCCGATAACGCAGTGCAGTACTGAACTCTAGTTTAGCATTATATCACGCTTAAGAAGTTTTTGCAAAATGAGCGGCGGTGGATGTCGGAGAGCCCGAATTTTTTTATAGCGCGGCTATGCGCTTTGGTGCCGTAACCCTTATGCTCTTCAAACAGGTAGTGCGGAAATTGTTTTGCGAGCCGGCGCATCAGGCGGTCGCGCCGCACTTTTGCAACAATCGAGGCAAGCATAATGAGCGGTTCCTGCTCGTCGCCGCCGATAATTGTTTCTTGTTCATATTCTTCCGGCGCATACAGTAGACCATCGAGAAGCACTTTTACTCCCGAAGTTTCTGGCGCGAGCGCTCGTACACCCCGCCATGTGGCGTAGCGTACCGCGCGAGTTAACCCCAATCTATCGATAGTAGAGGCGGCCGAGTATCTAACACAAAATTGTAACTCGCCTGCTTTTGCCCGCTCACAAATAATTTTATAAAATTCTTCGCGCCTCTGCGGGCTTACTTCTTTGGAGTCCTTGAGTCTAGGAAATATTTTCCGGATATTAAAACTAGAAGGCACCGCGACAACCCCAATTGCAACCGGCCCCGCCAAAGGGCCCCGCCCCGCCTCATCCACCCCAATCAGTGTCCGCAGCATAATTCTATTGTACGCGTGAAAAACACCCCCTGCCCTTATTTCTTAATTTAGTTAAATTAGCAAATAAGCACTACCGATATATCGTAGTATTCTCTAATTCGTACGAATATTGAAATAAGAAGTTTATAAAAAAGAAAACCCGGCGCGCTTT
>MEWX01000023.1:20418-25907 GCA_001775485.1 Candidatus Adlerbacteria bacterium RIFCSPLOWO2_01_FULL_51_16
GCTCGAATTCAGGATGAGCTCCCAGAGACTTTCGCAGGATATGCTGACTTCCACATCAAGCGAGAAACAACGAGAAGAGTCACTGCAACGAGGAGAATCGCCGCCCAAACCAGCGGGACCTCCGAAGTCCACGAGTCGCGGAATACCAGCATGAAGATCGAGATGGAGAGAAACACCCAACCCACGAAGAACTGAAAGAGGGCGTCTCGACCGACCTCGAAGATTTCAGAAGGAAGTCGCTCTTCAACCCTTCCGAGAAAGAGGGCCAAAATCACCGCCGC
This sequence comes from Candidatus Adlerbacteria bacterium RIFCSPLOWO2_01_FULL_51_16, assembly GCA_001775485.1. Lineage (GTDB taxonomy): Bacteria > Patescibacteriota > Minisyncoccia > Phycocordibacterales > SBAW01 > GWA1-54-10. Next base: position 20,700 of record MEWX01000023.1, read on the forward strand.
CATGCAGATTTGGAATCCGTACGCAACCAGAAATTCCTGTACGACTGGATCCAACATCACGAAACTGCTGGCAAGAACGAAGCTCACTGCGGCCAACATGCCGAAGAGAAACATCGCCCAGCCGGCCACATTCAAGAGTGTCTTCATGGTCTCCTCCCTAAGAAAGCTTCTACTACCACATTAGCGCTGTTCGCTCAAGCTGACAACCAAGGGTTATACTCCCTATATGTCGGCGAAGTTTGTACCACTTCATGTCCACTCGCACTACTCGCTCCTCAAAGCGTTACCTAAAATCCCAGACTTGGTTGCACGTGCAAAAGAGGAGGGCTGCGAAGCTTTGGCACTCACCGACCTCGGCAATCTCTACGGCGCGATTGAATTTTACAAAGAATGCAAAAAACGCGGGATCAAACCCCTCATTGGGCTTGATGCCGACCTCGGCGAGGGCAAACGCATCCTCCTCTACGCAGAAAATAAGGAGGGCTACCAAAACCTTCTCTTATTGGTCACTAAATCAAACCTTGAGTCGCCGGGGAGCCCTATTATCACCAAAAAGATGCTCAAGGAGCACTCTCAAGGGCTTATAACCCTTGACCCAAAATCGCAGGAAGTTGCACTGCCCGAAATTTACTACCTTAGCACTGAAGACCGCCGCGCATGGGAAACCCTGCGCGCCATAGAAGACGGGGTTGCAGACCAGGGCGGCATAGACGACGAGGATATTGATTATTCCTTCCCTACGGGTTCGCACATGAGTAGCCGGTTTACCGGAGCACAAATCAAAAAAACTCTTGAGATTGCAGAGCGTGTCAACCTCGACCTCGAGCTTGGCTCGTGGGTCTTCCCTGAATTTCCGCTCCGGAAGGGCGCTACCTATGACGCAGAAATGCGCACGCTCGTCGAGCGCGGTCTTGCGACACGTCAAATGAAAGAAACCGCCGAAGTACGGGAGCGCATTGAATACGAACTCGACATCATCGCCGGCAAAGGGTTCGCACCCTACTTTTTGGTTGTCGGTGACCTCATGCGTTACGCGCACGAAAACGGCATTCTCACTACTATCCGCGGCTCGGTTGCAGGGTCTTTGACTACCTACCTCCTTGGTATCACGACCGTCAATCCGCTTGAATATAAATTACCGTTTGAGCGCTTTTTAAACGCCGAGCGCCCCAGCCCACCGGATATCGATATGGACTTTGCCGACAATCGCCGCGACGAGATGATTGGGTATGCGCGGGCTACATACGGGGAGGACCGCGTCGCTCAAATCGGAACCTTCGGCACCATGCTCGCACGCGGGGTCGTGCGCGATGTTGCGCGCGCCTTGGGCTACCCCTACGGCCTCGGCGACAGAATCGCAAAAGAAATTCCCTTCGGTAGCCAGGGCTTCCCCATGACCTTGGAGCGCGCACTCAAAGACAATCCCGAGCTTGAAAAAATATATAAAACCGAAGCAGACGCTAAAGAAATTATTGATCTAGGGAGAAAAATCGAAGGAAGCGCCCGCCATATCTCGGTACACGCGGCAGGAGTCGTGATAACGCCGCAACCGCTTCAAAATTATGTTCCACTCCAGAAGGACCCGAAGGGCGGAAAAATCATCACACAGTACGACATGTACTCGATCGAAAATGTGGGGCTTCTTAAGTTTGATTTCCTCGGTATCCGCAACCTGGCAATTCTCGCGCACGCGGTCGAGCTTGTTGAGACGACACGGGGCAAAAAAATCGATATCGAAAACGTCCGAGTAGACGATACAAAAACCTTTGAGATGCTCGCGCGCGGTGAGACCGAGGGCGTCTTTCAGTTAAACGGCTCCGGCATGACCCGCTATCTCAAGGAGCTCCGGCCTACGACCATTCATGACATCAATGCGATGGTCGCGCTCTTCCGCCCCGGGCCTATGGAGAGTATCCCCGCCTACATCGAGCGCAAACACAACCCCGCGCGCATCCAGTACCTAGACCCCCGGATGAAGGAGATTTTGGAGCGCTCGCACGGGGTCATCACGTATCAGGACGACGTTCTTTTGATTGCGGTCAAGATCGCCGGCTACTCTTGGCTTGAAGCGGATTCCCTGCGCAAGGCGATGGGCAAGAAGATACCGAGCGTAATGGAAGCGGAGCGGGAAAAGTTCATCGCAGGCACTATTAAAAACGGGTTGAGCAAAGAAAAAGCCGAAAGGTTGTGGAAGCTGATCGAGCCCTTCGCCGCGTACGGTTTCAACAAAGCGCACGCTGCAAGCTATGGATACGTTGCCTACCAAACTGCCTACATGAAAGCAAATTTTCCCGTTGAGTACATGGCGTCGGTCTTGACCGCCGAGGCGGGCGATATCGAAACAATCGGAACAATGGTTTCGGAATGCAAGCGGATGAATATCCCCGTCCTCCCGCCGGATGTGAATGAAAGCTTTGGAGATTTTACGGCGGTGTTGGGTGTGGGAAGCGAGCGTACTCAAAAAGCCGCGGCACTCGCAGGCAACGCACAGAGAGACGCCATACGCTTCGGGCTCTATTCGATAAAGAATTTCGGGAGGGTCACCGCTGATACCATCATCGCGGAGCGCAAATCGGGCGGAAAATTCATTTCCCTTTCCGACTTTCTGCGCCGGGTCAAAGACCAAAATCTCAACAAAAAAGGCCTCGAGTCACTCATTAAGTGCGGAGCCTTGGACAGTCTGGGAGAACGAGGGCACATGTGTAACGCAATCGAGCTGCTTTTGACCTACCACCGCGACTCAACGCGTGAGTCCTCGCACGACTCGCTCTTTGTCGGCCTCGGAAACACCGCTCATGACCTGCGCCTGCCAAAAAGTGAACCTGCTCCGCTTGAGCAAAAACTTTTGTGGGAGAAGGAACTGCTCGGCCTCTATGTTTCGGGGCACCCGCTGGAGCGGTTTAAAGAAAAACTAAGCAAACGCACGATGACTATAAAAGAACTGCGGGAAAAGATGGCACCCGGCATGCAAACGGTTGCCGCGGGCATCATCGAAGACATCCGCATGGTCTTAACCCGCACCGGCGACCAAATGGCGTTTATAAAATTGACCGACTTCGACGGCACTATCGAGGCAGTCGTTTTTCCGAAAAATTTTGCCGAGCACAAGCAGATTTTGAAACAAGATTCCTGCATCGCACTCAAGGGCCGTTTGAGCAACCGCAACGGTGAACTCTCCCTTGTTGCCGAGCAGCTAAAAGCCCTTTAATCCACAAGGTATTGACGAATAGGGCTTGACATTTTGTAGTAAATGGGGCTATAATTAAAGAAGTTAGTTGGGAGGGCTTAGCTCATGTGCAAAATCATCGAACTGTCGGCCCACAACAGAAAGCCGACAGAAGTCCGTCAGCCGACGGAAGAAGACAAACTCGCCGAGTTCGAGCGACGAATCCGCGAAAAAACCGACGCTCTCGCACGGCAGGGGCGGTAGCATGACCGCCCGGATTCTCTGGGGGGTTGTGGTCGCTCTGATTATGACCTCCACACTGTTCGCCGAACTCTTCGGCGAAGAAGAACAAGCGGCGACCCACCTCGGGTCGCCGTTTTTATATTTCCTTGCTTAATGCTATTATCACAATTAGATAGACCTCACACATGGGAGCAATACATGCCACCCCTCCTTCGGCTCGTGGTAAATAACGACCGACCGGGCGTGGGTTTTCTCCCGCCCGCAATTGTTGTCGGCCGTCACTTGGTGCCTCTCCATCGTGCAATAGGAGAAGATGATACCTCCTATCTCAAGCGGCTGGCCTCTGAAGCACTTTGCGAGATAAGGGTTTCTCCCTTGTCCCCCGAGCGACCCAACGCAAAGATGGTCCTCGCTCTTTTTCAAAGACACCTCTCCGACATCGACTCCTTTAAGAAAGCGGAGGTCTTCTGGAGCAAAGTGGCAAAAAGCATGGGGGGTGGGACGTTTCTCTCTAGTTATTCCTTCTTTATCTACTTCTCCTATAAAGAGACGCGGCTGAGAGAAGTGATCCTATCTGACAACTGCCAGTTGCACCGGGTGCAAGAGGTACGTGCTTTTCTTCAAGCAATCGTCTCGAGTTAGCTCACCAACGAAACGGCGCCCCACAAAGGCGCCGTTTTTGTTTTGCGAAAAGCAGCAAGCGCGTTACTATATCGGGATGCCGCAAGATTCAAACGAACGCGACCATCGCCGCATTGGGAAAGAGTTGGATCTCTTTACCTTCTCCGACCTCGTCGGTTCCGGACTTCCCCTCTGGACTCCGCGCGGCACCGTCGTGCGAAGAGAGCTTGATGCCTATGTATGGGATCTGCGGAAGATACAGGGCTTCGAGCGAGTCACTATCCCCCACATCACTAAGCGGGATTTGTATGAAAAATCGGGACACTGGGAAAAGTTTTCTGACGACCTCTTCCGCATCATCTCGCGAGAAAAGCGCGAGTATGCGCTGAAACCCATGAATTGCCCGCACCACACGCAGATTTTTGCCCGTAAACCGATGAGTTACCGCGAGATGCCGCAGCGCTACGCGGAAACCACCATGGTCTACCGCGACGAGCAGTCGGGCGAGCTTGGGGGACTCACCCGGGTTCTTTCCATCACCCAAGACGACAGTCATGTGTTTTGCCGCGAAGCCCAGATTAAAGAAGAGTTCTTCAAGACCTGGGACATTGTTGATACGTTTTATAAAAAATTCGGGTTTACACTTACAGTCCGCCTTTCCTTCCACGACCCAAAAAATCTCCAAAAATATCTCGGTACCGAAGCAATCTGGAGAGAGGCCGAGCAGGCGCTCCGCGAGATAGCGAAAGAGCGCAACGCCGACTATTTTGAAGCGCCGGGCGAAGCCGCGCTCTACGGGCCGAAGCTCGACTTCATGGCGACCGACTCAATCGGGCGGGAGCACCAGGTGGCAACCATCCAGCTCGACCTCAATATCCCCGAGCGCTTTGACTTGGTGTGCATCAATGAAAAGGGCGAGCGCGAGCGGGTCGCGATGATCCACTCTGCAATCATGGGCTCCATAGAGCGCTTCACTGCCGTCTTACTTGAACACTTAAACGGCGTGCTGCCGTTGTGGCTTAGCCCCGTGCAAGCAAAAATTTTGCCGATCGGAGATAAACACAAGGCGTTCGGACAAGAAGTGTTATCTCAACTCAAAGACGCGGAAATCCGCGCGGAGATAGACGACTCAAACGAAACGCTCGGTAAAAAAGTGCGCAACGCAAAGACAGAGAAAG
>MEWX01000023.1:25928-26838 GCA_001775485.1 Candidatus Adlerbacteria bacterium RIFCSPLOWO2_01_FULL_51_16
GCGATGAAGAGGTCGGCAACAAGACCGCAACGCTTGAAAGTAGAGACAAAGGAAAACTCGGTGCCTCCCCCGTTGCCGACATCATTTTGAAACTAAAAGAGGAAATTTCCTCTCGCACATAGAGGAAGGGCTGCCAGCGCCGGCTGACAGCCCCCATATCGCCCCACAGTTCTGCGTCACCGCAGGACCGCTTCCACCTAAGTGGAAGCACCAAATCGGAGCGACACTATGGATAACATACCCCTTCTAAAAAAGACTGCAAACACAAAACCCGCCACCTGGCGAGTTTTGTGTTGAACAATATTTTGGAGCTACTGTTTAGGCGTTGCGGCCGCGGCTGATTTGGCGGAGGATAAAATCATCTGCCGAATCTGCTTTGGGAGTAACCGGTGCCGAGTAGTGTGCAACCGGAGCTGCAACCGAGGTGCCTGCAAAGGCAACCTGTGCCGGAGCTTTGCCTTCACCAAAGAGGAAGGCGTTGAGCTTGCGGAAGAGGGTGACCTGCACGCGCTTCACAACAATCAAGTACGCTGCGACGAGCGACCAAAGGACAAGGAAGCCCCAGTACACAGCGGTGCCGACAGGTCCGAGCTCAAGCCCCGTGTACGGAGCTGCAGAGAGCGACACGTACGGAGCGGGGTTGTACGCAACTACCGGCGGGCGGTACGAGTAATTGTAGTCGTTGTCATAGTTCTTCTTGCTCTTTTTGCTGTAGTTGGAGTCGTTGTCATTATCGTTGCTGTAGTCGGTCACCGTTACAACGGTCGGCGCATTGAAGACAGAGTGATCGTCGAAGTTGACGATAGAGTGGTCGTCGATATTGGTGTTGCAGGTGTTCGGCGCCGTGCAGGTGTTTGCCGTGGAGTTAGACGGAGCCGGGCGGTAGGAGGGAACCGAAGAGTAGTAAGAC
>MEWX01000024.1 GCA_001775485.1 Candidatus Adlerbacteria bacterium RIFCSPLOWO2_01_FULL_51_16
CAAAAGATACACGTCTGAAGTATTCTGCTTGCAGGTTGTAAATTGGAGGAGGCCGTAATGCTCGGATGGTTTTCGAGAAGAACCCCAGGGCGCGTAAAACTGAAGGAGGAGCGAGGGTCGCTAACGTTCTACCGTTCGCTCTATTCCTTGGAAAAAACCGAGTACCGCAAGATCAAGTCCCCGCTTAGATAATTCACCAAGCTCGTCGATCCGCGCGATGAACAAAAGCTCCTGGGCTTCAAAATCCACGCGGTACCGGAGCTCTTGCGGCGGCGCGGCCAGGAGCTCAACAAGGTAGACGGGTGGGACCTCCTCAAACTAATCGAGGAAGAAATCAAAATCCGCTACAATCATCGAGAAATAAGTGCACACCAGTGTCTCGAGGAGGACGCGTTCCGAAAAGAAATTTGGAAAGGAATGGTTGGCTTCACGCTCACCATCTCCGGCAATGTCCGGTGAAACCAGGGTCCCGCCACGGCGGGACCTTTTTCTTTTTCTATTTCGTGTGCTACCCTGCCGCAAGCAGAACATCAACAGGAAAGGGCTTCGTGATGAGGCTTCGCAAAATCGACTACGGGAACGTCCTGGGGGCAAGCGGGGTCCAGGGGTTCTTTGGCGAAGGATATGCTTTTCACCGGCTGCTCGGGCCGCTTGGCCCGAACTTCGACGATATGACCTTCGTCGCCAAAACCACCACCCTGCGAGCGCGTGCCGGCAATATGCTACTTGCTGATACGTACGAACCTCTAGAGCTAAAGCCCAAGTGCATCTGGATGAACCCATTCTCAACAACAGCTCTCAATGCGGTTGGGTTAAGCGGCCCTGGCATCGAGAAGTTGCTCGAAGGCAGAAGGCCGCACCTTGGGCTCTTCCGCTGGCAGATGAGATACGCCCCCTTCTTCATCTCGTTCATGCCGGTTGAGGAAACGGCTGAAAAACGCTTTGCTGAAATGAGGGGGTTCGTCAAAATCCTCAAGCCTCGACTTCGGGGGTTCAGTGGCCTCCCGGCGCTACAAATCAACGTGTCATGCCCCAACACAGGGCTTGATCCGGACAAGCTTGTCTCCGAGGTACGCGGGTTGCTCGATATTGCATCAGATCTCAATATCCCACTCATGCCGAAGTTCAATGTGCTGGCGCCCCCGGAGACGGTGATTGAGATGTCCAAACACCCCTCTTACGACGCGACCTGCATATCCAACACCATACCCTTCGGGAAATACTTCCCCGAGGCATGGTGGAGGAGACGCTTCCCCAACGGATCGCCTCTGGAAAAATTCGGAGGGGGCGGGCTTTCTGGCAAGCATCTATTCCCGGTGGTACGCGAATGGATGCAAGAGGCTCTGCGCGTAGGCATGACCAAGCCCATGAATGTCGGTGGTGGGATTCTGAAGATGAAAGATGTCGACGAACTCATCGGGGCCGGTCTGCGGCCGCAGATTGACTCCATCTTCCTGGGAACGGTCGCGATGATACGCCCGTGGCGTGTTGTAGGCATCATCACCCACGCCGACAAGGCACTTTCCAGTGCGTCACTCGTCTCCTTACGATCTGCCGCATAAGTATCCAAGCATGGCCCGGGCGCATCGCGCGCCCGGGCCTTTTCTTTTGGTTGCGCTCGCCTTCCCCCCTTGCTACAGTGCACAACGGATTTGAACCAGACGAAACTACGGAGTTCTTCTCATGGACCTCGACAAACTGTTCGACCTCTCCGCGGCAAAAATGGCGACAATGCCGGTCTCGCTGCTCCTTCCCGAAACCGTTGATACCCATGTGCATTGTCGGCTCAAGAAGACCGGCCAGATGGCCATGGTCGTGACGGCATGCGCAGGAGAACACGGCACTATCGTCGATATCCCAAATGTCCCCAGCATCACGACCATCAAAGCCATGCAGGAGCGACGGATGGAGATCCTCTCTTGCGTCCCTACTGGCCAGCATCTCCAAGTCCTGATGACGCCGCTCATCAACGACAAAACCGACCCCGATATGATCCGCTCCGCATGGGACCGCCCCGACGGAGTGGAGGAACTACACGGCGTCAAGATCTTCTGGCAGGGAGTGAGCAACGACTATGGCAACAGCGTCTCGAGTGCCGTAGCCATCAAGCCGCTCATCCAATCGACGACGAAGCAGTTTGTGTACAAGAGCCGGCCGCTACCCGTCACCTTGCATGCCGAATGTTCGAAAGACTATTCCGGCAACGAGATCCCCATCAAGGACCGGGAGTTCTGGTGCGTCGTGAACGAAGTGGAAAAGATCGTCAAAATGAATCCGGAAGGTACCTATGTCATCCGGCATATCTCCGACTACCGAACTCTGGAGAAGATTGCCGACTGGCAAGCCCACCGCATCAACATACATGGCGAGGTTTCACCACAATATGTGATCCTCATCGACGACGACCTTTTCAAGAGCGACGAGGATCATGCGATGTTGCAATGCAATTGCATCTTCTGGCCCCGGCCGAAGGACAAACGGTCTCAACTGGCTATCCGGAAGGCGGCACTCTCGGGTGTACCGTGGCTACATATCGGCACCGACTACGCTATGCATCTCGACGACATGACTCAAGAGAAAGGCGTCAAAATTAACTCGCGAGGCGAGGCCGTGGGTGGGCTCAATTTCCTCCCGTCGGTCGCCAAGTCATTGCTCATTGACTTCTTTATGAGCAGGAATCGGGAAGATCTTCTCGCCCCCATGCTCTCGGAAAATGCCGCGAAGCTCTACGGAATCCGCGACATTCAAATCTCCGACCGGCGGATCAAGTACATTCGCAAGGACTGGAAGGTGCCTGAGTACAGCTTTGGTGAAACCCCAGAAGGTAAGCCGGTCCGTTCCGTCTGCTTCCTGCGCGGTCATACCATGCACTGGCAACGCGCCGCCTAATCGGTGGCTCGCAAAAAACAATCCCCGGCCTACGGCCGGGGATTTTTTTATTTTTTAATTTAACTAAATTTGGAAATAAGGAGCGGGGTAAAAACTTCGGGAGAAAAAGTCTGGTTGAGCGAAGCGACCCGAGAATTTTTTCCTGGAAGTTTTTGCGAAGCCAAAAGATTAAAAATTGACGGCGATGGGGTCGACCGAGATTTCTTGTTTCTTTTTTGGGGTGATGCCGTGAGCAACGAGCATCTGCTCAAACTCTTCACGCTCTATCGTTTCTACCTCAACCAAGCGCTTAGCAATAGCGTCAAGGAGTGGGCGGCGCTCGGTAATTATTTTTTCCGCCTTTTTGTATGCCTCATCAATAATCCGTTTTACTTCCGCATCAATCTCGGCAGATACTTTTTCCGAATGCTCTCTGTTTTCAAGTCCCGCGCCAAAGAGTGCACGCCCGCCGTCGCTTTCCAAAGCCATGGGGCCCATTTTCTCTGACATTCCGTAGCGGGTGATCATACTGCGTGCAAGCGCCGTCAGTACCTGCAAATCATTTGAGGCACCGGTTGTGAGGTCACCAAATACCAACTTTTCCGCGACATACCCGCCAAGTGACATCGCGATGTCATCCAAAAATTCTTTTTTGCTCTGCATGCGGCGGTCCTCAAACGGGAGTTTCAAGGTGTATCCGGCAGCGCGTCCGCGGGAGATAATTGAAATTTTATGCACCGGGTCTGCGTACGGAAGCACCGAGGCGACAAGTGCGTGGCCCGCCTCGTGGTAAGCGGTGATCTCTTTCTCTTTTTTGTTCAAAATATGTGAGCGGCGCTCGGGCCCCAACATCACCTTTTCAATCGAGCGGATGAGGTCGTACTGCGAGACGGTCTTGCGGTTTTCGCGCGCGGCCAAAATCGCGCCCTCGTTCATGAGGTTTGCGAGGTCGGCGCCCGAGAAGCCCGGCGTCCTCTCCGCGATGACATTGAGGTTTGCATCTTCTGCAAACGGCTTTTTGCGTGCATGGATGGTCAAGATATCAAGCCGGTCGCCGCGGTCCGGAAGCTCTATGACGACACGGCGGTCAAAGCGGCCGGGGCGCACGAGTGCCGGGTCCAAAACATCGGGGCGGTTCGTTGCCGCCATCACGATCACCTTTTCGTTCGGCTCAAAACCATCCATCTCGACCAAAATTTGGTTGAGGGTCTGTTCGCGCTCGTCGTTGCCCCCGCCGACCCCCGTGCCACGCACGCGGCCGACCGCGTCTATCTCGTCAACGAAAATAATAGAGGGAGCCGCGCGCTTGGCGGTCAAAAACAAATCGCGTACGCGCGATGCGCCCACCCCGACAAACATCTCAACAAATTCCGATCCGGAGATTGAGAAAAACGGGACACCCGCCTCCCCCGCTACCGCACGTGCGAGCAAGGTCTTCCCTGTGCCCGAAGCACCCATCAGCAAAATGCCTTTGGGGATACGCGCACCGATATCGAGGAATTTTTTCGGGTTTTTGAGAAAATCGACAATCTCCAAAAGTTCCTGCTTTGCTTCTTTGGCTCCCGCAACATCTTTAAAGGTGATGCGCTGTACTTTGTCGCCCGGATCTATAACGCGGGGTTTCGATTGGCCAAAAGAGAACGCTTGCATGCCGGCACCCTTCACTTGGCGGCTCAAGTACCACACAAAAAATGCAATCAAAAGGAGCGGCGCCAAAAAGGGTGCGAGGACCGTAAGCCAAAACTGCCACCCGCTTTCGCGTTTTATGTCTATCTCAACTTTTGCAAGCGATTCGTTTGAGACGCCGTAGTTGGCCAGTGTTTCTGAAAGTGCCGCTTCCGCTTCTTTCTTTGATTTCTTTTCCGCTTTGTCGGCATACACAATATTGAGGTCATCTCCATCAACCTCAATCGAGGTAACAAGCCCCGTATTTATATCGGCTGCGAGTTGCGAGAGCGGAATATCTTGGGGCTTCGTAGCTCCCCCTTCGGCAAAGTAGGAATATATACCCGCAAGGAGAAACAGGAGCAAAATGCTCGTTGCGAGATTCACCCAAAAGTTGTCCGCACGCGGCATCTGGGGGAAGCGCCCCATAGGGAGCCCCCGACGCGGCTTTTTACCCCCGCCTCCCCCGGGAGTGTTCACTTTCTTGTCTTGATTGGACATTTGAGAAAACACTATACCATTTACCCTAAAAAACGCAAAAAATGCTATAGTCACCGAATGTCTCTGTTGGAACATAAAAAGGCGCGATTTGATTATGAAATCCTCGAAGAGCTCGAGGCGGGTATCGAATTGCTGGGGCACGAAGTCAAAGCGTTGCGCGGAAAGCAGGGAAAACTTGAAGGAAGCCACGTGATTGTGCGCGGCGGCGAGGCCTACCTAG
>MEWX01000025.1:0-24539 GCA_001775485.1 Candidatus Adlerbacteria bacterium RIFCSPLOWO2_01_FULL_51_16
TGATGGAGACGATAAGAACAAGAAAGAAAAAAATGGCGTCTGTTGGCATATTAATAAATTGATGATATCATATCGCGACACAAGAAATTGATATGGCAAAAATTTGTCCGGTAACCAAAAAGGGGTCTCAAATGGGTGGCCGCTACTCCAACCGTATTCGTGCTACCAAATTCAATCCGGGCGGTATGCTGCGCAAACAGCCGAACCTCCAAAAAAAGCGGATTTTTGTTCCCGAGCTCAACAAACATATCACCCTAACGCTCTCCACGACCGCGATAAAAACAATAAATAAAAACGGCGCGTACGCGACCCTCAAAAAAGCCGGTTTGATTTAACCTGTCCCGACTAAAACGTCGGGAATAATAAACGACCGGGGAAATTCTCCCGGGCGCTTTTGTTTCGCCTCGTACTTCAGCCACGAACAGGCCGCTCTTCTTGGTGCCGGGGGATCCACCCCATGGTTTTCGGACCCTCCGAGAAACAACGAAGGGCGAGCCAGAAGCCACCGAGGGCCACAGCCGAAGAGACCCAGACATACACCGGCGGAGCGCGTCGCACGATATACGAAAAGTCGAAGGCCACCCCGATAAACAACAGTGCCATGCCCACGGCAACACCGACAGCGACCCTGGGACGGAAATTGAATCCCTTGGTCAATGCCAGAGCAATGAGGGTTCCGGAGAAGAGCGGCCCTAGGAGCATGCCGAGCCAGCTGCCATTCACGAGAAACGCCGCAAGTATGAGCGCCGTTACCGAACAGAAGAAGGTGAAGAATGCGACGAAAATCACGGTAACGATTCCGACATCGTCACGACGAAAGTTTGTATCGAGAAACCAGTTCCGCATCGTTCCCTCCCTTTGGTTGACGGGCTAAGACAGAACAATTGACTTCTGCCAAGTTAGCAGAAATGCTTCCACTATTCAATACTAGTGCTCGCGCACAAAAGTTTCTCCGCTACTGTGAAAAATAATCGTCCCTTCTTCGTCGGTACGTAAAACTTCCACCCCAAAACGTGCGAGTGTCTCAAGAACCTCCTGGTGCGGGTGGCCAAACTTATTATTTTTACCCAAAGAGATAAGGGCGAGCGCGGGCTTTACACTTTGCAGTAAAATATCACTCGTTGAGGTGCGCGAGCCGTGGTGCCCGATTTTTAAAATATCACTTTCAAGGTTTTCGCTCTCGAGTGTTGCAACCTGATACTCAACAAACTTTGGTACATCGGCTGTTAGTAGGGCCGACGCGTCGCCATAGACAAGTCGCGCGACAATCCCCCCTTCATTTACTTTGTTTGAAGCCAATGCGGAAACATCGTGGTCGGGGAATAGTATAAAAAGCTTCGCTCCCCCACCTAAATCCAATATCATTCCCCGCCGCGCGATGTATCGTGGAATTTTTTCATCCACCACTTCTTGCTCTAGTGCTTTTGCGGTTGCGGTCGGCTTTGGGATGCCTGGCTCAATAAAAACCCCGACCTCGTAGCGACGCAGAACATCTACAAGCCCCGCGATGTGGTCGGCGTCCGGGTGGGTTGCGATGACCGCATCAATTGAGCGATCGAAGGTACCCATCACTTTGGGGAGCTCACGCAAGACAGAGGAGTCCGGCCCGCCATCTATCAATACTTGGACACCTGTTGGCGACTCTATAAATAGCGCGTCTCCTTGCCCGACATCAAGCACGGCAAAAGTTAACTCGCCCGAGAGGGTGGCTGCATAAACGGCGGCCCAGACAGAAATGCACGCAAGCAAAAGAGCACCAACGAGCCCGAGAAGTATTTTTTCTCTTGAAATAGCGAGGCGCGGCACGAGAGGACTCTAGCCGAATTAAAACCAAATGAAAAGGGCGCGGCAGCATCAGCTGTCCGCGCCCTTGTCTCGCCCGCCTCCGGCTCATACGAGTTCAGTGAGAGGTTCCCACCGAATATTCGCTGGTGCCGGGCATACCGGGGCGAACTGCCCCGGCGCAGAGAGCTCGAGATCCCAGAGAACACGAATGTCCTCCCGCATCTTGAGCACTTCGGCCCGCAAGGGTAGCCGGTCACCCTTGTTGCCGCGATTCACAACTTGCTGCGGCAACATGATCACCGAAGCGAGCGCTTCGCCTGCTACACGCGCCATCTGCCGCTCGGCATGGCCGCCGAGCGCAACCCCGAGCGCGAGGCCGAGTATTGCCGAGGCGATAAGCCACGGCGAAAAGCGAATCAGCATAGATTTCCCCATGCTGTATAGGTTCTGGAGAAGCGGCTGCTTCACCAGTGTTTCATCTTTTTCCATTATAGCACAAATGGGGAGAAAAGCAAGTGTCTAGGGGCCTATGGGGATAAGCCAAAAACCCCTTATTTGATATACTCTTTTGGTATGACCTACCAAGAGAAAAAGTTTGATTTGCCAGAGCTTGAAGGAATCTCTAAAAAGTCAGTCGAGGAGCACCTCGGGCTCTACGCGGGGTATGTAAAAAACTTCAACGCTATCTCTGCGAAGCTTGTGGAGTATGCAAAAGAGGATACGGAGAAGAACGCGCACGCACTTTCCGAGCTTATCCGCCGGCGGAGTTTTGAGTTCGGCGGGATGCGATTGCACGAATTATATTTCGCGCAATTTGAAGGTGGTTCGACTCCGCCGACCACAAGCAGCGCACTCGCAGAGGCATTAAAACGCGACTACCAAGAATATTTCGAACAATATTTCAAAGCGATAGGGCTCATGCGTGGACCCGGATGGGCACTTTTATATTGGGACAAAGAGGCGGGACAATTCCTTGCGGGGTTCTCCGGCGAGCAACACCAGGGGCATTTTGTAACGCTCCCGATCATTTTAGCGCTCGATGTATGGGAGCACGCGTTTATTTTGGATTACGGCGCCCAAGGAAAAGGAAAATATATTGACGCTTTCTTTAAAAACCTCAATTGGACTGTGATGGAGGAGCGATTTTCTCTTGCGTCAAAGTAACCGCTTCGCAAACGCAAGTCTCGCGGAGCACGCATAATTTCTTGCTAGAAATTTGCTCACTCTCGGGCCGTCGCCCTACGAGAGTCTCCGCCCAACTTGTTTTGCTCCGCTGTGTACATGCGTATGGCAAACGCGGTGAGGGGGATATAGGCGAGAACCGCGAGCCAAAACGGGAATTCTGGCATAACCGCTGAAGAGAGCGGGAGCGAATGCGCGATTGTTGCGACAAACATCATAAACTTGAGGAGTGCGTCGGCTGAAATCACCGCGGGGAGCGCTAAAGCCGGGTGGATAAACCCGAGGAGCCCCGCCGCAAACCCGAACCCCATCGCAAACGGAACGGCGGGGAGCACCAAAATGTTCGCGGGAAGTGCCAAGAATGACAAAACACCGGTCATATACAGGAGTGCCGGCAAAACAAAAATCTGCACAGCGATAGTTGACGCGGCTATTGAGCGGACCTGTGGAATTTTTGCAAAAAATTGTGGGAGTTTTGTCTCAACCGCAGGCGAGAGCGTGATGAGTCCGAAAGTTGCGAGAACCGAGAGGATAAATGAGGGGTCAAAAAGGAGTGTCGTAGGGTTCCACAAGACCATTCCCGAGGCAGCGAGAGCGAGCGCTCGCAGGGCAAGGGCGCTTCTACCGAAATAGCGGGCCAGTACCGCGATCAACCCCATGATGAGCGCCCGCACCGCCGTCGCCCCTGCCCCTATCATCAAGACAAAAAGGAGCATCATCCCTCCTGCGAGCGAAAACCCTACTGCCCGCGGAAAGATAGAGAGAACGCGGAGCACCGCTTCATAAACAATGGAGATGTTATAGCCCGAGAGAACAACAACGTGTATGAGCCCTGCGGTAATGAAAGCGTCCGTAAGCTCTTGTGGGAGCCCGCGCCTCTCACCAAGGAGTAGCCCCTGGAGCAAAGACCCTTCGGGCTCGGGGAATATTCGCTCAAGAGAGCGGGTGAATATGTGTTTTATAGAAAAAAGTGCTCCTAAAATACTAACAGACCCCTCTTCTCTCCCCGAGAGTTCGGCATAGCGCATAATCGCAGACGCTCCGTGAGCGCGAAGATACGAGGGGTAGTCAAATAGGCGGCCGGTGTCGGTTACAAACGTCTCCGGTGCCTCAATTTTGCCAGAGACAACAACTCTATCACCATAAAATATCTCTGCGTCGCGCGGGAGGAGTGCTAAAAGTTTTCCGTTCGCTGTTTCTCCTCCAATTTGACTAACTTCTACATACACGTGGAGCGAGGTGTCACGGCGCTCGGGGTCGTTCGCAACAGTGCCAATGACTTCTGTCTTCTCTCCTACAAACTGTAGCAAGTTTTGCGCCGCTTCGTTTTGTAAGTAGATATCCGCGCGGGCAAGACCCAAGGCCGCAGCCGCCAAAGCGATTGCGGCGATGAGCACCAGCGGCTTTCTAACTACAAGAAGTGCGGCCGCAAATAACAAACAGGTGCCAGCAAGAAATAGTGCGTTCCCAAACAAAAACGCGGCCGCAACCCCCGCGCATATACCTATCGCAGCCGCGTACAAAAGCCCGCCACTCATGGGCAGGCACAATATCGCTACTTGCCGCCCTTGTCTATTGCGGTGTTCACGAGCAGGTCGGCGTGGGCATTCTCCTCCCTCGGGATATGAACAAAGGAGATGTTTTGAAGTGCTCCAACAAGCTGCCCCACGCGCGCAAACTGTTCTTTTAAATTTTTATCTTTCACCTTGTACGCCCCTTGCATCTGCCGGACGATGAGCTCGCTGTCCATCCGCACTTCAACGGCCATCTTTTTTAATTTATCTCCAAATAGTTTATGCGCCTCCTCAAACGCACGAATCAGTGCCTCATACTCCGCAAAGTTATTGGTCGCCTCACCGATGTAGGCGGAGACTTCTTTTATAGTCTTTCTCCCCTCCTTAATAACAGCGCCAATCCCCGCGGGCCCCGGGTTTCCTCTCGCTCCCCCATCGGTGTAAATAATTATTTTCTTCACGCTTGTAGTATACTTCTTTTTTATTTTTTACCAATTGTATCTAAACAGTAAACGCACTAACTCTAAGCTATAGCTATGCATTAATGCGTTAGCTACAAACCAAACTTGGAGCGGAAGGGGGTGTCGTACTCAAGAGTGTCAACAATCATATACAGCACGTCTTTCCCTATCTTGAAATCGGCCTTCAGAAGTGTAACTAAATCTTCGCAATCGTATGGATAGATCCAAACACTATCCTGTAACCGCACGAAGCCGATTGAGGCAAGCGTGCGACGCACTTTTTCGCGCAGACTTTTTCTCTTTTCTGGAATATCAAAAATGAGTACCCGCCATCTATTGTCCCATCGCTTCGGCTTTGGAAGCTTGTAGCCCCTGACCTCAAGGGAGCGCAGGGCTCGTTCTCCTTTTTCGGTTAACCGGAGATTGTTTCCCTCCCATCCAAGTAACCTTTGATGTACAAGCCGGTTGCGAGCGGCACGAATTGAGTCTGTTTGCCGACGAGTCGGTATGAGACCAAGTTTGGCAAACGCTCCCAAAACGTTTGGTGCGAGAAGCCCGACACTCATCATACCCGCCGCCGCAACGGTGCTGAGCACGATTTTCTGCAAATCAGCCCTCTTCTTTCTGCGCCTATAATTTTCTTCTAACTTGCCCACGCACTAAGTATACGCTATAGCTATGGCTTAATGCGTTTGTATACACACCCTAAAAATACACACAAAGTACATGCATCAATGTATATGCCTAAAATCAGAGCCGATCAAAAAGCTACAAAACATCAACGACACGGACCCGCGGGCGACCGTTCCAACCGTTTTCTACGTGACCGACAATATCGGCACGCATGCCGACAACCGGTTTTTTCTCAAACGAATCCGGGGTGTTGAAAAATGATATCGCGGATACCTTTTTGTCTGCACGCGCAAGCGTAATCTCCAGATGATCACCGCTTTTGCCAAAACTCCGGACCCCCGCAATCGAAACCCCGGGCAAAAGAAAGAGAGGCTTTGCGTTTCCTTCGCCAAACGGAGCAAGCTTCATGAGATCGCGGCTTGCGAAGGAAATTTCCTCAAGCGGGAGTTCTCTGTCGAGCATAATTTCTTGCGTGCCAAAATCTTGCGCACGCAAAGTTTCATAGGCCGCCACTAGTCGGGGAGTTAATTCAAATATTTTTTCTTCTTGAAGCGAAAACCCACCAGAAAACATGTGCCCGCCAAAATCAAGAAACAAATCTCCTGCTCTCCGCATCATTTCAACCACATTTACCGAGCCATCCGAGCGACAGGAACCGCGGATTGTGTTTCCTCCCTCTCTACCCCACAAACATACCGGTTTGCCCTCGGCCTCCGAAAGAGAATTTGCAACAAGTCCTAAGATGCCTGGGCGCCAGTTTGGGCTCCCCATCACGATAATCCCCTTCGCGAGCGCTTCGCTCTCTGCAATCCTTCTCTTTGCTTCTTTAACCGTCGCGGCGACGACCCCCTTGCGCTCATTGTTGAGCGATTGAAGTTCAAGCGCAAGCGCTCCGGCCTCTTCGCGGTCTTGTGTTGCAAGCAGACGTGCGGCGATTCCGGGTGCGTCCATCCGCGAGGCGGCATTGATGCGCGGAGCAATCATAAAACCAATGTCATCTTCCGTGAGCCGTGGCGCTTCTATCCGGAGCATCCGCAAAAGCGCGGCAAATCCCGGGCGGCGGTTCTTGCGCATGACCAGAAGCCCAAAACGCGCGAGCATGCGGTTTTCCCCTACAAGGGGCACACGGTCTGAAAGTGTTGCCATCCCTACTAAATCAAGCAGCCATTTTTCACGCCCCTCGGTAAAACCTTCGGGACGTTGTTTAAGAAGCAACGCCTGCACCAACTTCCACGCAACCCCGGCGCCGCACAACCCCTGAAATGGGTAGCGACTGCCAGCACGTTTGGGGTTTATAATCGCAAAAGCCGGAGGTAAAATAGCAGGCAACAAGTGGTGGTCTGTGACTATGACATCAATTCCTTTCTTTTTTGCGTGCGTAATAGGTTCCAGATCACTTGAACCCAAATCAACCGTAATAATGAGAGAAATTTTTTGCCCTGCGAGCTCATCTATTCCCTCACTATTTAAACCGTAGCCCTCATCGTGCCGGTGCGGAATATAGTGTCTGACCGAGAGGTTGAGCGAGCGCAAAAATTCGGCCAGCATCACCCCGCCGGGGATGCCGTCACAATCATAATCGCTCCAGACGGCAATCTGCTCATTATTTTTTGCCGCCGACATGATGCGCTCAACCGCCGGCCCCATGTCGGGAAGCAAAAACGGGTCGTGTGAGTCGCGCAGATAATCCGGCTCAAGAAATCGCGCAGACTCTTCCCCCTCTGCGATACCACGTCCGTGCAAAAGGTCAGGAATCAACTCTGCATGTGCCCGCTCCCGCAACCGATATGACTTCATTTATTAAAGTATATACTGTAAATCATGAACGACTGTGTTTTTTGCAAAATAGTGGCCGCAGAAATTCCATCAGAGAAGGTATATGAAGACGCGGACACGCTTGCATTCCTCGATATAAAGCCCAACAGTCCGGGGCATACACTCGTGATACCAAAAAAACATTCCGAGAACTTGTACGACATCGATGACCACTCGCTCGCGACAGTGATGCGCACGGTGCAAAGGGTAGCAATCGCACTAAAAAAGGCCGTACAAGCAGAAGGCATTAATATCGCGATGAACAACGAACGTGCGGCCGGGCAAATTATCTTCCATCCGCATCTGCATATTATTCCGCGTTTTGCAGAAGATGGTTATCGCCATTGGCCCAAAAAAGATTACAAAGAGGGCGAGGCGGCGGCAGTTGCTCAAAAAATCCGCGCGGCACTTTAATAAAAAGGAGGGCCGCAGCAAGAGGCTGCGGCCCGGTCTGTTGTTCCCAGGGAGGCTGGGAGGGCAAATCGATCAACGAATAGTAGTTGCACTACCGTGTGTAACCCACACAGCAGCATTCTTCGGGATAAAGAACGGCGATGCGCCGATAAGTATGACGACTATCGCAATAATTACGATGGATACGTTCCCGAGTTGCGGGCTAGAGTTCGCCGACATGCCTGACCTCGATTCGTTGGTGAAGAAACTGTGAAGAGCTCTATCCCCACCATACTCCCCCAACCTGTGGAAAACAATCTGATAACACGTGCAGAACTGTGGACAACTAAAAAACTATTTTTTAAGAATTTCGATTCCAGGAAGCGTGCCGTCGATTAAAAATTGGAGCATAGCGCCTCCGCCGGTTGAGAGAAAAACTTTTTCCGGATCAAATGTGTGTTTCATAATTGCCGCGATGGTATCGCCTCCGCCAATGACCGCGCGGCATGCGGAGTTTGTTATCGCCGTAGCAAGCGCGTCGGTCCCGCTCGTGTGGCCCGCCTCATAAACACCCATAGGCCCGTTCCAAAGCACAAACTGTGCGCCGGCGATTTCTTTGCTCCACGCTTCTGCGGTCTGCGGGCCGATATCGACAATTTTTTCGCTCGCACGCACGTCGCCTGTCTGTGACGTGCGCCCTCCCTTCCCTTCCCCCACAACAATAAGATCAACAGGAGACAGAAGTCGCTCATTGCCAGCAAGAGAAGTTGGGGCGATAACTCCTGCAACAAGCGAGGTCCCAACCGGGAGTCCGCGCGCTTTCAGTAGATCGTTGCCTAGCACTCCTCCAAGTAGCACTTTGTTGTATGTTGAGAGAAGTTTTTGAAGCAGAGGTTCCTTTGTTTCAAATTTAGCGCCCCCGATAATTGCGAGTGCGGGGTGCGACGGGGAAAGCGCCTGCAGAAGATGTTCAACCTCACTTTCTAAATTAAGACCCGCGTAGCTTGGGAGTAGTGCCGCAAGCCCGACAATAGATGTGTGCTCGCGGTGAGAGTCTGCGAACGCATCGTTGACATAGAGATCGCCAAGCTCCGCGAGCTGTCGTGCAAACTCGGGATCATTTTTTTCTTCTCGCACATCAAAACGGAGATTCTCATGCAATTCAAACGGCACCGTCGTGAGTTCGCGCAAGTGCTTCTCAACTGGGACAAGATCAAACTGGGGGTCTCTGCCCTGCGGCCGACCGAGGTGGGAAAGAAGAACTATCTTTTTTGCCTCCCCTTTGTGTAAAAGTTCCAAAGTGGGTAATGCGGCACGAATACGAAAATCGTCCACCACTTTGCCATTTACTACATCCACATTAAAATCCACCCGCACCAAGACGCGCTTACCCGCGACGTCCGCTTCTTTAACACTGCGCAAAGTCATTTTGCGCATGCTTTAAGAATCGGGAGGAAGGTGTCTGTGTCCACGCTTGCGTGTCCGACCAAAAATCCGGCGACTCCGCCATCCGCTATCAGGTCCTTTGCGTTTTCTCCCTCAACCGAGCCGCCGTAGAGGATCGCGGTGCGCAACGCAACCTGCCGCCCCAAAATATCAGCGAGGGTTTTGCGTATAAAAATGACGGTCTCCCGGAGTTCGGCCGGGCGCATCGCATCGCCGACACCTTTTCCTATCGCCCACACTGGCTCGTACGCAACAACAAGCCGCTTTAGGGTATTTTTTGAATTCTTTTCTCCCAACACAGCGGTAAGTTGACGGGCAATCGTTGTGAAGTGGTTACCTCCGGGGTCGCGCACACTCTCGCCGATGCAGAGTACCGGCAACATTCCTTCTTTCACGGTAGCTCGGAGCTGCGCGCGTAACATTTCATCTGTTTCGCCCATCGCGCGACGTTCTGAATGCCCCACAATGACAAACGAGACCCCTGCATGCTTGAGCATGGAGGCCCCAACTTCGCCGGTGTGTTGTTCGTCGGCATACGACGAAAGCGTTTGCGCACCAAGATGTATCGAGGAGCCCTTCAGAGCTTCCGCAACCGGTCCGATAAGAGGGAATGCGGGGGCAATAACTACCGAAACCCCACCGAAGGCGCGGGTTTTGCGCCGGAGTGTGCGGGCAAATTGAATCGCGCGCTCCGGCGACTTGACGTACATCTTCCAATTGCCGACTACGAGGCGTTTTTTACTCACTTCGGAATAGTATCATTTTTCTATCACGACAAGCACCTCGTCAATACTTGTTAAACCTTGCGCTGCTTTAAAGAGCCCGTCCTCGGGGAGTGTGAGCCCGACGGGGTTCCCTTCACCATCAAGTACTTCAAAAATACCGACATTGCCGCGGTATCCTCCACGACACTCATTACACGGCTCGGCAGTAAAAAACGGTATGTCCTTCCAGGAAGTAGTTTTTGGAGCGATCCCTTCCTCTTTAAGTGCTGCGAGTACCCGGCCAAAATCAGCTTTGCCCTCAAATGCATGCGATTCCGGGCGTGAGAGGCGTTTCTCTTCCCTGTAATTTTTGCACAGGCGGCGAACCAGCCTCTGGCTTACGACCGTCAGCGGAGCTGAAGTAAGGAGTGCCTCGGCAATGCCAAACGAAAAAAGTTTTTCGATTGCTTCCGCGGCAGAATCGGCCTGTACCCCTAAAAATATCATCCTGTTTTTGGCCGCTTGTACCGCCAGAAGCGCTGCGTCGCCATCGAGCGTCTCGCCGATCATGACCACATCTGGATCTTGCCGCAGAGTTGCCCGGAGGGCTGCTGCGGGAGATATTCCGGTGCCTTCTCCGACTCTTGTTTGTGCGACGTGGGGAAGACGATACTCGATATCTTGCTCGACACTCGCAAGCAAGAGGTTCGGACGATTGAGTACGTCAAGAAGTGTGTACAGGGTGGTCGAGACACCGGAGCCCTCCTTGCCCGCGACCACAACGAGACCGCTTTTTTGCTGTAAAACTCCGCAGAGATACTCAAGCGCTTCGCCGTGAAGCCCGAGCGACTCAAGGGTAAAGCCTTTCCGGCCTGCTGCGTCCGAGACAAGATGCAATGCCACTCTCTCCCCCAGGGCGGTGGGGAGTGTTGCAATACGAAGGGTCAAATCTTCTTCACCGAGAGCCGCCTTAAGACGCGCTTCTTGCGGAAGCGTCGCTGAAACATCGAGTTTCGCAAGTTGTTTGAGGTGCGCTATAGCCCCTTGAGCAGATTTTTGGGAGAGTGCCATCGCTTCGTGCAACACTCCGCCGATACGATACCGCACACGGAAACCACTCTCTGTCGGCTCAAGGTATATCGTTGAGGCGTTTTGACTCAAGGCGTGCGCGAGCAGAGTCTCGAGTGCTTCCTCCCCGCTACGTGTCCCCTCAAGCTTTGAGCCAAATTTTTCTTTCAGATGTTTTTGATACGACAAGAGTGCACGACGCAGGGATTCCCGGCTCGTGAGACGCGGAAGAATACGCACTCCCCCGCGCAGAAACTCCAAAGCCGAGAGATCTGCCATATCAAGAAGAGCGACCTCAATTCCCTGCTCACCACGGCGATAAGCAACAACACTGTGCACGCGACAAATCGGCTCCGGGATGCTTATGAGCGCCGAGAGGTCGATATCATTATGCTCAAGTACAACGTACGGAATGCCGAGTGCGTGGGCACAGGCACGCCGCACCTCCTCCTCCGAGAGAACCCCGCTCTCAATGAGAGCTTGCGAGAGCGACCGGCCTTTGGCTTGCTTTAGAGTCGCGTCAAGCTGGGAGCGGGACACGAGCCCCGCATCTAGCAAAAATTCCTTCAGTTGCCCTTCTTCAGCCTGCATTACCCACAATTATAGCAGGGTTTGACAGGGGTTTTTGCTTCATATATACTTGTGCCATCTGATAACCGCCCCCTGTGGGTGGTTTTTCTTTACCCAAAAATCAGATTGTCTTCAGTTGAGGTAAGACACTATATCCACTAATAATAAAAATTATGTTTGACCTAAAAGTAATGAATTCGGTCCTCGGAGAACTCGAGGAGGAGCGCGGAATACCTAAAGAGAAGGTAATCGAAGCAATTGAGGCCGCGCTCGCGACTGCGTATAAAAAAGAGTACGCCAAACGCGGCCAGGTTATACGTGCCAAACTCGATCTCGGAAGTGGTACGACCGAATTTGCTCAAATAAAACTGGTTGTGGACGAAAGCAGTGTGCGCATGGAAGAAGATGGAGGAATTGAGGGGCAAAAAAAACCTCTCGCCGAGGGAGAAGTCGCCGAGCCCGAATTGCCGCGCTTCAACCCCGAGCAACATATCTTGATTGCGGACGCCAAACTTATCAAACGTGAGGCATCGGTCGGCGACGAACTCATTTTTCCCCTTGAAAGTAAGGAGGGCTATGGCCGTATCGCCGCACAGACCGCAAAACAGGTAATCATCCAGAAAATCCGCGAGGCGGAGAAGGTCTCGGTGGTTGCCGAGTTCGGTAAGCGCCAGGGAGAAATTGTTTCCGGTACCGTTCAGCGCATGGAGCGCGGCAATATTTATGTAGACCTCGGGCGCGCAACCGGCATTTTGCCCTACGATGAGCAAATCCCCGGCGAGCGCTACCGCCAAGGCGAGCGCATCCGTGCTCTCCTCTATCAAGTGGAGGAGTCGCCCCGAGGTATTTACCTGCGTCTCTCTCGCGCGCACGGAAACTTCCTTGCAAAACTTTTTGAAATGGAAGCACCGGAAGCGGCACACGGAACTGTCGTCTTCAAGGCAATAGCGCGTGAGGCGGGTAGCCGCTCAAAGGTGGCAGTTGCCTCAACAGACGCACATGTCGACCCCGTGGGGTCGCTAGTCGGCCAGCGGGGGGTGCGTGTTTCGACCGTCACATCCGAACTCGGGGGTGAGAAGATAGACATAATCGAATGGTCGGAAAATCAAAAGTCATTCATCGAAGAAGCCCTCTCCCCTGCTCGCGTAGTGGGTGTTGATCTTGACGAAACGGAGCACAAGGCAACAGTTACCGTCGCTGAAGACCAACAGTCCTTAGCGATAGGCCGCGGCGGGCAAAACGTGCGCTTGGCCGCAAAACTGACCGGCTGGCGCATAGACATTCAATCAACGAAAGGTCAAACCGTCGCCAAAACCGACGAAACCGGCGCGGTAAAAGAAGAAGCTACAAAAGAAGATAAGGCCGAGGTATAATCACGCGTATGAATCTTTGGCATGACATAAGGGCGGGAGACAAAGTCCCCGATGAAATAAATGTAATTATCGAGATCCCCAAGGGCTCGAGCAACAAATACGAAATCGATAAAGAAACCGGGCTCATTAAACTCGACCGGGCAAATTACTCTTCCGCGCCCTATCCCGTTGATTACGGATTCGTTCCCCAAACTTACTGGGAGGACCACGACGCACTTGATGTGATGGTACTCTCTACTTTTCCGCTCCACCCCGGCATTTTAGTTTCGGTGCGGCCGGTTGCTCTTTTGGATATGACCGACGGCGGTGACCCGGACCAAAAAATAATCGCTGTGCCGGTTGAAGACAAGCGGTGGGATGATGTGAAAGACCTTTCTGACTTGAACCCGCACGCGCTGAAGGAGTACAAGCACTTTTTTGAAACGTACAAACAACTCAAAGGTAAACCGGTAGAAGTTGTCGTACACGGATACAAAAACAAGCAGGAGGCCCTGGATACTATAAACAAAGCAATCAAGCTCTACAAAGAAAAGTTCAAGAAATAGTATACTAAGCGTATGAATGGAGATTCCCCAAACAACCCGCGGCAGGAGTTTGGGCCGGTTGTTGGTGCCGTCATAATCGTCGGGCTTTTGATTATCGGCGGCGTATACTTTTTTCTGATGCAAGAGCAGAAACTGAATGCGACAGAAGACCCGATGGCACCGCAAGGGACCTCAACGCTGGAGCAGACAAACCTTTAAGAATTTGGTACCATCGCCCGATGCAGTTTGAAGCATTGGCGAAAAATTTTGCGCGCAAAAACTTGCCCGACTCCGAGGTTGAGTTTGTGGGAGAGATTCCTGCAGACACCCTGCTCCCCTACCGCGGGCGCGCGCTTTCGAGGATCTCTTCCGAACTGGAGCTGCCCGGATTCCGTAAAGGCAAAGTGCCCGAAGATTTGGTACTAAAAAAAGTCGGGGAACTCCCGGTTTTGGAGGAGGCGGTCAATTTATTTGTGCGCGATTTTTACCCCGAACTTGTAGAGGGACAGAAGGTCGATGTCGTCGGGCGCCCGCAGGTCGTCATTACAAAGCTCGCGCCCGGCAACCCCGTGGGGCTCACGATACGAACCGCTCTATATCCGGAGGTTTCTTTGCCTCGAGGGTACAAAACTACTGGAGAGAGCGTGCCGCTTGAACCGGCGCTTCCTGCAACCGACGAAGAGACAGCACAAACACTTGAATCATTGCGGCAAAGTAGAAAAAAAGACAACATCGTGCCCGAGCTGAATGACGAATTTGCAAAATCGGTCGGAGCATTTGAAAATTTGGACGCACTCAAGGAGCAGATCAGAAAAGGGATCGGGGAGGAGAAGGTGCGAGCGGCAAAAGACAAGCGGCGCGGAGCGATTATTGATAAACTTCTAGAAAAAACGGAGGTCGTAGTACCTAAAGTTTTTATAGAAAGCGAGTTGGAAAAAATTATCGCCCAGCTCAAAGAGGATGTGACGCGATTTGGCCTAACCTTTGAAGGCTACCTGAAGCAATCAAACAAAACGGAAGAGCAAATACGAAAGGATTTTCGCGCACAAGCAGAGAAGCGAGCAAAGTTGCAACTTGCACTCAATAAAATCGGGGAAGTTGAGAAGGTTGAGGCCGATAAGGAAGCGGTCGAGCATGAGATGAAGCATGCCCTCGAACACTTCCCCACTGCCAACCCCGAACTCCTCGGTATTCATGTCCAAACAGTCCTCCGCAACGAAAAAGTGTTGAAACTACTTGAAAATGCTGGCAAACAAGAGTAAAGTAGCAACCTATGCAAAACAAAGAAATAACGAACCAATTGGTGCCGATGGTGGTGGAGAAGAGCCCCTACGGCGAGCGGGCATTCGATATCTACTCGCGGCTCCTCAAAGACCGCATTATTTTCCTCGGCGGGCCGATTGACGACCACATGGCTAACCTTGTTATCGCCCAGCTTCTTTTTTTGGAGTCGGAGGACCCGAAAAAGGATGTACAAATTTATGTCAATTCTCCCGGCGGCTCGGTAACGGCAACCCTCGCGATGCTCGACACCATGGCCTATATTAAACCAGACGTCGCGACCGTGTGTGTTGGTATTGCCGCCTCCGGCGCCGCGATACTTTTGGCCGGTGGCGCCAAAGGCAAGCGCTTCGCGCTCCCCAACGCCGAGGTGATGATCCACCAACCGTGGGGTGGGGCGCAGGGTCAGGCGACCGATATTGAAATCACCGCCAAACACATTATCTCCGTACGTGCCCGGCTTAACAAAATCCTCGCCAAAGCGACCGGACAGTCGATTGAAAAGGTGGAAAAAGATGTTGAGCGCGACTTCTTTATGAGCGCCGAGGAAGCCAAAAAATACGGCATTATCGACGACATTTTTACCCACAAAGGAGAGAGGGTTGCTAAAAAGTAACCATTTGGTATTGTAGAAGTGTGCTATTCCGGTCTTGTGTTCGTTTTGAATTCTTAATTTTTTAATTTGTTCCCTCCCCGCTCGCTCCTAACTCTTAACTATCTGTGGCTTGCGCATCATATAGCGTCTTCTTTAGCTAATCACAGCCGATAAGATCGGGTAACTAGCGGCGTGGGAACCCCACATCGCCTATGTCATTAGAACTAGTATTTATACTCCTCGCCGTGGCGGGGTTTTCCGGCATCGCTATCGGCTGGGTGTTCCGCTGGCTCTGGATCCTTGCGCGCAAAGGCTCCATTGAACTTGAGATCAAGCAGATATTGCTTGATGCGCGCGAGGAGGGCAAAAAAATAACCGCCCGCGCGGAGGACGAAGCGAGGCAAAAGGTGGTCACCGTTGAAGCCGAGGCAAAAGAGAAGGAGGAAAAGATAACTCGCGCGGAGGAGCGTATTTTTAAACGCGAGGAGTCGTTGGACAAAAAACAGACTGAACTCGAGGCCGGTGTCGAGGGGGTAAAAGAGAGGATCGAAGAAGTAAAATTGATAAAAGAGCGCGCCGAGGAGATGGTGCAAAGGCGCGCCGACGAGCTCGCGCGTGTTGCGGGGATGACCAAAGAAGAGGCAAAAAACCTCCTGATGCAAGAGATGGAGCGCGAGCAGGGAGATGATTTGATGATGCGCCTTGCAAAGCTCGAGCGCGAAGGTCATGAGAAGCTTGAGCGTCGCGCAAAGGAAATTCTGACAACCGCAATACACCGGCTGGGTAACTCTGTCGCCTCCGACACCATGGCAACCGCAATAACCATCCCCGGAGACGAAATCAAAGGCAAAATTATTGGAAAAGAAGGCCGTAATATCAAAGCCTTTGAGCGCGCAACCGGCGTTGAGGTGATTATCGACGATACACCGGGCTCGATTGTCCTCTCTTCCTACGATCCTGTTCGACGCGCGACAGCACGGGTTGCGCTTGAGAACCTGATTATCGACGGCCGCATACAACCGGCAAAAATCGAGGAAATGGTTGAGAAAGCAAAGCTTGAAGTCAACAAAATAATCAAAGAAAAGGCCGAGGCTGCGGCCTTTGAGGCGGGGGTCTTGAACCTTGACCCGCGGCTCCTGCAGATTTTAGGTCGGCTCTATTTCCGCACAAGCTATGGGCAGTCGGTGTTGCAACACTCAGTGGAGATGGCACACATTGCCGGAATGATCGCCGAAGAGTTGGGGGCTAATCCTCAAGTTGCGCGGGCGGGTGCGTTGCTTCACGACATCGGCAAAGCGCTCGACCACGAAGTGCAAGGTACACACGTGGAGATCGGCCGACGCATTTTGCAAAAGTTTGGCGTTTCCGAAGAAGTTGTTAAGGCGATGCAAGCTCACCACGAGGAATATCCGTACGAAACGGTCGAGTCTGTCATCGTCCAGGTTGCTGACGCCATTTCCGGCGGCCGCCCCGGCGCGCGGCGCGATAGCGTGGAAAATTATCTTAAACGCTTAGCTGACATCGAAGCGATTGCCAACTCCTTCCCTGGTGTTGAGAAGTCGTACGCAATATCCGCCGGCCGTGAGGTGCGTGTGTTCGTCAAACCCGAAGAGATGAGCGACTTGGCGGCACGCGAGCTGGCACGCAATATCGCCCTGCGTATCGAAAACGAGCTTAAATACCCCGGCGAAATCAAGATAAACGTAATACGGGAAACCCGCGCAATTGAGTTTGCCCGCTAAATTGGGGCTTATAATGAAAGCGGACCGTTCGCGCAAATTGGGACCCCGGTCGCGGGGCCTTTTGCGTTTTTAGGGACACAAGAGGCCCTAAAAACCTTTATTTTAGAACATATTTTAAAAAAGCCTTACAAATCAACAGTTTTTCCCCAGTGTTGAGGTTATGGCTCTATTGCGCGGTTTTTTGGAGCCCGTATACTGGTTGATGCATTAAAAGGTTGAGATTATCCGGTTAATTTTAATATCACGTTATATGAATAAGCAAGATATCGCAGAAAAGGTCCACGGACTCCTCGGCACTACCAAGGCCGATGCCGAGCGCGCTGTCGAGTGCATGATTGAGTGCATCGTCGGTGAGCTCAAGAAGGGAGGTGAGGTTTCGGTCGCGGGCTTGGGTATATTTAAGACAAAGATGCGCGCCGCTCGCACAGCCCGCAACCCCCGCACGGGTGCCTCCGTCCAGGTCCCTGCGATGCGCGTGCCAAAGTTCCAGGCCGCCAAAGCATTGAAGGAAGCGGTCAAATAGAAATCCAGATTCTTCACAAAAAACCGCCTCCGGGCGGTTTTTTGTTGCGCAGTCCCCTATTTCAAAATATCTTTCAAGCTTGAGAGCGGGATTGAGATATCGAAGTAGCCGGCGGCGTAGGCCGCCGCTTGGTACGGCGGGATGATGATGTGGAGGGCTCCGCCGTCGAGATAGAAAAACTGTAAGGTCTCGGGGGTCGGTGAGGTGCCGATGCGTACGGTCTCTTCCATATCCGGCGTAATTTCAATACCGATACGCTCCCGCAATTGCGCGATTATTTGTTGATATGCCTCTCCGGAAAGACGCTCTAGATAGCGGACATTTTCTTTAAAAAGATCCGAAAGAGCAACCTCCTCCCCTACCCCATTGAACACAAATGTTTTGAAAAACACGTTCGGATGCGCGCCGAGCGTGTCGCTGTATATCGTGAATATATAAGAGAAAAAATTGTCCGACGCATGAGCCTCGTAGGTGATATCGAGGGTATATTTGCGCTCTCCGCCAAGCCCCTGGATTTCTATATCCTCGGGGGTCAGATGTTCAAGGTTGCTGTCCGTTTTGAACTGCTCTATCGATGCGCGGAGTCCCTGCTCAATCGTCATTCGCGCACGCTGGTCGGCTTTAGCATTTGTAATAGATGTTTTTGCCGGGTAGACCGCGTGTATTTCGTAGAACTCTTCCTCTTCTTTGTACTCCAAATCTCCCGAGGGGGTCGGCGTCCCTTCTAACACATGCTGTTTCTGGTTTTCTACGGGCGACAGAGAAATTCCCGGACCTTTTGCCAAGAACCACCACGCACCCACTGCCACCACAACCGCCACAGCCCAGCATAAAATAGTTTTTGTATTCATACCCGGTTAGTACAACTTAGCATTGCTCCTTGTGTTAAAGAAAAAGAGCTCTGCGGTTGATAATCATCGTTCATAATCATGGAGGTGTTCATAATTCGGATCTGGAGCAAGAACACGATGCCAAGTTGTCCTACCGGGCATAACCCTATACTATCAAACAGCAGGTGCGGGATACCGGAATCGAACCGGTAACTACAGTTTGGAAAACTGTCGTTTTACCACTAAACTAATCCCGCGTCGGGCCGCCCGGAACGTTCACTGCTCGCTTCACTGCGCTTTCAAAACCCTCGGTTTCGAATGGCTTCCGCCACGGGGAGACATTTGCACCTCTCCCCGACCCCCTCTCCGATTCAAATCCAGGCTACTTGTCGGGCCGCCCGGATTTGAACCGGGACTAAATCCTCCCAAAGGACACGTGCTACCGTTACACTACGGCCCGATGGCATTCACTCTAACAGATGTCCTTTAGAATCTAAAGGATAATGTTTTCCATGAGCTCCACTCTCGCTTTTTTGGTCTCAAGGTCAATATAGACACAGGCAAGGTGAAACTGCCATATCTGTGGCTCCGGGACACTCCTGTCTAAGAGATACGTTTGGAGTGCGCGTCGGAGCCGCTCAACCTTCTTGGGGTGCATATTCTCTTCCGGGCGGTACCCTGTTTCACGTGAATCACCCCCCCATTCAGAATCCCAAGAAACCGACTTAACCTCAACAAAGCTCAATATTTGGCCCTTTTGGGCAACAATATCTATCTCCCCCCACTTACGCAGATAGTTCCTTTCCACGATCTTGTAGCCCTTCTCTTCAAGGTAACGGCAGGCAAGATCTTCCCCCAAATCTCCTGTTTTTCGTTTTTCTGTCTTTGCCATAGGTATAAGAGTTTTCACGTGAAAAGTTACGTTAGTAACTAAAAACTACCATTTTGAGCCATAAAAGACATAAAGGACATGTCCTTTAGTCCACATTTCCCCAGAGTTATCCACATTTTGCACAAAAAAACTTTATATAACAACCAGCAACCTATCCACATGCTGGATGTCCTTTAAGACCTGTGTTGAAAGTACCTCTGTGCGGCCAGGGGGAATCGAACCCCCATCTGCTCCTTGGCAAGGAGCCGTCATACCACTAAACTATGGCCGCAAATTTTTAATGAGCGTCCGTCATAATATCATTTTTTTAGGGTTTGTGGGATAGTATTGAGACGCGCCCGTAGCTCAAAGGATAGAGCGCTTGGCTTCGGACCAAGAGGTTGTGGGTTCGAGTCCTGCCGGGCGCGCCACAAGCAAAATCATGCAACTCCGACCAAGTCAAATCCCCAGAGAAGTGGTAAAAGTCACTGATTCGCTTGAAAAATCAGGGTTTGAAGCTTGGATTGTGGGGGGTTGTGTTCGTGATTTATTAATCGGCCGCAAGCCAAATGACTGGGATATAGCCACGAATGCGACGCCGGAAAGAATCCAAGAATTATTTGAGAACACCTTCTATACCAATGAATTTGGGACCGTCGGGGTCGTGAATGACGACGCCAAAGACGAGACCGTGAAAGTTGTTGAGGTCACTCCATACCGCCTAGAAGGGAAGTACAGCGATGCTCGCCGGCCAGACAGCGTTGTCTTTAGCCAAAAACTTGAGGATGACCTTAAGCGTCGCGACTTCACCATAAACGCCCTTGCGTATAGTCCGTCTCAAGGACAGTTAATTGACCTTTACCAGGGGATAAAGGACATTGAGGACAAAATAGTACGGGCAGTGGGAGAGCCGAGTGCCCGATTTGAGGAGGATGCGCTCCGGATTATGCGGGCGGTCCGGATCTCCGCTGAACTCGACTTCTCTATAGAACAAACTACGGAAAGGGCAATGGGGGAGAGGGTTTCACAGCTTGAAAAGATCTCCAAAGAGCGGATCCGGGATGAGTTTGTGCGGATTTTGAATTCAGGAGAACCTAGAAAAACCCTTTTGTTAAGCCACAAATTAGGGATTTTGTCTTTTGTCGCACCTGAACTGCTCCTTGGGGTCGGGGTGGAACAAAATCAAGCTCATTCGTACGATGTTTTTGAACATTCTCTGCGGGCACTCCAGCACGCAGCGGACAAAGGATGGAGTTTGGATATCCGGCTTGCGGCCCTCTTGCACGACATCGGTAAACCAAAGTCCCGACGCTGGTCGGATGAGAAAAAGGACTGGACGTTTCACGGTCACGAGGTCATCGGAGCCAAAATTGCAAGAAAAACGCTTGAGAACCTTCGATTTTCACGTGAAACGATTGAAAAAGTGGTCGGGTTGGTGCGCTGGCACATGTTTTTCTCCGACCCAGACAAGGTAACGCTCTCTGCCGTGCGGCGGATCATAACGAATGTGGGGCGGGAGAACATATGGGACCTGATAAACCTCCGGATTTGCGACCGCATAGGCACGGGGAGGCCCAAAGAGCAGCCGTTCCGGCTCCGCAAGTACCAGTCGATGATAGAGCAAGCCCTGCGAGACCCCATTTCGGTCAGTATGCTCGCTATAGACGGGGCAGAGGTGATGAAAACGACGGGTGAAAAGGCGGGGCCCCGGATCGGATGGATCTTGCACACACTCTTGGAGGAAGTGCTTGATGACCCGGGCAAAAATACCCCCGACTATCTACAAAAAAAGGTGACAGATCTTGCCGCCTTGTCTGATGGAGAGCTACGTAAAATGGGGGAGGGAGGCAAAGAGAAAAAGGAGGAGGTAGAGGGAGAAGCACTAAAGGACATACGGAAGAAATACTTTGTAGAATAAGGGGTTCTGCCATTTATCCCCAACTAGTGTCCTATATGTCCTTTACAGTGTCCTTTAGGACGCGTAGAGTTGTGGAAGAGATTTCTTGGGCAGCCCGACTCATTTACTTGAGAAGGATTGGCACTAAGACCAGTTCTTTTAAGTTCATTATAGTTTAGTTCTATTTCTGCCCTGTAATGGGACTAAACAAAGATGCAGACGTGCATCTGGTGTTATGTTCCAAACACAACTTGTTTTAGCGACGTGGAAATCTCTCAACTTTGCCTAAAATTTGTGGATTAAAACACGTTTAGCTACGTTCACAGAAGTCTGGTTTAGAACATGCGGACACCGACCCCTTGGACCCCTCTGTCCAGGGGGTTTTCTAATTTTTGAGTTCTAACGTTACGGGACAGTGGTCGGAGCCCATCACTTCGGGCAGAATTTCGGCCTTTTTTACTTTCGGAAGGAGCCGCCTTGATACAAAGAAGTAGTCAATGCGCCAGCCGACGTTACGCTCACGAGCGTTCCTCCAATGTGTCCACCACGTGTAGTAGCCCTTACCCAAAGGTGTCGCGTGCCGGAAGGTGTCTACAAATCCCGCCTTGAGTATGTTGTCGATGCCTTCCCGTTCTTCTTTGGTAAACCCATGTTCGCTCTCGTTACTTTCCGGATTGGCCAAATCATCCGCTGTATGCGCGACATTGAGGTCACCGCAGAAAATCACGGGTTTCTTTTTGTCCAAGCGTTTAAGATATTCCAAAAATGCCGGGTCCCAGTGTTTATGCCGGAGCGTGAGGCGCGAGAGGTCGGGCTTTGAGTTGGGAGTGTAGGAATTTACGAGATAAAAATCATCAAATTCTGCGGTGATGACGCGACCTTCGGTGTTCGGGTCGCCGTAACCATCACCATTGAGTTTATATTTGTGCGCCAAATCCTCCGGCAGACCCAAGGTAACACTTAGCGGCTTAACTTTGGTAAAAATTGCGGTACCACTGTATCCCTTTTTTTGAGCCGAGTTCCAAAATTCTTCATATTCCCTCAAATCAACCTCCGCCTGACCTTGCTCTGCCTTTGTTTCTTGCAGACAAAGCATATCGGGTTTGTATTTTTGTACAAACGGAAGAAACTGGCCCTTCTTGTGGACCGCCCGCAAACCATTTACGTTCCAGGAGATCAATTTCATGAGTGTGTGGTGCTCCACCAAATAAGTACAGCGGGTATGATAAGCCAAAGCAGCCCCTTGATAAAAAAGAACAGGAACCCGGCAACACCCAGGCGCTTGGCCCACTTCCAAACCTGCTCCATATTACTTCCTTCTTTTACCATGAAAGGCTTTGTGTATTTCCCCAAGGTGCTTGTCTGTTACATGAGTATAAACCTGAGTTGTGGCTATGTTCTGGTGCCCCAGAAGAGCCTGCACGCTGCGCAAATCGGCGCCATTCTCCAGCAGATCGGTCGCAAAGGAGTGCCGGATAACGTGCGGCGTCACTTTGCGCGTAATGCCCGCTTTTATTGCGTACTGTTTTACTATCCGCTCAACAGAGCGCGGAGTAAGGCGCAAGTCCTTGGCGTTTTTGCTTGCTTTACCAAACTGCACAAACAGCGCTTCGTCCACATCGCCGCGCTTTTTTAAATATTCTTTGAGTGCTGCTTTGGCGGTAGGGGAGATAAACACAACGCGTACCTTCTCTCCCTTGCCGCGAATGGAAAACGAGTCGCGCGATAGGTCCAAATCGCGCGGGAGCGAACACAGCTCGGAGACGCGCAGACCCGTTGAGAAAAAGAGCTCCAGTATCGCTTTGTCGCGAAGCGCCGAGACCGAGCTGCCTTGCGGGCCACGCATGAGACGGTTCAGTTCTTCTTGGGTGATGAGGTCCAAATCGCGGGAGCTTACTTTGGCAAGCTCAATTTTTTCGGGAGAGAGCGATTCGATCTCCATCTTGCGCAAAAATTTTAAGAACGCGCGCAGAGCTATCAAATAATAATTCTGTGTTTTGAGTTTGAGGTTTGCGGTTGTACCCCTCTGGCGGTTTAAGTGGAGGCGAAACTCGCGCACGGCACTCTCGGTAATTGCAGAGGGGGACGAAATTTTTGCATATCCCAAAAAGCGTGCGAGGTAGCGGTCATAATTTTCGATTGTCTTAATGCTCCGGCCCTTTTCAATCTCCAAATATTCCAAAAATTGGTTTTTGAGTTTCTTTACGTCTGCCATACCTTAAGTGTCGCACAATATTGATTGTCCAACACCTGTGTCGGACAATCAAGCAAACATTGCGCAACACAGGCGTCGCGCAATATTTACCTCTTGCAAAAAGCTAGGAGACGTGATAGAGTAAGGCCATGCTGACGAAGCGGAAGAAGGAGAAAGTTATCAAGGGTGCAGCCGTGCATGCAAAAGACACGGGCTCTCCGGAGGTGCAAATTGCACTCCTAAGCGGGCAAATAGAGGAGCTTGCCTCACATTTGAAGAAACACCTCAAAGACAAGCACTCCCGCCGTGGCCTTTTGCAGATGGTCGCAGACCGCCGCCGGCATTTGAAGTACTTGGAAGCAAACGACAAGCGCCGCTATAACGCGGTTCTCAAAAAGCTCGACCTTAAGAGGTAGTTTGATATACTAGTGTAGGTCGACTCTCTTTTTTGTTTAGTGAGCGTTTTCTCATTTTTGTTCGGTTCAGTTCACCACTTTTAAAAGTTAGTTCATATTTTCATGGCAATCATTAAGCATAAGAGCCAGCGTGTCGGCATTTTTATAGACACGCAAAATCTCTACCACAGCGCAAAAAACCTCTATCGCGCCAAGGTCAACTTCGGTGCGGTCGTCAAAGAAGCGCTTGCCGGGCGCTCACTCATCCGCGCGGTCGCCTACGTTATCCGCACAGAAAGTGAGGAAGAAAAGGGCTTCTTTGAAGCACTCAATAAGTTGGGCATCGAAACAAAAGTTAAAGACATCCGCATTTTTGCAGGTGGCGCAAAAAAAGCCGACTGGGACATCGGGATGGCGATAGACGCCATAGCGATGGCACCCAAACTTGATACCGTCATTCTCGCAACAGGGGACGGCGACTTTGTGCCGCTCGTTGAATACCTAAAGTTCACCCAAGGATGCCAGGTTGAAGTCATTGCCTTTGGCAAATCATCTTCCGGCCAGTTGCGCGAAGCGGCAGATGACTTTATCGATATCTCGGAAGCCCCTGGTCAGTATCTCATCGGTTACCGCGGCGGAGGCCGCGGCCGAGGATGGATCCCCGGTTTTGCCGGCGGCTCCTCCACCCCCGAGGAAGGAATAGACGTCGGCAAAGAAGTCTACGAAGACGAACAATAAAAAAC
>MEWX01000025.1:24567-37084 GCA_001775485.1 Candidatus Adlerbacteria bacterium RIFCSPLOWO2_01_FULL_51_16
AAGCCATACTGCTCCCCGACACACCTCCCAAAGGAGAAGGGCGGGGAGTTTGATGAGCGTGCTTAGAACCCAAAGCGCGGGGAAGACCAGCGCGAGAGGAATGAAGAGAATCACCCCCCACAGGAGTACTTGCACGAGAAGCGGCGACCAACCAAGGATTTCGGCAAGTGTCGCTGCCGCAGCGGTAATGACACTCGGATGGTAGACCGCCAAGTAAACAATGCCACCGACAGTGCCGTACTTTACCATTCGCGGAGCGTAGGCCCTTGTAAAGGCCATCATCCCGCCACGCGCAGCGGTAACCCGGGTTGTGACCGCGGTCCTGCTAGTTTGTAGCGCTAGGCGACTCCTAACCATGAGTGCCACCGACTTACCGGCGAAACCTAAAACCGCAACATCGAGCCCCGCGATGCCAATCTCGCCGAGCGTCGGAACCTCCCCGAGTACCAAGCGCCGCTCGAGTGTCTGCAAGCCGCTCGTCGTGAGTTGCTTGAGAGTGCTCAATGCGGTATTGCCGGGTAAACGACGGGCCCGACCTTCCTCGTCTATTACGAATTGGCCGAGGAAGCTGTTGCCTACCGTGTGAGTGAGAAGGATAACTCTCCATCCGCACTGCACGGAATCGAGCGGCCGAAACTCCGGTCTCCGAAGACCAAAAAGTGCCTCAACGGCCTCCCGAAAGTCCTCACGCATCTGGATAAAAGCGTCACCGCCCTCCAGACACTTTGCAACAACAGGCACAAGTTGATTGTGCCCATAGCGCCGCAGAACTTCGGCGAACTCCGGAGTGTGTCCGTAGAGCGCGAACACCCGTGGAGCCGTTGTGGGATATTGCTCAAGGGCCGCTTGCCCTTGTGGCCCCCACTCCTTTGTATTCGCGACCAATACCGCCTCCTCGAAGGGAGAGCGGGTTGCTAGAGCCACCGCCACTGCCGCCAAGAGCGACAATAAGATGAGCCCAAAGAGTACTTTCTTCATGCGTCTCTCCCTTTTCAAGGGCTTTGCGAATATTTGCAAAGCGAACCACCTAATTTCTATTATACCATATTCAACACCAATCTGTCAAGTATTACTTGCTTCTTTTGCCATAGGACTTCTTTTTTGCTAGAGTTTCACGGTAAGGCGTGTTTCACCAATATTAAAAGAGCGGCCCTTGGATAGGTAGAGCTCAAACATCGGTTTGAGATCTAAAATCTGGGGGTCTAACAAAGACCCTGTATGCAAGTAAAAAGTTATTCGTGCGAAGTAGGCGGTAAAATGATGATCGCTGAGTTTACTGACTTGGCCGAGCAAGCGCACGGCTCGGTCATTTTGCGCTACGGCGAGACAGCGGTTCTTGCGACCGCAGTCATGAGCGAGAAAGAGCGTCTCGACATTGATTATTTCCCTCTGACGGTTGATTACGAAGAGCGTTTTTACGCCACCGGAAAGATTTTAGGTAGCCGCTTCATGCGCCGCGAGGGTCGGCCCTCCGAAGATGCTGTGCTTTCCGGCCGGGTCGTTGACCGCACTATTCGTCCGCTCTTCCCCTCGCATATCCGCAATGAAATTCAGGTGATTATTACCATTTTGGCGCTTGGTGATGAGGACCCAGACACCATTGCTGTAAACGCCGCATCTTTGGCGCTCGCAACCTCTAATATTCCGTGGGCAGGGCCGGTCGCCGCAGTGCGTATAGGTAAGAGCGGCGGGGACGTTGTCATAAATCCGACTTACGCGCAGCGTGCAGCCACACCATTTGATATTTTGGCCTGCGGCAAAGATGGAACAATAAATATGATAGAGGTGGGCGCCAACGAAGCGTCCGAAAGCGAAATCGCAGAAGGGTTTGCTCTCGCTGTTTCGGGGCACAACGCATTACTTGAGTTCCAAAACAAAATTGTAAAAGAAATCGGCAAGCAAAAACGCGAGGCAAAAGCGCCCGAACTTCCTGAAGCTCTGACTTCACTCTTTGCGGAAGAGGTTGCCCCAAAACTTTCAGCGACTGTCTTCTCGGGAGAAGCAGGCAAGATACTAATCTACGCACTAAAAAAAGAGTGGCTAAAAAAAGTTGTTGCGGATGAAACACTTGGCTCCCACAAAGCGCTCGCCGACCGCTTTTTTGAAGACAGAGTTGACGAAGAAATTCATCGCGGGGCAGTCGAGGACGGGAAACGTGCGGATGGAAGAAAGTTTGATGAGATCCGCTCACTCTTTGCTAAAGCGGGAGGTGTTTCGCCGATTCTCCACGGCTCGGGCATCTTTTACCGCGGTGGGACGCACGTATTTACCGCACTCACCTTGGGTGGCCCTGGCGACTCACTCCTTGTTGATAGTATGGAAGCGCAGGACATTCAGCAGCGCTTTATGCATCACTACAACTTTCCTCCGTACTCGGGAGGCGAGACAGGGCGCATGGGCGGCACGAATCGCCGGATGATAGGGCACGGGGCGCTCGCGCAAAAGGCGCTTGAGGCGGTATTGCCGGAAAAAGAGAAATTCCCTTATACCATACGGCTCGTTTCGGAATGTTTGGCCAGTAACGGCTCAACTTCTATGGGCTCGGTCTGTGCCTCAACGTTGGCGCTCATGGACGGGGGCGTACCGATAAAAGCACCAGTTGCGGGCATTGCGATGGGTCTCATGATGGAGAGTCCCGCAAAATACAAAGTGCTGACTGACATCCAGGGCCCTGAAGACAGCCATGGTGACATGGACTTCAAGGTTGCCGGTACACGCGGGGGAATCACAGCCATACAAATGGATATTAAGCTGGGCGGTGTACCAGTTCCTATACTCGTTGAGGCACTCGCGGGGGCAAAGCAGGCGCGTTTGCAAATTTTGGATGTCATTGAAAAGGAAATTGCGGTGCCGCGGCCGGCGATATCGCCGCGAGCGCCAGAAATTATCACCATGCGCGTGCGCCCCGAACAAATCGGGCTCGTTATCGGCGGCGGCGGCAAAACAATAAACGGCATTAAAGACCTTACAAAAGTTGAAGACATCACTATTGAAGATGATGGCTCCATATTTATCACGGGGAAGGGCGGTACTGCGCAAAAAGCGAAAGAAATGATTGAAGCCGTCGTCAAAGAATACAAACCGGGCGAGGTGTATGAAGGAGAAGTGACACGAATGATGGATTTTGGCGCGTTTGTACGCATCGGGCCCGGCAAAGACGCTGAAGGGTTGGTGCATGTCTCTGAGGTCGCCCCCTTCAGAATTGATAAAATCGGCGACGCGGTCAAAGTCGGAGAGAAAGTGCGGGTTATGATAAGGGAGATAGACGAGAAGGGGCGTATTAACCTCTCTATCAAGGCCGCTGACCCCGACTTCGCCGCACGTCACGGACTCAAGCCCTCCACCGCTCCAAGCAATGCCACAGGACAAAGAAAATTCGGAAATAGATCTTAAAAAAATACTCCTCCCCAAAAAGGAAGCGGGGCCCTCGCTCGCATCAGCCCAAAGGGTAAACGCTGGAGCACTCTTGGAGCAAGAACAAAAGGCGACGCTCCAGTCGCAGACTGCTTCACAAAAGCCCTCTCCCGTGCCAGCAGCACCAGCGAAGGAAGAATCAATTGTAAAATCACTCAAGACCTACAGGGGAGCTATCGAAGAAGCGATACAGCATAAAAATGTTTCAGTAGTCTCCATTGCCGCGGCAGAAGCAGAGCGACGCGGAGCGGCGGGGCACAGCGCTGCGCAAGCGTCTGCCCCAGAGGGGGAAGAGGTGTCGCACGAGCTTGGTCTGCGCATTGCGGCAATAGTGGGGGGCATTGCACTGCTTGTGGGTGCGCTTGGTCTTATTGTATTTGTATTTTTGCGCCCTGCGGTTACCTCTCCCGTTCAAAATAATTTTCCCTCTCCTTTTATTTCGGTCGACGCGACACAGATTGTCGCAATTCCGGTTCTGCAGTGGAAAAGGGGTACGCTCATGACCGAGCTCGAAAAAGCACGCGAGTCGACATCTCTTTCGCTCGGGCTTATGTCGCGGCTGTACGTTGTTGAGGCAAGTTCAACAGAGCAATACTCGGTTGACGCACCAACATTTTTGGGGACACTAGCCCCGGACACACCGCCGGAGCTTTTGCGCTCGCTTGGCGGCGAATATCTCCTCGGCATACATGTGTTCGACGCCAATCAGACGTTTTTGATACTTGATATCGAAAATTATACGACCGCCTACTCGGCAATGCTTGGGTGGGAGTGGACCATGCAAGCCGACTTGGAACCTCTTTTTACTAGGAAACCCCGACCGCGAATACCGGAGGAAGGATTTGTTCCTCCACCTGCACCGGCTATAGTGGCAACCTCGAGCGCAACTTCAACAGCGGGTTCAGCCACTTCCTCGACAACCGTCAATCAACCCCCGCCGCAGTTTATACAACCGCGCTTTATCGACCGTGTGGTGGAAAACCGCGACACGCGGGTCATACAAAACCAAGCGGGTGACATCCTCCTGTTGTGGACATTTCTCGATCGCTCGACACTTCTCATAACAACAAACGAGTACACGCTCCGCGAAGTTGTCTCGCGCCTCAACCGCCCGCCCGTTATACCTCTGCCGTGATAGTATAGTTTTATGAATCCGGAAAAAATTGCTGAGTTTAAGAAAAAGTTGGAGGGAGAGTTGGCTCTTGTTGAAAAGGAACTAAAGGGAGTTGCAGCGCAGAATCCGAAAAACCCTGCCGACTGGGCCTCCAAGGAGACAGAGATGGAGACGATGCCTCCAGTTGCCGACCCAAACGAAGCGGCGGATAAAATCGAGGAGTACAACGCGCATCGCGCGATAACCGGGGAGCTTGAGGTGCGCTACAACGATATAAAAGCGGCGCTCCAAAAAATCGCAGAAGGAAAGTATGGTCTGTGCGAGGTCTCCGGCGAGCCGATAGAGGAAGACCGCTTGGAGGCGAACCCCGCCGCCCGTACCTGCAAGAAACACATGTAGGTTCCGCAAAACAAATTTTCTCCGGGTACGGGCTTTTCGTTGCTACGAAAGCCCTGAAGACTCGCCGCGTCCGGCTCCGTACCCCCTCGAAAACTTATTTTGCTCCACTGTGCAACAAAAGCGAAGTAAAACAAGTTGAGTGGAGACTCTCGCAGGGCGACCAGGAGAGTGAGCAAATTTCTAGCAAGAAATTATGCGTGCTCCGCGAAACTTCGTTTTGCGGAGCGCACGCTTGTTTTGCGAAGCACTCTTGTGATATATAAGGGCGCATGCAATCTGCCCCGTTAGAGAGCGACACCGTTGAAGTAGAGGAGTCAAAGCCAGCCAGAACTAAACGTTCTCTAACGGGGTATGCGAAGGTCTATGGCGCGGAAACGGTAGTCTTAACACCGCACATTATTTCGGTTGAGACCGACCTCTCCCGCGGGCTCCATACATTTACCCTTGTGGGGCTCCCCGACAAAGCGGTTGAAGAAAGTCGCGACCGGGTTGCGGCGGCGATAAAGCACGCGGGATTTGAGTCGCCGAAGTCGCGTAACCAGAAAATCGTCATCTCGCTTGCGCCCGCGGATTTGAAAAAAGAAGGGCCAATGTTTGATTTGCCTATTGCACTTTCTTAC
Source organism: Candidatus Adlerbacteria bacterium RIFCSPLOWO2_01_FULL_51_16 (assembly GCA_001775485.1). Classification (GTDB taxonomy): domain Bacteria; phylum Patescibacteriota; class Minisyncoccia; order Phycocordibacterales; family SBAW01; genus GWA1-54-10. Next base: position 30,115 of record MEWX01000025.1, read on the forward strand.
CTCTTGGCGGCTGGCGATATAAAGTTTGACCCGGCTCACTATCTTTTCATCGGTGAGCTCTCGCTCGACGGTAAGCTCCAGCCGGTGCGCGGTGTTTTACCACTTGTCGCCGAAGCAAAGAAAAAAGGAAAGAAAGCGGTCTTCGTGCCGAAGAGTAACGAACGTGAAGCGGCGCTTGTGCCGGGGATTGCAATCTACGGCATTGAGTCGCTTGAGGAGGTCATACATTTTTTAAATACAAAGAGAAACGCAAAATCAAAATCCGTTTCACTAAAGCCCGCCCCGCAAACAAAATTGGTGCCCGCTGCCGCAGAGAGCCAGTTTGCACTTGAAGATATCCGCGGGCAGGAGAGCGCTAAGCGTGCGGCAATCATTGCGGCTGCAGGAGGGCACAATTTGGGACTCTCGGGTCCGCCAGGCACTGGGAAAACAATGCTTGCAAGAGCTCTCGCCTCGATTCTGCCACCGCTCTCCTTTGATGAAGTCCTCGAGGTGAACAGCATCCACTCGGTCGCCGGTTCCTTGCGGGGCGAATTGATGACCATGCCGCCTTTCCGCTCGCCCCACCACACTTCTTCCTATGTATCGATAGTCGGAGGAGGTACCAACCCGCGCCCCGGCGAGGCAACGCTCGCACACCGCGGGGTCCTCTTCCTCGACGAGTTTCCCGAGTTTGACCGGCGCGTCATCGAAGCCCTACGTCAGCCGCTTGAAGACAGAGTTATAGCAGTTGCGCGTGCTAAAGGAACTGCGCTTTTCCCCGCGCGTTTTACACTTGTTGCGGCGATGAACCCGTGCCCGTGTGGCAACTGGGGCCATCCGGAGATTGCGTGCACGTGTAGCCCACTTGCAGTTGAGCGCTACCGCCGCAAACTTTCAGGGCCGATCGCTGATCGAGTGGACTTGTGGGTACAGATGGGGCCAGTTGATCTGCCAGAACTAGGAAAGAAAACCGAGCGCGGGGTAGAAACTGCGGCCGCACGCAAAAAAGTACTTGGCGCGCGGATGATACAAGAGAAACGCTATAAAAAATCAGGTAAAACAAACAGCGATCTTTCTCCACGGGAACTTGAGGACTTGGTTCCACTTACAAAAGAAGTACGCACAACCTTGGAGAAGGCGGGGGAGCGACTCAACCTCTCACCGCGCGCGTTTCACCGCGTCATCAAAGTTGCGCGCACCATTGCCGACCTCGATGGCTCGGATCAAATCTCCGAATCTCATATCTTAGAAGCGCTCCAATACCGCGAACGCAAACAATAGCGAAGCGAAAGAGCCCTGAAGGTGGCTTTTGAGCGCGACGGCGCGAGAACTTGAGAAAATTCCTAGCAGGGAATTTTCGTACACCTGAAGGGCTGCTTTCGCGGAGCTATCTAAAAAGGGTTTTTGGCGCCACGGACTTCGAAGTGTAGGTGTGGGCCGGTGGCGCGACCGGTGGCGCCGATTTTTGCTATCGTCTGCCCCTTTGCTACCGACTGACCCTGGGAAACAAGGACCTGGCTTGCGTGCGCATAGAGTGTTTGGGTGCCGTTGCTATGTTGTACAACCACGTAAGAACCGTAGCCGCCGTTCCACCCGCCGGAGCGCGCGATGATGACGGTGCCCTGTGCCGCCGCAAATATTGATGTGCCGGAAGATGCACCGATATCTACGCCGTTGTAACCATGGAGCCCTTGGGTTTTGACTCCGCCTGCAACCGGCCAGGCGTAGTAGCCGGCAATCGCGGGGCCCGATCCTCCGCGCAGAGGCGAGGTTGTCCGAGAACCGGACGACGCGGGAGGTGCTGCTATGACTCCGTCGGGGACAATGATGGTTTGCCCAACTGTAAGCGAAGCGTCGGTCGCGAGTTCATTGTAGTTTGCGATTTCTTGGAGATCGCCCTGATACTTTTTTGCAATGGAGGCGAGAGTATCACCTTTTACAACCATGTGTTGCACACCGGTAATCGGGAGAATGATGAGCTCTTGGCCGGGATGGATGACGCGTCCTTGGATATTGTTGGCTCCGGCAATAGTGCCGACAGTAACCTCAAACATCTCGGCAATCTCCGAGAGCGTATCGCCCTCGCGCACGATATAGACACTGATTTGAGAAGAGCTCAACCGCCCTTCTATGTCTGCGGTAGTCCCCGAAGGCCCCGCCTCGGCATACAAGGCCTCCCCGTCAACAACCGCAATGTCGCCCCCGCCTTTCCCTGGGTTTGGGTCGAGGTTGACCGCGGGCTCAAGGAGCGCCATGGTTTGGGAGTTTGTGTGGGGAGATTCGGCGCTTGTTATCGAAGCGCTCTGTTCAAACAAAGAGGCAAAGAAATTAAAAACGCTCGCCTGCGCGGCGAACGGCGACCCCAGCAAGGCAAAGGAAGCGCCCCATGAAAGAAGCGTGAAAAATAAGTACTTTTTTACCTTCCCCGAAAAAAACGCTTTAACTACCGAGGAGGAGCCTGAATTACTAGATTTTATAAGCCTTTTTAGGGCGTTTCGTCGTCACTCGCTCGGAAAAGATGACTCTTTTCTCTCGCTTCGTTAGACGATAAGCCTTTTTTAGCGAAGCACCGTCCGATTCCGTCAATAAATGGCTTTATGAAGCCATTTATGCATATTTTTCACCCTGTGCACAAATAACTATACCCCTTTTGGGGTGGGTAGAGTCAACCGGACTATAGACAGGTTGTGCACAGCCCCGTAAGGTAAACGAGGTGAATCACTTGGAGGAGCTAAACGAGGCCCAAAAACAAGCAGTTTTGACAACTACGGGACCACTCCTTGTACTTGCGGGCGCCGGAGCGGGCAAAACTCGCGTCATTGCCCACCGGATATTGGAGATTGTAAAGAGCGGGGTGGCCCCAGAGCAGATCTTGGCAATTACTTTTACTAACAAGGCCGCCGGGGAGATGCGTGACCGCATTCAAACACTTCTAAAAAATAATGGGTGGCCGTTTGTTGCAACTTTTCACTCTGTTGGGCTCACCATAATCAAAGAGAATCTCCGGGTGCTTGGCTTTTCGCGTGCGCCGACAGTATACGATCGCGCCGATTCTCTGCGCGCTATGAAAGAAGCTCTGAAAAGTATGGGTGCCGAGGGGCAGATAGAGCCACGCGCGGCACTTGCGGCACTGTCGCGGCAAAAAGGTAATGGTGTTGATGTAAAAAAGTTTGCGGAGAACGCCGAAAGCTCGCGCGAGCGGCTTATTGCTTCCGCGTGGCAAGCCTACGGCAAAGTACTCGCTGCGGAAGGGGCGCTGGATTTTGACGATTTGCTTTTGCGTGCGGTTGAGCTGCTACGCGCTAACAATGTTGCGCGCGAACAATATAAAAAACGCTGGACGCATTTGCATATAGATGAGTACCAAGACACCAATCGCGTACAGGCGGAGTTGGCATGGCTTTTGGTAGGACCCGAGCGGCATATCTGTGCGGTCGGGGATGTAGACCAGACCATCTACGGTTGGCGAGGGGCTGAAATTGCGAATATTTTGTCGTTTGAAAAAAAGTTCCCCGGCGCGAAAGTCGTCGTGCTTGAAGAAAATTATCGCTCGACCAAAAATATTCTCGCGGCGGCGAATGATATCATTGTTAAAAATACGTTCCGACCAGAGAAAAACCTGTTTACTAAAAATGGCGACGGTGAGCGGCTTTCACTTTACCGGGGCGTAGATGAAACCGATGAGGCACTGTTTGTGACACGGAAAATCGGAGAGCTGATTGCGGACAGCGCGGCACAGCCGCGTGATATCGCGGTTTTGTACCGGGCAAATTTTCAATCACGCGCGGTCGAAGAAGCTCTTCTTGCCGTAGAAATTCCTTACCAAGTAATCGGTACCCGCTTTTTTGAGCGTAAGGAAATAAAAGATACACTTTCGTTTGTGCGCGCGGCAATCGGCGGTGCGCCGACCGACATCGCACGCATCGCCAACGTCCCGCCGCGAGGTATCGGTAAAGTAACGCTTCTTAAAATATTGAGCGGGAGAGAAGCGGAGCTCCCGGGAACTGTCCGTGCCAAAGTTGCGGCTCTGCGCGCGCTCCTTGCAAAAATTAAAGAGGCTGCCGTACACGCGACCCCTTCAAGACTTGTACAGTTTGTCGTGCGCGAGAGTGGGATGGAGCGTTTTTATAAAGATGACAAACTAGAGGGTATTGAGCGGCTCGAAAATTTGCGCGAACTTGTCTCGCTTGCCGCACGATACGACGGATATCCGATTGGGGAAGGGCTGGAGAAATTTTTGGAGTCTGCGGCGCTTGCAAGCGACCAGGATGAGTTAAAAGAGGAGTCAAATGCTGTCCGGCTCATGACCGTGCACGCCTCAAAAGGCCTTGAGTTCCCGTATGTTTTTATTGTCGGACTTGAGGAAGGTCTCTTCCCGTATGAGCGCGAGGACGAAAGCTCCTCAGACAAAGAGGAGGAGCGGCGGCTCATGTACGTGGCGCTCACACGCGCAAAGCATCGGGTATTCCTCTCATACGCCTCGTATCGCACGATCTTTGGATCTAAAAATGGCACTCTCCCGTCGCAGTTTTTGAGCGATATTTCAGAGAATTTACTTCAACTCGAGACGCCCGAGCGGCTAGGTAAAACTATTTATCTTGAATAATATGTTGCAAAAAAAGAAATCTCTCGGTCAGCATTTTTTGAACAATCCGTACTACCTGAGTCTAGTTGCGGACACTGCCGCAATTGAGGCGGGGGATGTGGTGCTTGAGATCGGCCCCGGAGAGGGGCCTCTCACAGAAGTGCTTCTTTCGCGCGGTGCAAGAGTGGTAGCAATAGAAAAAGATACCAGATTGATAGAGCCCTTGCGAGAAAAATTTGAAGGAAAAGATTTTGAGGTGGTGGAGACGGACGCGCTCGAGTTTAATACTTCGAAATTAAAAAAGTATAAGTTGGTAGGCAATATCCCGTACTACATTACCGGAGCACTCTTGAAAAAATTTTTCTCCGCTAAGCAGCAACCCTCAACACTTGTGTTTTTGATACAGAAGGAAGTTGCGCAGCGTATCGCGCGAAGTAAAAAAGAAAGTATCCTCTCACTCTCTGTCAAAGCATACGGAAGGCCGACGCTTGTAAAAACTGTACCGCGTGGAGCCTTCTCCCCACCGCCGAACGTTGACTCGGCGATTCTTCTCGTTGAACATATCTCGCGAAAGAATTTTAAAAACGCAACGCATGAAAAAAGATTTTTTGAGCTCGTGCGCGCGGGCTTCGCTCACAAGCGCAAACTGCTCGCCCGCAATCTTGAACCGCTCCTCGGCAAAAAACATTCTCACATTCTCAAGAATGTTGGAATATCAGAAAATGCGCGGGCGGAAGACGTGCCACTTGAAAAGTGGTTAGAACTTTCGCTTCCTAATTAAATTAGGCTCGTCCCGACCATAAACATTCGGAGTCCGAAAAATGGAGTAAATCCTACGGTACAAAAGAAAGGTAGGTCATAAAGCCCCAGTACTTGTTGACCGATGGTTCTCGGGGGCCCCGCAGAAAAGGTAATGGTTGCGGGCGTCCAAATATACGTTGCGGGAAAGAGCCCCGCCGGGATAATTGTCACGTATAGAGAGGGTCCGAGAACACTTTTGCATGGTATGACGGCAAGAACTCTGCCACCGAACGAAAGGCTGAAGGCAGAAGCCGATAAAGGCGCTAACAGCAGTACGGCGAGAAAAATTCCTACGGCAAAACGGGGGAGAGTGGTCATATTTCCATTATATACTAGAGGGAATGGCCGCTGGTTCTTACCTCCCTAGTGCACAATTTGTCCTCGTAGCTGTGTCTATTGCCATCTCGGGGGGGTTGATCATCGCCGCGGAGCGCTACACGGCAAAAGAAAACGCTCCTGCGCAACTTACCAGCGCTACAGAATCAGAGGCCGTACAAAATTCTGACGACGATTGGAAAAGATCTCTCGAAGAAATTCAGCTCCAAAGCGGCATCTCGCTCCCGGAGCCCCCGAGTGAGGAGAGCGTGGCCGCGTTCCTCGCAGCGGCACAAGAAGGAAATGTAACTGAAAGCGTTTCCCGCACGCTCTTCATCACGCTTAGCAATGCGGCGGCCCAGGGCCTCGGCAGCGATATCCCAACGCAAGACAAGCTCATAGCCGGAGCACAGGCACAGCTCGGGCAGGGAGCAACTCAGGCCTACACAACCGCAGATCTGGAGCTAGTGCCAAACACGAAAGAAAATATGCACGCCTACGGAAACGGGCTTGCGGCGGCAGTAAACGCCCACCCGCAAGCGAGTGCCGCCCAAGTCCTCTACAGTATGGGGTTTGCGGTCGACAACAACAGTGTCCTCGAACTCCAAAAACTTGAACCAATAAGCAGAGAGTATCGCGCGCTTGTTGATGAACTGCTTTTGCTCTCCACCCCCGAGACTCTCTCCCCGATACACGTACAAATTCTCAACGACCTCTCTCGTGCGGCAGAGAGTATTAAAAATATGCAGGCGCTGCCGCAAGATCCACTCCTTTCTTTGACCGGACTTCAGGTCTTTCAATCCTCGACGGCCGAGGTCTTGCGCTTGTTCATAAACCTCGCGCGGCAATTTTCTGAAAACGCTATACTTTTCACTACGGACGAGCCCGGAAGCGCGTGGGAGGTACTTCTCTCCCCATCGCTATAAGCACCATGAACAGACGAACCATTTGGATAGTGCTCAGTGCCATACTTTTGGTACTGCTTATTGTGCTCTTGTGGTGGTGGTTTTTGGGGAGAGATAATTCAACCCCGACAACCGGTAATTTGGGGACTGGTGGAAGCCGCACACCCCCCGCTGGAGTAGGCCAACCCGCAACAAATATTCCGACGACCCTGACACCAGTTAGCGGATATCAGATTGGAGCAACACGGCCGATTGGTCAGAGTGTAGGGAGTGGAGGCGGGAGTGGGGTTGGAGGAGTTAGTGGGGGAGAGTTTGGAGGAGGTGGTGGTGAAATCCAAATCGATACGACACCTTCCGGTGTTTCGTGGCTCATAGGCGGCCC
>MEWX01000025.1:37092-56117 GCA_001775485.1 Candidatus Adlerbacteria bacterium RIFCSPLOWO2_01_FULL_51_16
TACCCCAAAACCAATAAACCAAGTGGGTAGCGCCAACCCTTCGGGCTCCCCGCCGATTAATCTTTCCGGCAACATCGACCAAAACAACAACAACTCGGGACTTCTCATCGCGGGAGGAGCGCTTGCGGCGGCATGCTTAGCGTTTCTTATCCCGGGGCCGGCGACGCTCGGCGGAGTTGGAGGAGTAAGTCGTGTTTCGGTGCAAGACCCGGACACAAATCAGCGGACATTCCTTGACTGTTTGACGCGTGTTATCGCAAAAATTGCTCTCCAGCAGATGACTGCGAGTATCGTCAACTGGATAAACTCCGGCTTCAACGGCAAACCCTCCTTTGTACAAAACTATCAGCAATTCTTTACGAACGTCGCCGACCAGGCGGCGGGCGAGCTTATCAAAGGAAGCGCGCTCTCCTTTTTGTGCACACCGTTTCAAAACCAAATACGCATAGCTTTGGCACAGAGCTACGCCCGTCGCAACAATGCCCCTTCCTGCACGCTCACCGGCATTGTCGGCAATCTCAACAGCTTTATGAAAGGCAACTTCTCCCAGGGTGGTTGGAAAGGGTTTCTCGCCTTCACAACCGTCCCTACAAACAATCCCTATGGCGCGTACCTTTATGGGCAGGGTGCGCTCCAGAACACTATCGCAAATGCGCAGGCCGACGCGAACCGAAAAATCACTCCAGGCGGCTTCCTCTCAACAGAAGAGTGCACCGGCGACATGAACCCGCAAACCGGTAAAAAGGGGCCGCCCTGCAAAATAACGACCCCCGGGCAAACCATAGAGAACTCGCTTTCAACGGCGCTCGGCACCTCCTTCCGCCAACTCGAGCTTGCAAAAAGTTTTGACGAAATTATCAGCGCACTTATCCAACAACTCATCACCCGCACGCTCTATGGAGGCCTCTCAAACCTCTCGGGAACCGAGGGGTACAACGCTAATTTTCTTTCCCCCGAGGTTGCCCGGGCGCAAGAATTGGCACAACCGCTCTTGACCGAACTCCAAACAGCGGTGCAGATAGCGCAGCAGTACGGGTACGCCAAACAGGGTTCTATCGGCGACATACAGCAGGCCCAAGCCCAGCTCCAAAATCTCATCAATTGTTGGAACAGCGCCGCGGCCGCAACCGGCTTGAGTGCCTCGCAGCGCGCACAAGCAAAAGCAAACGCGGAGGCGACACAAGCGCAATTCAACACACTCAATGCCCGGGTGGACGCGCTCAACGACCAAATCACCCGCGCGAATGCTGCTATAGCGATACTCGAAACGCTCCAAAGCCGCGCGCTTTCCGCCGCGAGCGAGGCGGAGGTGCAAGCGATCGCCGCCGACTATGCGACTGCCCGCTCGCAGGGCGCAATTATCACCCAAGCGGAAGTTGCTTCGGCTCAGCAAGACCGCACCGCGCTCCAAAACGAGATGTCGCGCCTCAACAACGAAACAACGGCAGGTCTCAACCAATGCTATGCTTTCGGTCAATAAAACTATAAAGACGGTTTTGCTTGCGTCGCTTTTTGTACTCGCAATTTTAGCCCTACAGTCATTTACCGCTCCAGTTATTGTACACGCCCAAGCTACTGATGGAGGGGGAGGGCCAACGGCCTCTCCAACTCCTCAATCAACAAACCCCGGGAGCAGTGCGTTTAGTGATTTTTGTACTAACGCAACTTTTACGGTCTGCGCTGCAGGTATTATTTATGCTATAGCGGTTGGCTTTGGGGCGTACATCGCTACCATCTGTGCAGTTTTTTTGGACTACGCCGTATTTCTCTCCCTCAACAGCACCTCCTACGGACTCAAAATCGTCTCCGAGGGATGGACCATCATGCGCGACTTGGCAAACATGGCCTTCATTTTTATTCTTGTCTATGTCGCGTTCACCGTTATGTTCCGTGCAGAGACCACCAACACCCTCAAACAGTTAGCGGCGGTCGTGGTGCTCGCGCTCCTCGTCAATTTCAGCTTTCTCTTCACCCGGATGACCATAGATGTCGGTAATATTTTGGCTGTTCAGTTTTATAACGCAATACGGGCGGGGGCTTTAGTGACCTCGAGCCCCGGCTTAGGCCCTGCCGCTACAGCCGGAGGATCACAATCAAGTAACGAAGTTAAAGATCTCACGGGACCAATCATGGATGCTGTCCGGGTGCAGAGTTTGATCGGATCGGAGAACCTAGACAAACTCAAAGGCGCTCAAAACTCGTGGACGACTTTTATCGCGCTCTCGGTAGTGTTTCTTGTGCTCGGCGTCATGCTTGCCCTCCTTGGAGCGTCATTCCTCTTTGCGGGAGTGAAATTTATCCTGCGGATAGTGGGGTTGTGGTTTGTCATAATCGCCGCGCCGCTTGCATTCGCGGCGCGGGCCTTACCGGGGAACACGACCGCTATGGGGTTCTTCAATCAGTGGCGTTCGTTTCTCGTGAGCTTCACCTTTTACCCGGCGGTGTATCTTTTTATCTTTTATATCGTAGTGCTCTTTGCTAAGGCCCTTTCTGCACAAAACCTTATAACCGCGCCGGGAACATTAGTCGGTTCGGCAGCAACAACCGATCCAAGCGCTGGGAGCGCGGGTCTTGTCGCGGATATTTCTATACGGGTAGCGATTATCTGTGTTCTACTTTTTGTTGCATATGTACTCGCCGACAAAATAGTCCAAGCCGGCAACCAAATGACCAAAAATGTCTTCGGTTGGGCAGGGAAGACAATCGGTGGAGGTTTCCGTGGTGGTCTTTGGCTTGGCGGTAGAACTCTTGCCCCCGGAGTTGCATTTGCAGGACGCAACACACTAGGCCGATTAGCTTATGGGGCCGTAGAAAGCGGAAAGGCAAAAGAGTGGGAGTCACGAAGAGGACTCTGGGGAGTTCTAGGGAAAGGAACAAAAAGATTGAGCGGCGCAACGTATGATATCCGCAACGCACCGGGCGGTGGAATTGCACGGACTGCTCTCTCGGGAGTCGACCGGGTCGCGTCGCTTGGAGGTATGCCGACGAGCTTCGGTAAAGCGGACGTGGGTAAGGGAGCAACCAAAACTTTTGAGAAAATCGTTGAGCAAAAAGGAAAGCGATATGAAGCGCGCGGTAAGGCTCTTAAGGCAACTGAGGAAGAGGCCTGGACGGAGCAGCAGCGGTTCACGACACAGTTCGAACAGGAGCATGGGATGGGGAGCTACTCAACGCGGATTAATGAACTTCAGGAGCGAATTAACACTGCGCGGGCTGCTGCCGAACACTGGAAGAACACGGCCGTTCTCGACCCTAGCCAAGCGGCACGCTTTAAACTACTAGAAGACGCTGAAAGGACTACGCTCAAGCAAACTAATACCGAACTAAAAGCTCTTGCTGAAGCAGGAAAGAACGTCGTCGAAGCGAGAGCGAAGCAACGTATAGCAACCCTTGCCGACAACCTCGACAAGCGAAATAGAATACCGATACTCAATCCATCGTGGGGCCGCGTTGAGGGTGCCGCACGGTTGCGAAAAATGATTGGGGAAAAAGGTGCGAAAGAAAAAGCAAAAGAGGCACTAGACGCTCTCAAAAAAGAGGACGAGGATGACACCCCGCCACCATCGGGAGGCGGGGCCGCAGCCACCGCCCCGAGCGCTTCGTTAAATACTAATGCGGTCGCCTCCTCAAGCAGAGGCGGACCTACCGTGCAAAAAGCATCTGTGACTAGTGACCTTTTGAAACAACAAACAACACCGGTGAAATTTGACGAGGAACAGATGCGCAGTCTCTTGCGTAAAGAATCGCGGCGGAACATCAGAGAGATAGGCCAGCAGATAAGCGAAGTAAGGACAGAGCTGCATCAAGTAAAAAAAGTGCAAGAAAGGCTTTCAAATACAGAGGTTCAAATCCCTAAGACTGAATCTCCTAATCCCGCATCCACAAGCACAAAACTACCGGGGGTGACACTAACGAATGGCCCCGCAGTCGGCAATGACAACAATCCCCTGATTAGAAATACTCCGGCGGTGAATGATAACGTCCCACCTACTACAGATGAGAAGAAAGCGGCGTAATTATCGGCTATCATTAAAAACATGGAAAGCGAGACACAAAAGCAAATAGAAGAGCGGCTGGGAGAACTCCCTGAGGACGTACGTCTTGCGATTCTTTCTGCAGATTTCGAAAAAAAGGTTCAGACTGTCGGCGCAAAATATAACTTGCATATCGACCAGCTTGAAGTGCTTGGAGACGAAACAATGCTTATCATGCTGGGATTCGCCGACCCTTCGACGTTTGCCGCTAACATAGAAAAACAGGTTCGTGTCTCCACCGACCAGGCACATAAAATAGGCGCCGAGATAACGGAGCAAATTTTTCTCCCCATACGCGAATCTATGAAAAAGTTTATGGAGGGGCGAGCCAAGGAAGCCCCTATTGTTTCTGCTCCACCTCCGCCTTCAACCCCAACACCAAAGCCCGTACCTCCCCCGAGTGCTCCTCCAAAACCAACTCCTCCGCCCGCTCCCGCCGGGCAGAGCCCTCTGGGCGGCGCCAAACCTGCAGTAGCGCCAACTGCGCCCATCGCACCCATGCCTCCCATCATGCAACAAGCGCAGATAATGCTTTCAGAAAAAACCGTAAGCAAGCTCCCCGAGAAGTTACAGACAGGTAAAACGGCTCCCCAACCTCCTGCAGCAAGCTCGGGACAAACCAAACCTCCGCCCTATAAAGCCGACCCCTATCGAGAGCCGCCGGAGTGAAAAAATACGATATACTTATGAGTAATGAGGTATCAGGTACCCCAGTTCATTGAGGTTGAGGATAAGATTTTTGGGCCACTGACCCTCAAGCAGTTCGTCTGGCTTGCCGGCGCCGGTGGGTTGTGCCTTATTTTCTTCACCTTTTTACCTTTTTTTGTTGCAATAGTGTTCGCGCTTCCGGCAGCCATTTTTGGTGCCGGACTTGCCTTCTACCAAGTCAATGGCCGGCCGCTCATTATCGCGATAGAGCACGCCTTTATGTATTTTATCGGCAACAAGCTCTATCTTTGGCAACAGCGGGTGCCCAAAGCACCCGAAGCACAAGCGGAAAAACCAAAAACGTCTACCACTCTCCCGGTTCCAAAACTCTCCGAAAGCCGGCTTAAAGATTTGGCATGGTCTCTCAACATCAAAGACCAAGCACAAATGGGTGTGACCGAAGCGCAGGGCAGAGGTTTTGAAATTTAACATTATATATGCCTACAGGCGCAACAAAAGCACGGGGCACGCAGGAGTTCGTACCCATCAAGGAGGTCCGTGACGGTATTGTGATACTCAAAGATGGTTCTTTGCGCGCTCTTCTTATGGCCTCCTCCATCAACTTGGCACTTAAAGCGCAAGACGAACAACAAGCAATCATCGGACAGTTCCAAAATTTTCTAAACTCCCTGGAGTTTACGGCACAATTTTTTATCCAAAGCCGCGACCTCGACATCCGCCCCTACATTGCACTTTTGGAAGAGCGACTCACCCTCGAATTGGATGACCTGATGAAAATTCAGATCCGTGAGTACATCGGCTTCATCAAGGACTTTACGCAACGCGCAAATATTATGACGAAAAACTTTTTTATCGTCGTGCCCTACGATCCATCGCTCGTTGCCCGCGGCGGGGGAGGGATGGGAGGTTTTTTGGGTGCTGTTTTACCTACCGGCTCAACTACCGCAACAACATTCTCCGACGAGCAATTTGAGCAGTACCGCACCCAGCTTGAGCAGAGAGTCGCTGTTGTTGAACAGGGGCTCATACGCACCGGGGTGCGGGTGGTGAAGCTAGGCACCGAGGAAGTTATCGAGCTCTTCTACAAACTCTTCAACCCCGGCGAGCTTGAAAAGCCACTCCAGGTTACCCAAATCACGCGCTAGCAATATGGCACTCCTTGATTTTTTCAAAACAAAAACACTTCCCTCAAGCGCGCCGGTCGCCCCGATTATGCCCGAGGCGATTTACAAACAGGGTGTCTTAGAACTCCAAGACGTCATTGCACCATCGGCCCTCAAAATTACTCCGCGTGAGATAAATCTTGGCGACAAAATCGCGCGCACGTTCTTTGTGATGTCTTACCCGCGGGTGTTAACCGACTCATGGTTTGCGCCTGTCATCAACCTTGACCGTGTGTTGGATGTTTCTATCTTCATTCACCCCATCGATAGTGCTGAAATCCTTAAAAAATTCCAAAAGAAGGTCGCCGAGGTCCAAAGCCAGATAATGACGCGGGAGGAGAAGGGACTCGTTCGCGACCCGATACTCGACACCGCTTACCGGGACCTCGAGGATTTGCGCGACCAGCTCCAACAAGCCCAGGAGCGCATCTTTGACGTTGCGGTGTACATCACGATTTACGGCGCGACAACCGAGGAGCTCAACAAAATTGAGTCGGAGCTCAAATCAATGCTTGAGTCGCGCCTCGTCTATGTAAAGCCCGCGCTCTTCCAGCAAGAACAGGGGTTTAAATCGGTTTTACCCATAGGCCGCGACGAGCTTTCGGTCCATTCTAAACTTAATTCCTCGCCCCTTTCTTCAATTTTTCCGTTTGTTTCATTTGACTTGACCTCCGACCGCGGGATTCTGTACGGTGTCAACCGGCATAACGCCTCACTCGTTCTTTTTGACCGCTTTTCACTAGAGAATTACAACTCTGTTGTTTTCGCCAAATCGGGTTCGGGCAAATCCTACGCGATGAAGCTCGAGATTTTGCGCACCTTGATGTTTGACACCGAGGTTATCGTCATCGACCCGGAGCGCGAGTACGAGTTTCTCTCTCAAGCGGTGGGGGGTCGCTATTTCAATATCTCACTCAACTCCGAGCACCACATTAACCCATTTGACCTAGCGCCTCCACGGGAGGACGAGTCTGCAGCGGATGTCCTGCGCTCAAACATCGTGGCGCTTGTGGGAATGTTCCGCATTATGCTTGGGGGGCTCACTCCAGAGGAGGACGCCATCATCGACAAGGCGATTACCGAGACCTACGCGCTCAAAGACATCACCATCGACTCCAACTTCGCCGACATCGAGCCACCGCTTCTTTCTGATTTTGAATTGGTCCTTGCGGGCATGCAGGGTTCGGAGTCCTTGGTACAACGGCTCTCCAAATACACCAAAGGCACGTGGTCGGGCTTCATAAACCAAGCAACCAATGTTGATATCAACAAAAAGTTCGTTGTTTTCTCTGTGCGCGACATGGAAGACGACTTGAAACCCGTCGCGATGTACCTCATCACCCATTACATTTGGAACACCGTGCGCAAACAGCTGAAGAAACGTCTGCTTGTTATCGACGAGGCATGGTGGATGATGAAATCGGAAGACACCGCCTCCTTTCTCTACAGCATGGCGAAACGCGGCCGTAAATACTATCTGGGGCTTGCAACGATCACCCAAGACGTTGATGACTTTTTGAAGTCGCCGTACGGGTTGCCCATGATAACCAACTCTTCCCTCCAGCTCCTGCTCAAGCAATCGCCGACAACGATTGATAATCTGCAAAAAACGTTCAACCTCTCCGACGAAGAAAAATATCTTCTGCTTGAAAGTGACGTCGGGGAAGGGATCTTCTTTGCAGGTCTCAAGCACGTCGCTATTAAAGTCATCGCCTCTTACACCGAGGACCAGATAATCACCTCCGACCCCTCCCAGGTTTTGGCCTTGCGTAAAATGCGCCAGGGGGCATCCGCGCCTGCCGGTGCACCGCTATGATGAAACGCTTTCCACTAATAGTATTTGCCTTTTTCATAGACAGTGTTCAGTTTTTGGTGGGGTTAGCTCTTACGGCACTACCCTTCACCGGCGGTGTCCTCGGGGCGGCAGGGGGGGCTGTAGTGTGCCATCAATATTTGCCGAATTGGGGGTGGATTCAAGCCGGTTGCGCGACGGTTGGAGCAGTCTTAGGGGTAAAGTTGGGAGCTGTTACGGCACCGTTTGGAATAGCTCTTGCCCCGGTTGTTGTGTTCTGCATCGGTATAATTTTCGGAAGCATGCTTCTTATGTTCCTCCTTTTCAGCGGCGCCTTCAGCGGTAGGGTTGTGTTGGGGTGTTTGTTGGGAGAGGTGACGCCGTTTTTGGGGTTCTTGCCCTTTTGGAGTGTAATGGCCTGGCGCTGTGCCTACAACGCCTCTCAAAAATCCAAAGAAGAAAAATTGACCTGGCAAAGTGAGATTCAGCAGGTTGGCGTACCCGACTTCTCAAGTTTGGCGTTAGCCAGCGCGGAGGCGAGTGCACGGCCGTATTCGCTTCAAGCGTCCCGGGCACAGCGAGCAGACAACGATACTGTACAGGCAGATAATGACAGTATGCCGAAGGAAGAAGCCCCGCGTGGGAAAATAGAACTTAAATCACCCGATATCCGCCGACCGCAAAGAGCCGCTGTTGCCGCGGCAATTTTGGCTCTGCTCTTTGTGGGCTCCGGAGCGCAAATCACTTTAGCGCAAGTGGCGCCAGAGCCCGTGCGCTTTACCATCACTCCGGAGATCCCGGGTCCAAATGAGAAGGTAACTATTCAGGCCGAAGGCATTGGGGGGTTGCTCGGTGATGCACAAATTACCTGGCAGCTCAACGGAAAGACCATGCTTTCGGGTTCGGGAGAGCGAACATTCTCTTTCACTACCGGCGCGTTGGGGAGCCAGCAAAAAGTTTTGGTGACTATCCGTCCTTCGGCGGGCAGTGTTGTAACAAGGGAGTTTGTATTTGCCCCCTCGCTCATTAATCTTATCTGGGAAGCGGATACCACAACCCCGTTCTTTTATCGCGGGGCTGCACTCTACAGCGCGGGCGCGAGTGTCAAGGTCGTCACCTTCCCCCATGTTGTTATCGGGGGTGTCGAGGCAAGCGCGAATGTACTCTCCTACCAGTGGTCGCTCAATGGCGAGCCCGCGACAGCACAGTCCGGCACCGGACGTACTACATTTACCTTCGAGGGTAGCCAGCTTAACCTACAGGAAGTAGTTGCAGTCGATGTATTTCTTTCGGGCATCAAGGTAGGGCATACCGAAGTTACCATCCCCGTCAGCGACCCTGAACTGATTCTTTACCAACGCGACTCATTGCGGGGGATTTTGTATGAATCGGCACTCCCGGGAGCCGTAACGCTTGTCGGCCGGGAGTTTTCTGTACGTGCCGAGCCGTACTACTTTTCAAATACAAGTTTGGCAAACGGCGATCTTGTATATTCCTGGCTTCTTGATGGAGAAGAAACCTCGAGCCCCGACTCACCGCGCGGCTTTTTAACACTCCGACAAACAGGAGGTAGCGCAGGTGGCGCACAACTTGAGGTAACACTACAAAATAACGACCTCTCAAAGCTCGGCCAGGCGGCTTCGGCGGCCCTGCAAATTCTTTTTGGAGCACAATCCAGTGCTAGTGTTCCTTCTCTAGCGGCAGCGGTAGCAAACTTTCTGAGCGGTGCCATTGCACAAACATCTCAACAACCAATCAGTACCCAATTAATAAAATATACTCCGCTCGAGCCAATACCGGGGTTCAGTGCAGGAGAATGTACTAATATCGCGACGTTTCTCAACGCCTTGCTCAAACTTCTCATCGCTGTGGGAGCAATATTTGCGGTGCTCACACTCACGGTCGGGGGCATTATGTATATGGTTTCTGACATTGTGGATGTAAAAAGTCGGGCAAAAGAGCGGATGCGGGCCGCTATTTGGGGAATACTTCTTATATGCGCTGCGTGGCTTATCCTCTACACCATAAATCCCCAGCTAGTTAATTTCTCCAGTCTCTTTTCCAATAACACGTGTGTGGGATCAACCCCAACCCCCCCTCCTTCAACCAGCCCCGGGGCAAGAATGCTTACCCCAGAAGAAGTTGCCGCAATAAAACAACTGTACCGAGGGTGGCTCGGGGAGCCGGCGCTTTATGGTTCCCTTGTTTACTCAGGGGATACAAAAAGTCCTGAATTTAAAAAGACTCTTCAGGAATTTGAGGACGGATGTAAAAATGTTACCTTGCTGGGGAAAATTGGCCTGACAACAACGCGCGTTGTGTCTGTCACAACCGAGAGTCTTCTTACGCAAACGGCTTTTCAGCCTACAAATGAAAATATCTATGTGTGTCTTAGCCGGCAATAAATTATGACAAACTCAAAACTAATTTGGTGGGGAGGCGTTGGAGCGATTGTAATTGTTGCAGCTGTAGTGTTATGGTTCTTTTTTTCTGGCGGAAACGCGGAACAGTCCACCAATATTACTGGAAGTTCGTTCGGAAGCGGCAGTACTGTTTCGGTAACGAACTCTGAAAGTGACGGGGATATGGTAAATAATTTGCCGCAAAGTGGCGGCCAGGTTATTTTCAAAATAGCAGATGGGCCAATTGCAGGCGCAACACTGCTAGAGACAACCCGGCCAACCTCGACCGTCGCGCGATATATGAAACAAGAGAACGGTCATGTGTTTGATCTCACGGTTGATACACCGGGCGCAATACCCAAGGCCGTCTCAAATACAACAATCCCCGGCATTGTAAAAGTCCTGTGGCTTGAGCGAGGAAGCGCGCTCATCGCCCAATATATAGACGGGGTAACCGTCAAAACTGCATACCTTGGCTTCCCGGTTAGTACTACAACCGCAACCAGTTCCACCAAAAAGCCCGTCAAAATCCAGTTTCTGTCTAATAATATTGCAGAGCTTGCCGCCTCTCCGGATGGCAGAAGTATTGTGTACCTGGTGCGAGTAGGTGCTAGCACAGACGGATACACCGCACGCTCCGACGGCTCGGGAAGTAAGAGGTTGTTTTCCTTCCCGCTTTCTCAAACCCTGATCTCTTGGCCATCAACAAACACATTACTTCTTCAGACTAAATCGGGTGCCGGGGTTCCTGGAGGAGTGTTTTCCGTCAACGCTCAAACCGGCGCCATAACGCCGCTTGTATACGCCGAGGGCCTTACTGCAACCGCTAACTCGTCCTTCTCGAAAGTTCTTTACCAAACGGTGCGTGCCGGCTCTCCGCTCCGTCTTACTTATGCGCGCGATATAAAAACCAGCAAAGACGCGGGGTTATCATTTGATCCGTTTCCTGAACGGTGTGTCTGGAGTGCAAGTGCTACCACGACCGCAATCTGTGCTATTCCGCTTCAATATGTGCCGCCAAATTTTCTTGACTTGTGGCACAAAGGAGGTACGGCGGTCTTTGACAGTCTTGTGTCTTTTGACCTGCTCTCCGGCAAATCAGAGATTCTTGCATCCCCAGGCGGGGGCGATGGGGGAGTTACTTCTAATGTCGCAGAAATGGCACTTTCACCTTCCGAGCGCTACCTTTCATTCATCACACGCGGCGACAGGGCACTGTGGGGCGTGAGATTAATTCAAAACTAAAAACTGAAATTTTAAGTTTTAAGTTGGTAGTTTTCGGTTGTTTTATACTTCAACACAATGTGACGGAATTTGCCTTCGCCCGCGGACTCGGTCTTGATTTCAGGGTCTTCAGCAAAGAGCTCGTGCACCACTAGCCGCTCGTAGGAGCTCATCGGGCTCAATTCGACATCGTGTTTGAAAAGCCGCGCGCGCTGGGCAAGCATGCGTGCGTTGTTACGCACAAGCTCCATCCGCTCTTCGTGGTAGCCATCAATATCAACTAAAAAATTCGCTGATCCTTCGCCATGTTTAGTTTCAACAAGGCGACGCGCAACCATATTGAGTGCGCGCAGGTGCTCGCCGTGCGGCCCGATGAGTTGTTTGGAGTCGGGGGAGTCAACGGCAACGACCGTCCGGTGGCCGCCAACCACCGTAATGCCGGTAACCTCAACACCAAGAGCCGCGAGAAGCTCTGCAACGATATTTTTGAGGATGGCGGGTTCCACCCCACTGGCGGCCCGACCGTCGCCGGCATAAATCTTCGGTTCATTGCCTCCAGCGGGGTCCATCCCGCCACTATAAACTAAAAGCGCGTGGTTGAGAACTTGACGCCCCGTTTTTTATTGTCTAGAGAAGCGAGAGAAAGAAAACTTGTTTTCTATTCCGAGCGAGCGACGACAATATAGGTTCGATAGAACCTCTATTTTTTGCTTTTTTGCTGGTGTTTTATCAAATACTCCTGACCGAGCGATATGAGGTTGCTCGCCGTAAAGTAGAGCCCGACCGCCGCGGGTAGGGTGTAGGAAATAAAGGCGATAAGTGCCGGCATCATGTAGAGCATGAGGTGTTTCTGCATGTTTTGCGTCGCAGCGCGCTCGGGAGTAAGTGTGGCGCCGTTATTCATACGGGTGAGAGTGAGGCGGATTGCCGCGTACTGGGTCGCGGCGACAATAAGCGCGAGTAACACATTGTGCGCAGACAAAAGATCCATGAGCCCAAAGAAACCAACCGACACTACCTCCGGAGCTTTAATAAATATATAGAGGAGTTCGGGGTTAATGTCCGGCAGCCCCTCGCGGAAGAACGCGAGATAGAGCGCAAAAAACACCGGCAGCTGAATAAAAAGAACAAGAAAGCTTGAAAACGGCCGGACCTTGTTCTCTCGAAATAGGGCCATAGTGCGACGGGTACGTTCTTCCGGATTATCTTTGTACTTCTTGTTTACCTCATCGAGTTGCCCCTGTATCGCCTGCATGCCGATTTGGGTTCGGATTTGAGAGGTAAAGGCAGGATAAAACACCGCCCGGATAAATATGGTGAGTGCGATGATGGCTAAGCCGACATCCCCTTGCGGCATAATGCCGATAAGAAAAATAAATCCGTTGTATATGGGTTGTACAAGAAATGTTTCAAACATAGATTTAGGAAATTTTTTTCAAAAGTCCTTGTGCTTCGGTCGCGAAGGCCCTTGCAAGTGGTGTGACCGGTATTTTTTGAACAAAAAACACCACGCGCGCTCCGGTGGGAGTCGGGAGAGTCGAAAGGGCGCGGTACACAGCGCGGCGCAGCCGGTTCCGCTCAACCGCGCGTGTCGCAATGCTTTTTTGTACCACAACGGCCGCGCGCATCGACCCCTCTGCTTTGGCAAATTTCATCGACAGGTGAGTATCTCTTACCGTGCGGCCCCGTTTTAGCACTTCCCGCACCTCATATGCACTCAAACGCCGGCGTTTGGGGAGCATGGCGTACTTTTATTATACCGTGAGACGCTGGCGGCCCTTGCGGCGGCGGCGGAGAACGGTTTTTCTTCCGGCGGTGGTACGTTTTCGTTTCAGAAATCCGTGCACGCGGGCACGTTTGCGCCGTTTCGGTTGGTATGTTTGCGACATTTGTCCAGTGTAGCGTATCCCCACTTTTTCCACAACTTGTGCACAAAAAATCGGGTTTTGACTCCGCCGCTTTGGGAGCGTATCCTGTACCCACTGTGCTGACTATGACGACTACGCGAGAACTTTGGGAGAATGCACTGGTAGAATTGGCCCTCGCGATTTCCCGTCCTAACTTCAATACATGGTTTAAAGACACCCATATCGTCCGGGTTGAGGATGGGGTTGTATATCTTGGAGTTCCGAGCCAATTTGCTCGCGATTGGCTTTCTGCTAAGTTTCACAAAGACATTTTAGCGACACTCCGCACACTCTCGGAGACCGTGCGGGCAGTTGAGTATGTGATCTCCCGCGGATCAAAAAAGGCCGAGGAAGTACGCACTGTTCCCACAGCGCCAACGGAGCTCCCACTTGAAGCTGTACACGCAAAAACTAATCTCAATCCGCGTTTTGTTCTCAATACTTTTATTGTGGGGCCCTTCAACGAGCTTGCACACGCCGCAGCACAGGCGGTAATCAAGAAACCCGGCATTGCCTACAACCCACTTTTGGTTTACGGACCGACGGGTTTGGGTAAAACTCATCTTATCCAAGCGATTGGAAACCATTTCCGGGCTCACAACCCAGATCGTAAAGTGTTTTATGTTACATCGGAGAAGTTTTCTATGGATTATGTCTCCGCAGTACAGGCAGGGAAGGTACAGGCGTTTAAGGAGCGATATCGCCAGTACGACCTTCTTATCATGGACGATGTACAGTTCCTAGCAAAGATGGAAAAGACAAAAGAGGAGTTCTTTCACCTCTTCAACTATCTCCACGATAGCAACAAACAGCTGGTTTTTTCTTCCGATCAACACCCCAACGTTATCCAGGGACTCGAGGACCGGCTCCGCTCCCGCTTTAGCGCCGGCATGGTTGTCTCGGTAACTCCTCCCGACCACGAGTCGCGGTTGGCGATTGTGCGTTCAAAAGCCGCCGCCCACAATTTTATTCTCCCGGACGAAATTATGGATTATATTGCAACAACCATTGAGGGTAACGTCCGCGAGCTTGAAGGAGCACTCAATACCCTCATGGTTCATCGGGAGATGCGGGGAGAAACACTTACTCTTAACGACGCAAAAACTCTTCTGCGTGGAGTGGGGAATACTACCAAGAAGGCCGTTTCGGTTCAGGAGGTGGTTAAAACGGTTGCGGGTTTTTATGGGGTGGAGGAAGTGAGTATTTATGAAAAGACCCGCCGCAAGGAGGTTGTGCGCCCGCGGCAGGTCATTATGTATATTTTGCGGGAGGACTTCCGGATATCCTTTCCCACAATTGGTGAAAAGCTTGGGGGACGCGACCACACCACAGTCATACACTCATGTGAAAAAATAAGGGGAAATCTCCGTTCCGACAGTGTTCTCACGAATGAAATTCATCAAATCCGTTTGATGTTGAAATAGTGGGGAGAGTTGTATGTATAGTATGTGAAAGGAGTTAATAAAAAATAATTTTAAAAAAATTATCACCAACTGAGACATGTATTACCAACAGTATAAAAAAATAAAAACAACTAAAAAACCCTTATTTACGGCTTGTTTTTTGTTTTCTCCACTAATCCACACCCCTAGTAGTAATTTCTTTTCTTATAAAGAACAGCTATGAAGTTCGGATGCAACCCAGAAGAACTTCTTAACGCCGTAAGTATTGCGGTTAGATTTATTGAGAGAAAAGCTAACCACCCAATTCTTGGGAGTATTTTAATAACTGCTGATGGAAGTCAGCTGGTGTTACGGGCAACTAACCTTGAGTGTGGTGTTGAAATTACTATTCCAGCAAAAGTTTCGGAACCGGGCGTAGTTGCTGTCCCAGGAAATATACTTCATGGTTTTTTGGGAAACGCGCGCAGTAAGAATGTTTCAGTAAATTTAGTTCGTGAAGTTCTTACTCTTGAGACCGACCGGGCAAAAGCATCAATAAAAACAATATCTCATAGTGACTTCCCAATTCTTCCTCGAGTTTCCGCTTCAACTTCGTTCACTATAAAATCGCAAGATATTATGCGCGCGATACGAAGTGTTGTTTTTTGTGCCTCAACCTCTGCCGTAAAACCCGAACTCCAAAGCGTACTTATGTACGGCGAGGGAGGAAAATTATTCACCGTTGCAACCGACTCGTTCCGTCTGGCAGAAAAAACAGTTACGCTTCGCGGTGGAGGAAGTGTCCCCCAACTACTTTTACCGGCACGCAACGCCGCCGAGCTGATGCGAATTCTTGAAGTTGGGGGAGGAGAAGTGGACGTATATTATAACGAAAACCAACTCTCAACCCACGTTGAAAATATTTATTACACTAGCCGCCTGATTGATGGCACGTTCCCCAATTACCGCCAAATCATTCCCAAATCATTTTCTACAGAAGCGATAGTACTCCGGGAAGATCTCGCCGGAGCACTCAAATCACTCTCGGTATTCGCAGACAAGTTTGCACACGTCTCTCTCTCGGTTGAACCGGATAAAAAACTGGTGACACTCACTTCACGTAACCCCGATGTTGGAGAGCAAACAAGCATGGTGCGTGCCACCGTGAAAGGTGATTCATTGACAATGTCTTTCAACGGGCGCTACCTTGGAGACAGCCTACAGTCAATCACCGGTGAGAATATTCGCCTCAACTCAAACGGTCCTGGCAAGCCCATGCTTATCAAAGACGCTGCTGACGATTCCTTTTTCTATCTTGCGATGCCGATGAACCGCTAATTTCGCGGACGTGGGAGATTGGTAAGTCCGTTTGTGGCGGCCCAGGCGGCAACTGGCGGGTCCCACAAGCGCAGCTGCGGGTCGGTCCCCGTTGGCGGAGCCCCAAGAGGATTGTTTTTATCAACCCAATAAAGTATTTCATGTAGAGATCCGTCATTCCCAGCTACTTTCCACGCGCCATTGAGGATCGGTTTGTCGCTCGGGGGAAACTGCGCGCGCGAAAACGCTCCACCCGCGATCCTGCTCTGGAGCGCATACTGCATTACGTCGTGCCACATGGGTCCCACAATAAGACCCGATACCTTTTTTTGCATAGGAGTATTGTCGTTGTTGCCGGCCCACATTCCCAAGACAAAATTCGGTGTATAGCCGATAGTCCAAGCGTCCCGGTAGTCGTTGGTAGTACCGGTTTTAACCGCAACATCATGTCCGGGGAAAGAAAGGGAAGCGTTGACGCCGAGGGGCTCCCGCGCCACGGTGTCTGAGAGTACGTCATTTATTTTCTGTGCGACATCCGCAGTGAGTATGCGGACACCCTGAACCTTGGTGTTATCCTCGATTATATTTCCAGCGGCATCTTCTATTTTCAAAACCGCAATCGGGTCATGACGGATACCGTCGGTCGCAAAAACACCGTACGCGCTTGTGATATCAAGAAGTGTTACCTCGCCGCCGCCCAAAACCAAGGTCAGCCCGTAGCGGTCGGGGCCTTCAAGCGTTTTGATGCCCATTGCTTTAGCAAGTCGTAGTGTGTCGGCAAGACCCGCAAGGTAGAGTACCTTAACCGAGGGGATGTTTATGGATTGTGCCAAAGCGTTGCGCATACTTATGGGCCCCCGGAAATTGTTGTCATAGTTGACGGGGCTGTAGCAACCACCCTCACTCGTAAAATTGAACGCTGAACAAGTGGTCGAAAATTGTGTCCGCAGGTCAAACAGGGTAGTGTCGGGCATGTATCCTTTGACGAAGGCCTCCGCATACGCAAATGGTTTAAACGCCGAGCCCGGCTGGCGGCCGGGGTGGGAGACAACAACGTTATACGCTCCCGGTATCTCGGTATCAAAATAGTTACGCGAACCGACCATTGCCAAGATGCCTCCGGTAGCCGGATCTATTGCAACCAATGCGGCATTGCTCGCATTAAATTTCTCCGTGTTCCCAAGTGCTCCCTTATACACGATCTCTTCTGCTTTGAGTTGTAGCTCCGCGTCCAGGGTTGTGGTTACCCGCCATCCCCCCTGCTCGAGCACGTCGCTTCCGTATTTGTCCTCCAAGTACTGCTGAACATAAAATACAAAGTGGGGGGCCTGTATACTCGAGTCCCGCGGCGGCAGAAATTCTACCTGTGCCACCTTCGCCAAGTCGTATTCCTGTTTACTCACGTAGCCGTGCTCGAGCATTTTTGAAAGTACGAGGTTTTTGCGTGCCTCGAGATCTTCTGTATGAGTACCATAGGGGGAATAGTAGGTTGGCGCAGGCAAGATAGCTGCCAGGTAAGCAGCCTCGGCGATACCGACATCGGATGCATGTTTACCAAAAAAAGTTTGACTCGCCTCCTCAACGCCATAAATGGTCCCGCCGTACGGCACCTGGTTTAAGTACAGCTCGAGAATCTGGTCTTTGGTAAGAATTGTTTCGAGCTTGAATGCCAAAATCCACTCTTTAAGTTTACGCGCGATACTTTTATCAAATGTAAGGATTGAGCCCTTTACAACCTGTTGGGTGATAGTAGAACCCCCCTGGCCGAGAAGATCTCCCTGAATAAGGTTGGTCAGTATCGCGCGTAAAATTGCAAGCGGGCGCACTCCTTTGTGGGTGTAAAATTCGACATCCTCAATAGCAATGGTCGCGCGTTGGATATTCGGCGAGATCTGCGAGAGCGGTACCGCAGTGCGCTGTTTTTCATCGTGCCAATCATACAGAAGAGTTGAGCCGGTCTGGTCGTAGATTTTGAGGGATTGCTCGGTTTTGCGCTCCTCGATAGTTGAGAGGTCGGGGATGCGCAAACTTGCGGCCCAGAGAGCCACGAGCCCTCCGAGCACAAAAAAACACGCCATCCCCCACACGATAAGGGCGGGGTAGTTGTGCTTTGCGAAGTACAACGCTCTCAGAGCTGCCACATCAACCGGGTGCAGCGCAATAAGCGCGCGCCGATACAGGTGGTGAAAACGGGAGCGCATTGCGGCATTTTAGCACGCGGATATGTTATAGTCTTTTTAATGAAACTGTCGGAAATTCTTCGCGAGCGAGGATACATCTACCAACATTCAAGCCCACTTGAGGAAATTACCGATGGGCAACAGCGGACAGTATACGAGGGGTTTGATCCTTCAGCGGACTCGCTACACGCGGGGAACCTTATGGGTATTTTGGTACTGAGGCGCTTTCTGGAGGCGGGGCACAAAGTAATTTTAGTAGTAGGGGGTGGCACAGGCATGATCGGAGACCCCTCCGGCAAGCGTGAAGAACGTACCCTTCTTACGCACGAGCAGGTAACCCTCAACAGTGCCCGAATAGCTGCGCAAGCCAAAACACTTCTCGCGTCGGACAATTTTCAAATGGTTAATAATGCGGATTGGTTAAAACAACTCAACCTACTTAATTTTCTGCGCGACGTAGGCAAACACTTTTCAGTAAATGCAATGATACAGCGCGACTCGATCAAAGAACGTCTCCATGGTCGCGAGCAAGGCATCTCCTACACCGAATTTTCTTACATGCTCTTGCAGGCGTATGATTTTTTGCACCTCCACGAGAGGTATGGCTGCGATTGGCAACACGGATCCTCGGACCAGTGGGGGAATATCGTCTCGGGCGTTGATCTTATTCGTCGCCACACCGGGGCGGTGACCTACGGGACCACCCACGGTCTCTTGGTGAACAAGGCGACCGGCAAAAAATTCGGGAAAACCGAAGAAGGCGCGGTGTGGCTTGACCCAAAGAAGACAACCCCGTTTGAATTTTATCAATTTTGGTTCAATACAGACGACGCTGACGCAGAAGAATACCTTTTGAAAATGACACTACTACCCAAAGGCGACATTGATGCGACCATGGAAGAGCAACGTAAAAATCCTGCCTCACGCGCGGCACAAAAAAACCTTGCGTTTGAAG
>MEWX01000026.1 GCA_001775485.1 Candidatus Adlerbacteria bacterium RIFCSPLOWO2_01_FULL_51_16
TTCCGTAAAGGCGGTAGTGTTTGCATTCAAATTCGCGGAGGCGGGCTGGAGTCCTTTTATCAGAAGTTCCGCCCGGACAATACCCGGCACATTGAATTGATACAGTAAGATGACGACCGCTACTCCGACAATCGGTGCGGCGATGGCGAGTGTCTTATCGCCCGTCGGGCGGGAGAGGAACATCCATGCCGGCAATTCTCTGCGCGAGAGCCCGTGGGCAAACGCAAGCAGCATGAAGAAGTAGACGGCGCTTATGAGGTTGTCAAACACAAACATGCTGTGAAAAGCGTACGCGGCTAAGAGCCCCAGGAGTGCCGCTTGCTCGGGAGGTTTTAGAGTATCGGTGCGAAAAATTGCCCACGCGGAAAGTAGAAAGAATGAAATAAAAAGCAAGAAAGCCGGAAGCCCCGCGGCAATCAACCAATCAAGAAACTCGTTGTGGGCACGGTCGAACCATTGCTCCTGCGCGTACATGCGCGGGTCGTAGTATTTATTGAACACAAAGTTAAAGCTCTCCTGTCCCCAACCGACGATAGGCCGCTCCTGAAAACCCTGATACGCCATGTTCCAAATAAGGAAGCGCGACTGCGTCGTTCTGTCCTCAAGCGAAATGGAGGCCAAGCGCGAGAGCGCGGGAGTATTTTTAATAAACGTTGTGTCTTTGACCCCGAAGAAAACAATGACAAGAACTGCTAATCCTCCGAGAACCCCCCAGGAAATTTTGCGCAATGTTTTCCACTCCGGCGTCTTTGCTTGCCAGGCGATGTAGAGAGCCATAACAACAAGCCCGCCGAGAACTCCTAAGATGGTGCCTCGTGTCTCGGTAAAAAAGAGGGCGATGAATTGCAAAAGGAGTGCCGAGCCGTAAAACGCTTGGAGCCACCCCGAGCGTCGCTCCCGCATGAGCATAAAGAGCGTGAGGAAGATATTGAAGAGCATAAATACCGCGAGGTAGGTTGCGTTGCCGAACGTGGTGTCAACGCGTGGACCGCTCTGAGTACTTATCGCGAGCCAGCCGAATACCTGAAACAAGGCGTAGAGCCCCTGGAGTAGGGAGACGCCGATTGAGGTCTGGAAGAAGCGTTCCCACAGGCGATCGGCGGTCAACACCGCTCCGGCAATAACAAAATAGACAAAAAGATGGAGCACCGTGGCATAGCCTTCCATGCGCTCAAAATTGCTCCAAAAACTTTTTGTGGGGTCAACGCTGAAAATGGTCGCAACACCTACCCACACGACAAACGCGAGCATCGCCCACATAAGGTAGGAGGAGCGTGGGCGGTATTTCGGCTCGCGGAGCGCCAAAAGAATATAGAGCCCCAAAAGAATTTCAATAAGAATGCGGAATGCAAAATTTTTCCCCGTAATGTAAGGGAAATACATCGCCGGGAACATCCCTCCGCTCGCGACAATAAAGGTAACAAACGGAATAAGAAAAAGCCCGGTCAGTGTGCTCCAGCGCAAGGAAGCGGTGTAATTCATACAGAAATACTATATCACTCTGTCGCTCCTGCGCTACCGCCCAAGATGTTGCAGAAGATCCTCAATTTCTCTAACCACCGATTCTCGCGTGGTTGATTGTGCTTGTCGTCTTGCCTCTACCCTGTCAATCATGGCCGCGTTCATGATGTGGAGCGCGGGCACCTTGCGCCCGGGAGGCACTACAACGCGATGTTTGGGGCCTCGGGGTGGTTGTTCATTTTCATCCATGGGCCCGATAATATCCACTGTCGGAATGCCAAATGCCTCCGCGATATAGATGGGGCCCGTGTCGCTCGAAATAAAAAGACGTAACTGGCCTACGAGCGCTTTCAGCTCTTCAATAGAAAGTTTCCCTGCCGTATCGACAAGGCGCATACGGGGCGGTAGCGCCCTCTTCATCGCGTCTACTTCTTCTTTATCGCCCGGAGAACCAACAAGAACAATGGTCGCGGCATGTTTACGCGTAAGCACATCCGCAAGGTAGGCAAAATGCTCCGCTCCCCATACTTTTATTTTACTCCCCGCGCTGGGAGCAATACCAACAAGAAAATCCTTTTTAAAATCGCACCCTCTCTCAATAAGCATGCGCCGTATACGCTCAACAGTTTCCGGAGCCACGGCAAGTTCTTTGCGGGTATCTTCGCTCATAATGCCAAGCGGTTCCAATAAACGTAGATATTCGCGCGGGGCGTATGAGCCCATGCGGTGAGGCACGACCGTCGCAAAGCGGGAGAGGATCCGGTACACCCGCGTGTTATACGACGACCATCCGTTCGTAATATACGGCACCGCAACCAGTGGAATCCGTGCACAAAGAAAAGCGGTGAGCATTTCCGGGTCGGGGCTTGTCATGCAGACGAAATCAAACTTCTCTTCGCGCAAAAACTTCAACAGCGCAAAAAACCCGGGAGGACGTATACGGTACATATCGATACGCGGATGCCCCGCGAGCAGTTCTTTATTGACGGCGTTCCCCATAACAGTGAGGTGCGAGTGCGGGTAGCGTTCCTTTACCGCACGGAAGAGCGGAGTCGTGCATACCATATCGCCCAATTTTGATCCCTGTACCACAAGGATATGCCGCGGCACACCCGCCTTTTTGCGCAACATCCACGCAACAGGAGTGACTAGGATAAAGAAGATGTTTTTTAGCAAGGCAAAAAAAGAATTCATGCTATAGCTCTACGCGATAGTGTCGCGCCCATACCTGGAAGGTCAGTATGGCCCAAAGTAGATGGAGGTGGTAGCCCCCGCTTTCGTGCTCCAAAAACATTTTTTGAACTTCCTGCCAATCAAAGAGTGCAGCGGTAGGCGCGTAGTACTCTGCGGTGAGCGCCTCTTGCGCAAATGAGCGGAAGGGTTCAGCTCTCAACCACTTTGCGCCGGGAGAAAACCATCCGCGCTTGGGCTGCGAAAAAAGGTATTTCGGCAATCTGTACGCGAACGCTTTCTTAAGAATCAGTTTGGTGCCCCCGAGCGACACCTTCTTACTTTGGGGAATTTGTGCGGCAAGTTCTACAACTTTTTTCCCCAAGAGCGGCACGCGCGCCTCGAGCCCCGCGGACATCGTCATTGTGTCGGTCATTGCGAGCGACTCATCCGCAAGCCAGGTCTGCCGGTCAACTTCCATGAATTCGTTTTCAAATTCTTGAGAAGAGCCCGAAGAAAGATAGGGCGCAAAAACTTCTTCCACGGGTGGAAGCGTGACTCCCGAGGCGAGAGCGCGCTGTATCGTGCTTTTTTTCTGCGCCATAAAAAGAGCGATGCGTTCCGTCCCCTTTGTATTAAGTTTGCGGAATGGCCCGTAGGAGGCGAGTATACGGCGCAGGAGTGAGGGGGTAAAACGCCGGTACATGCTCGCGATTAAACTCCGGCGGTAACGCTCGTAGCCGCCGAAGAGCTCGTCGCCCCCGTCTCCGCCCAAAACCACAACCGCGGTTTGCCTTGCGAATTGCGCGAGCGCGTACATAGGCAGTATCGTCGGATTTGCGATTGGTTCTCCCAAATGTGCGACCGCTTCAGGAAATATCCTGACCGCATCGGAAGCGGAAAACAGCACCTCGTGATGGCGGGCGCCATACAGCTGCGCGGTTCTCCGTGCAAGATCAAAGTCGGCGTTAAATTTTTCTTTTTGTTCTTCTTCCGTTAACTCAAACCCGACCGAAAATGTATTCACATTTTTGTGCACCCGGCAAACCGAGTCGAGCACGACGCTTGAATCAATGCCGCCGGAGAGATAGACACCAACAGGGCGGTCGGAAATAAGTTGCCGCTTAACCGACTCATCTATTTCTTTCTCAACCCGCTCCCGCCATTCCCCCGCCGCAAGCGGCCGCTTGGTGTCCCGCGCGTTCCAATAGCGCTCAAATGTAAGCGCTCCGCTCCGGACATAACCGCGCGATGCAGCCGGAAGCTTCATAACTCCCTCAATCATCCCCTCCGGAGAGGGAGGGTAGAGAAGCTGCAGATATAGCCCGAATGATTTTTTATTGAGCCGGCGCGGAATGGGGTGCACCAAAAGCCCCGCGATTTCAGAAGAAAAAATAAACTTACCCTCTTTCTGCCAATAAAAAAATGGTTTGATGCCCTGATGGTCGCGCGCAACAAAGAGTTCTTTTTTTTCTTTGTCCCATAGCGCAAGAGCAAACATCCCGTCAAAATGTTCAACACACTCCTTACCCCAGCGAGTGTAAGCCGCAAGTATCACCTCCGTATCCCCCGTTGTTTTAAACGGATAGGGCGCAAGTTCTTCCCGCAACTCTTTGAAATTATAAATCTGTCCGTTAAAAACGATTGCGTAGCGCCCGCTTGCGTCGTGCATCGGTTGGTTAGCTTCTGCGGAGAGGTCGAGTATTGCCAGGCGGTTGTGCGCAAGCGTGATACCTTCCTGCGTGTATATCGCGGTCGCGTCCGGGCCCCGGTGTTTGGTCGCCTCATTCATTGCTCTGCCTAGCGCCTCATCGCCCCAGGTAAAGCCATTTATTGAACACATAGGACTACTATAACTCCCTGTACAAGTAAACGGTTAGCGTCCTAAACTCGTCTCTTCTAAATAGAGAGAATTCATTCCGGATGCTTCACGGTTATATTTACGGAGTCCTCAACAATGTAGCGCGGACGCCTCTTCACCTCATCAAAAATTGCTCCAATGTATTCTCCCAACACGCCCAAAAAGATCAACTGCACTCCGCCAAATATGGAGAGCAAAACCACAACCGTCGCCCAGCCGGCCGGCAAGGAGCTGCTGGTAAGAGATTGAATGACGGTAATAATGGCCACGATAAAGCCAATGAGCGCAAACAGTGCGCCAACAATAATCGCTGCACGCAGCGGCACTTTGCTAAAAGATATAATACCCGCTACCGCAAGCTGCAGTAATCGCGCAAGAGAATATTTGCTTGCACCCGCATAGCGCCGTCCGGTGGTAAAGTGCACCTCCGATTGTTTGAAACCAACCCAGCGTATAATGCCGCGCAAGAACATGTTCCGCTCCCCTATATCGGAGCGGATAACCTCCACCACCCGGCCGGACATGAGCCTAAAGTCGGATGCGTTCTCGCTTATGGGAACCTCTGACATCTTATTAAGAAACCAATAGAAGAGTTTGCCTATAATCCGGCGCAGTAGACCAACGCTCTCGGTATCGTTGCGCACTGTGTAGACAATATCGTTTCCCTTTTCATACTCAGCGATAAGTGCGGGTATAACCGAAGGCGGATGTTGCAGATCAGAATCCATCGTAATGACGACATCTGAGAGCGCGTGGTCAAGACCGGCAAGAAGCGCCATTTGATGTCCAAAATTTCTTGAAAAGCGAATAGCCCGCACGTGCGTATCGGACCGTGCGATATGACGTAAGGTCTCATACGTGTTGTCTTTGCTGCCGTCGTCGACAAAGAGAATGTACGAGTCGTAGTGAGAAAGCTTTGTAAGCTGTTCTTTAAGGACCGCCGCAAAGTGAGCGATGCCTTCCCCTTCGTTATACGCAGGGCACACTATGGTTAAGGTTTTCATATCGATTTTTCTTTAACACGCATCCGCTCTTTTGAAACTTTAGAGACCGTGGGAATCTCTTCTGCAATGTAGATGCGGGGGACAATGCTCTTTCGTAACTTATTTTTGTCATAAGTCAATTCCTCATGTATTTTCTCTCCGGGCCGGATGCCTGTGATAGTAATGGGAATGTCAATGTAGGGCTCAAGCCCGTGGATGCGTATGAGGTTTATGGCAAAATCCAATATTTTTATAGGTTCTCCCATATCAAGCAGCAGGATCTGGCCGTTCTTTGCGATTATCCAGGAAAGAAGCACCAGTGAAACCGCCTCGGGGATGGACATAAAATACCGCGTCATGTCTGCGTGTGTTATGGTGACGGCGCTGTGAGCGCGAATTTGACGCAGAAAAATCGGTAGCACGCTGCCCGATGAATTAAGCACGTTTCCGAAGCGTACCGCACAAAAGCGCTTGCCGGGGTTTTTTTGCGCGAACTCCTGCACAAGTAGCTCTGCTTTTCGCTTACTGCTACCCATGACGCTCGAAGGATTGACCGCCTTATCGGTTGATACCAGGACAAAGTCGGCAATGTCGTATTTTTGAGCCAGATCCAGGACATTTTTTGTTCCGAGATAGTTCGTTTTATACGCTTCGTCGGAATTTTCTTCCATTAACGGCACATGTTTATAGGCGGCTGCATGTACGATGACATCAACGCGGTGATTTTTTAGTATTTCCTCTACACGCTCCCGATCGCGGATATTTCCGATGTACGCTTTAAGCAACGGTCGGTCGGCATCTTTGATCGCGCGTAGTGCTTCGAGCATATTAAAAATCCCTTCCTCCCACGAATCGAGGATAATGACACATTTTGCTTTTGAGTCGTACAGTTGACGGACGATTTCGCTCCCGATAGAGCCTGCTCCACCCGTTACTAAAAAGGTCTTACCTTTAGCTTTTTGAGAGATGCGTTCCTGTTCGGTCTTGATAAGAGGCCTCCCCACCAGGTCGGACGGGTCAATGTCACGCACATATGAAAAATCGACCTTCCCCAAGATGATAGAAGAGACGCTCGGCAAAACTTTGATGGATACGTGCACGGGCAGGAGGCTCGTAACCTGATTCACCATTTCTTTACCGATCGAAGGGGTCGAAACAAGCACTTGTTCTATCGATTTTTCTTCTATTATATCCGGCAGATCGTTCACGGTGCCCAGCACCTTAAAACCGCTTATCAGTTTGCCCTGCTTCTTTTTATCGTCATCGACAAACCCGAGGACCAGAATATCGGTGCGGTTCTCCTTTTTGATCTCTTTGACGAGCATTTCGCCGGCTACACCTGCCCCGACGATGAGCACCCGCTTTTTATTGCCCAACAGCGCGCGCACCCCTTCCTCAAGGGTTGTAGTCGCTTCCCATCCGAGCAGGCGCTTGGCTTTCGCCACATTCGCTATCGAACAGGTAAAAGTTTTTGAACCTTCGGTAATGGTGTACTCCTTATTCACGAGCGAGCCGAAGATCTTTACCATATCGCCGAGTGTTGTTCCCCGCCCCGACCCTATGTTGATTATTTCATACCGGCCTCCCTTTTTTGTCTCAAGTGCCGCAAAAATTGCTTGCATAATATCCTCAAGCGCAACCAGGTCGCGGACATCGCGCTTGCTACCGATTTTTATTTCTCCGGTAAATGCAGGGCCGAACTGTTCAAACAGGGCTTCAAAAAGAGTCGGCCTGCCCGTAAGTCCCGGTGAGGATTGTTTTGGAAAACCCATCACGTTAAAGATCCGTAGCGTTTGCGTTTTTATCCGGTGCTTTTTTGCGAACTCCTTTATAAGTGCCGTTTGCGCGACCTTGCTTTGGCCGTAAACATTTACCGGTTTTTCCCTAGAGGTCTCTAAAAAAGGTTTGGGTCCGACTCCATATTCCGCGGCAGAGCCTATATGCACGAGACGCTTTATTGCCGTGTGTTTCTCAAGCACTTTTAAAAGCTTTTTTGTCTCCTCAACGTTCGCCGCATGATACAGGTCATCGTGCACTGTCCCTTTTTTTGTTTTCGAATACGGAGTCAAGCCAGCAAAATGGACAACTTCCGTAATATCGGAAGGTATGTCCTCCGGGTCTTTTCGATCATAGAGCACATAGGGAACAGCTTTTTTACGCAAAAAGGCCGCAAACGCGCCCCCCAAAAAGCCATTACCGCCCGTAATAAGCACCCTCCTGCCCTTCATCTCCATGGTGTGTAGCCTACCGTATTTCCCTATAGAACTCTAGATATGCCGGAGAGGTTATACATGAGGTACTATGGACACCATAATGCCACCCGAAAATCGTAAAAAAGCGCTTCGCGTTCTGATTCTTACCTATGTATATACAGACGGTGACCCGCGCTACGGAGGAGAAGGCAGGGTGGTTTGGGAGACGACACAGGCTCTTGCGCGCGCGGGAGTTAAGGTATTTGTCGTTACCTCAATGAAAAATCTTAAAACCTCTCCTTATCCCAATATCACACTTTACAAAATCCCCTTCGCCAAGAAAGATTTTCTTAATTTCAACCACGGAGAACTCTTAAAAATATTTTTGTTTTCTATTCCGCTCCTTTTCCTCAAGCGGATAGATATCATTCATCATCTCCCCACCAACGGCCCGAATCCGTTCGCGCGTTTTAAATTCGGCAGAATCTTTGCGGAGAGCGCGGACCCGGCGTGGGATTATATGAACCCCAAGTTCGGCAAAGAGTTACAGCTCGATAACGCGCAAAAATCGCAAGCAGCCGGCTACACTACCACTCGACGCGACCTCTCATCCCGCATAGCGCTTAGGTTTTTTAACATAATCGGAGTTAATGAAAAATTCCCCAAGGGAACGGATATATTTTTCTACCGAGCGCGAAGTTTGCGCCCAACTCTTGAGGCCGTGCGGCCGGAAAGCGAGCTCAAATATGTCCCCAATGGCGTCGATACAAAAGAATTTTCGCCTGATAGAAAGCCTCTGTTTAGCCGCACTCAAAAGGGTCTCCGGTTCCTCCACGTAGGAAGTGTCTCCCGCAGAAAGGGGGTGCACCATCTTATACATGCCTTTATTTCAGTTCTGCCGAAACACCCCGAGAGCGAGCTGTTTATCGTCGGGAGAGGTGAATCCGGTTTCGTCGATGAGCTGAAGAAAGCCGCCTCCGCCTACCCGCAGATCAAGTTTTTTGACAATGTTTCCAATAAAGACCTTCCGGGCGCGTACACATCGGCAGATGTCTTTTGCTTGGTGCCTCTTAGCGGCTCAACCCCGACAGTCATGGGCGAAGCGTTTGCGTCGGGACTTCCTGTTCTGGTAACCAAAGAAAGCGGGAGCGGCGAAGCGGTCGAGGAGCACGATGCCGGTTTTTTGGTTGAGCCGGGCGATGAAAAAGACCTCGCGGAAATGATGACTCGCCTGATAGAAAACAAGGACTTGTCCCGCTCAAAGGGAAAGAACGCACTCCTCGCTTCACAATTTTTTTCTTGGGATTATATTGCGCGTGCACTCATCAGCGGATACGAACATATCCTGCAGATCAGAAAAAATTCTTCCCTATGACGACCGTAAATACTCCGCGAGGCAAACTCCATTCGTTATTGCGTTGGAGCGAGAAATATATGAAAACCGATATGGTGTATCTCGCCGAGGGCGGTTTTTGGATAAGTGTGGGGACCTTTGTCACCGCCTGTTCGTCTTTTGTCCTCTCCATCGCCTTCGCCAACCTGATACCGGTTACGGTATACGGTATCTACAAATACATTATTTCGATTGCGGCGATACTTAACGCCTTCACCTTAAACGGTCTTGATATTGCCGTGACCGCGGCCGTGTCGCGCGGAAAAGAGGGGGTATTGCGGCAAGCGTTTACTACAAACTTGTGGTGGAGCATCCCAAGCAGTGTCGTTGCAATTGGGGGTGCCTCGTACTACTTTATTAACGACAATTCAGTGTTCGGGATCGCCCTTTTGTGTATTGCGCTCTTGCAACCTCTTACCGTAAGCGTCAACTTCGGAGCGGCATATCTTGTGGGGAGGCGTTCATTCAAAGAGCTCGCCCTTTTTTATACGGTCGACAACATCATACCGACTCTCGCGCTCATCGGAGTCATGCAGGTTTCAAAAAGTGCCTTGGTCATCATCGTAACCTATTTTCTCTCCAATCTCGCGACAACCGCGGCCATGTATTGGTATGTGCTGTGGCGCTTCAAGCCAAATACTGAAAAAGACGACCACGCTATCACGTACGGCAAACACCTCTCCGCAATGAACATACTCGCAAATGTCGCGGACAACTTTGACAAAATCCTCACTTTCCAGTTGTTGGGTCCCGCCGAGCTCGCTATATACTCCTTTGCGTTGGCGCTCCCCTCGCAGACAAAACTTATTACAAAGCCTCTTTTCAATCTTATCTTTCCAAAATTTTCGGTACGGCCGGAGGGGGAACTGCGTCAGAGCATGGGTGAAAAGACACTGCGCTTTTTTATCGCCGGGGTAGTACTCGCTACTGGGTACATACTCGTAGCACCTATCGCCTTTAAGATATTTTATCCCCAGTACGAAAGCGCGGTGTTCCTCTCCCAAATATTCGCCCTATCGATGCTTGCGGTTACCGCGACACCCATGGGCACATTCATCAGCGCGAAGCGCAAAGTCCGCGCACAATACATTATGAACATCGGCATAAGCATCTTTCAGCTTGCCTCTGCGGTTGTGGGGATACTATTTGCGGGTCTTCTCGGGCTTATTCTTGCGCGCGTAGCGACACGGTTCGTAGGCGCCTTTTCTGCCGTCTTTTTCTATTACACCGACCGAAGTGGAGAGACCCTATGATCAAACAACTTACAACGCCTGTTGCAATTATTGTCTTTAAACGCCTTGATGCTACCAAAAAGATGTTTGAAGCCGTGCGCGCGGCACAACCACAGGAGTTCTACATCATCGCCGATGGATGGAGAAACGACGCGGAGAAAGAAAAGTGCCTGGCGGTGCGGAAATATCTTGAAGGTGCAGTCGATTGGCCGTGCGCAGTACGTAAAAATTATGCGGATGTAAATCTCGGCTGCAAAAAGCGCGTCGTCTCCGGTCTCGATTGGGTTTTCTCGGAAGTTGAAGAAGCAATCATCCTTGAAGACGATTGCGTGCCGGACCAGAGCTTCTTCCCTTTTTGTGAAGAGATCCTTCTGAAATACCGCAACGAGCCGCGTGTGATGCAAATTGCAGGACTCAATGTCCAGCATAAGAACAGGTATTTCAACACCAACGGCGCAAGTTATTACTTCTCGCAATTCGGGGAAATTTGGGGGTGGGCCACCTGGCGCAGAGCTTGGAGTCTTTACGACGCAAAAATGGGGGCCTGGCCTCACGCAAAAGAAGCCGGATTATTACAAGAGCGCATTAAAGACCTCGGCATAGTAGACTATTTCGAATATCGGTTTGATTTCGTGTATGGTGCGAGAGAAGACCGGAAAAAGTCCGATGTTTGGGGAGCACAGTGGATCTTTACACAATTATTACACGGTGGGCTTTCGATCGTTCCAAAAACTAATCTCATATCTAATGTGGGCGACAGTGACGACGCAACACACAAAAAGGCGGCAACTGCAGGGAGTGAGTTTTTAAGAATGAAGACTACCCCGGTTGTATTTCCTCTCGTACACCCGCAAACTATCGAAGCGGATGAGTTAGCCGACGCGTTTAGTCTGCGCGTCGGCTCCGGTATTAAAAAAAGGCCTATCGAAAAAGGGCTTTTCTTTCTCAAACATCATGCGCCATTCCTCCACCGCGCACTCAAGTACTTAAAACAATGAACATAAAACCCCGAAGTAGAATACGGAATAAGATTTCTCACCTATTACTCAAAGCTCGTAAAAGAGTTGAAAATGAGATACGGGAAGATTTTGAAAAAAGCGGCGAATCCTACTTAATACACTCTATTGCCGAAGAATACGCCGGAGAAAAGATAACGGTATTTGATGTTGGAGCAAATATTGGCTCATGGAGCACTCTACTTGCTCGAGAAGTTTCCAAACACAAAAGCGTTCTCGATTTGCATGCTTTCGAGCCCGACGCAGATTATCATGGACCCGGCGAATTTATTAAAGCGGCCGTATCTTCAACACCAGGAACAGTGCAGATATATAAAAGAAAAGACAGTGATCAGTCGTCTTTGTACGAAAGAAGGCTGGCGCACTCAAAGCAGGGCGATGCAAAAATCCTAGAAATCCCTGCTATTCGCTTAGACGATTACATCAAGAAAAACAATCTACAGCATATAGACCTTTTAAAAATAGACGTAGAGGGGCATGAACTCTCTGTCTTAAAGAGCTTGGGTTCATATTTGAGACCATCTTTTGTTACTTACATACAGTTTGAATACGGCATCACTTATGTTGACGCGAGCACATACCTTCTGGATATGTATGAGATTCTGAAAGAATACCGAATATGTAAACTCTTCCCTAACCACCTGGAGGAAACTCCCTACCAGAGCGATTTGGAGGATTTTATGTTTACGAATTACGTCGCAGTAGCAAAAATCTAATAAAATTTTCCGTACTGCGCCAACTGCCGTTCAAGTGAAAATTCTTTTGTAAGTCGCGTGCGGCCTGCAGCACCAAACCGTGCCGCTAGAGCTTCATCTTGCAGTAGTGTAGTAATTTTTTGAGCTAATAAATCA
Source organism: Candidatus Adlerbacteria bacterium RIFCSPLOWO2_01_FULL_51_16 (assembly GCA_001775485.1). Classification (GTDB taxonomy): domain Bacteria; phylum Patescibacteriota; class Minisyncoccia; order Phycocordibacterales; family SBAW01; genus GWA1-54-10. Next base: position 12,160 of record MEWX01000026.1, read on the forward strand.
ATATCGAGCGGATTGATAATAAAGCCGGTAACCCCATTTTCAACTACCTCGCAGGAACCGCCGAAACAGGTTGCGATAACCGGTTTGCCTGCCGCCATTGCTTCAAGATTAGCTGTGGGAAATGAATCAAAAATAATTGAGGGCACCGCGACAACAGAGGCCTTACAGTATTGTTCGGGCATTTGCGGATATGGGACTGGAGGATGAAGCACGATATTTTTTCTGATATCGAGTTCATCTATAAGAGCATCCATCACCGGCTCTTTTTGACCCACAGGAAAACCAATAACATGCAGCTGCGCTTCAGGTATTTCTTCTACAACCTTAGCAAAGGCGCGCAGTGTTACATCCCTGCCTTTGTCCGGCGTAAAGCGTCCTACAAAAAGAACCGTTGGTTCGTTGTGCGGAGGACAGTTTTTAAATCGCTCACTGTCTATGCCATTATGTACAACAGAAACATTGCCCTTAATGCCATTGTCTGCAAGTGCTTGTTTCAGCGCCTCGCTTACGGCAAAAATCTGATCAACCTGCTTTAGACACCTCCGGATAATAAAGTTACGGAGTGGGTTGTACCGCAGACGCGCGTCTTTGAGATTCACAAGCCACGGCACATGGTAGTTGAAAGCGGTGGGAATGGCAGTTGAAGAGTAATCTATAAAATTGTGGAGCTTTTGGTAGGCGAAACTCATAACGTCGTGCGCGGTCAGAAACACCTTTGCCCCGCTTCGTTTTGCGATTGTAATGGAACGGTATGAAAAATAATGATGAATATTGTGAAAATGCACTATGTCGGGGCTAAATGCTTTCAATTCCTTTTCAAATGCTTTGGTCAATTCTCTATTATTCAAACTCTTATACGCCCACCACCGCGGGAGATAATCAGTATAGAAAGTGTGTACTGAAATTCCTTCGTACATACTCGCGCCAATTGGCATATTTTTGTCTTGTGTCGTAGTAAAAACCTGCACCTCAAAACCCCGCTCGAGCAATCCCTTTGCATGCAGGTAGGCAATGGTGTTGGCTCCTCCCCACCCCCGCGGGGGGAACCCGTCATTTACAATAAGAACTTTTTTCATACTAAAAGACACATAACAGTAGAACTGCTGCGCATCTTGAAGTGTAACAAACCTAATAATCAACGCGAGCTTTTGCTTTATGGTGCTGGTCGTGTTAGTTTTTGTGATGTTATATGAAATATATCGGAAGGAAATTAATTAGTCAGATTTTATACCACACCCACTCCGAAAAATATCAAAATATTTTGATGTGGCCTGTCGCTCGTCGGGTGCTGGGAGAGCAATATATAGAAACTGTGAATATCGGCGACGACATACGCATGCATCTATATTCGGACATGCATGATATGGCAGTTAAATCACTACTATTTTACTCTGACCGCGTCCACTATGCGATGGAGCCGATCACTGCGCGGCTCTTTATTAAATTGGCAAAACATGCGTCCTGCATCGTGGCGGCAGGAGGGCATCTTGGTTATTATTCACTCATAGCAGCAAAACATAACCCATTAGCAAGCATCTATACTTTTGAGCCGGTATCAAAAATATACGCCCGCTTAGTCGAAAACGCTAAGTTAAACAATTCCAATATTCATGCAGAACATAAGGCCCTTTCAGATACAGAAGGCGAGGTAATCATGAATGTCGATGATGGACAATCGTCAGTTCTATCTGGCAAGAAAAAAGTGCCGCAGGAGAAAGTCAGGGCTACAACTATGGACGCATATTTCAGTCGACAAAAAAACTGGCCTAATCTTATACTTTTGGACGTGGAGGGTTACGAAGCAACCGTGCTCTCTGGAGCCAAAGAAACACTTGCGCATAAACCTGATTTGATAATGGAAATAAATCTACACATGATACGAGGTGCATACAAAGGAGAGATACAACTTACTCAAAATCTTAAAAATCTTGGGTATTCGCTCTACATTATTCGCGACAACTATAAGCATCTTTCCATGCTTACCACTCCCATGGAGGTGAGTGTGGCGCCGTTTAGGCCGGGTGATTCATCCCTATTTACAAGTACTTGGGCGAACATTTTTGCTACGATGAAGACGAGTGCAGAACTTGAAAAATTTGGTATTCAAATCACGGATTAAAAAATAAAAAATTAATCATTAGAGCATTATTGTAACTTTGCGATAGCAAGAAGTCCACTGTCCGTAACAAATCTTACATCCTTGTGGCGGGAACCCGTCATTTACAATAAGAACTTTTTTCATAAACGCTTTAAAATAAGACCGCGATTTATTGGATGTTTGGTAAAATCCGTCAAAGCATTTATGGAGTCAACATAGTGGGGACGGTCGGCATCGTCGAGTAGTATGGATCCCCCCCGTTTCACTTTTGTCCGTGCGTGTAGCAGGCATTGTGTACGACATCTGCCGTCTACGATGATGAGGTCGAAGTAAACATCGGGGTAAGAATCTATTGCTTCCACATATTTTTTATACGTTAGGTGTCCGTATTTCCCGCTACTCCGATACGGTTCCGTTTGTTTGGATTGTCGAGATGCGGGTTCGGGCAAAATAAGCTTCAAGCGGCAGTTGAATACGAGGTTAAAAATGACACTCAACAGAACTTTTATGTACCATCGTTTACTCGATTCAATAGTAATGATCGACTTTACACGCGGAGCTATAAACAGCGTGGAGCCACCGCTCCCCCACTCAAAAACACGCATATCTTTTGTGAGATGGCTGCCGAGCCAGTCAATCATCTCTTGGGGCATATAGGGTACTCTAGCCATCGATATATTCATATCGTCATTCACGAATTGAATATAAATGAATACTCTTCTCCGTTTGGGGAGATATAAAAAATCTTATATCCGGCTTCGTGTAGCTTCTCTATCGCCCCTTTTGTCTTATGTATACCAAGTCCTTTCCACCGATGATGAAACTCAACCAGGAGTTGTTTTGGAAATATTTTTGACGCGAACATATCGTCTATAACTTCATACTCTCCGCCTTCAATATCCATTTTGAGGACGTCAATATAAGTATGGCCAAGCTCGCGCATGATGGTCTGTAGGCGCTTCACCGGTGCTTCTACTCCCTTGCCTTCACGCGCCGTCGAATATGAGACCCAGTGTGGTTTAAGTGGTTCTGCAAAATGTTGCATTCCGTCTTGCGGACCGATTCCGTACTCATAAAAAATAAAATATTTTGGAAGCTTTTGTTCTTTAAGCCACACAATCGATTTCGGTGTCGGGTCAAACGCGTGCACTGTTAGATTATATTTTTCAATTAATACCTTATCCCACGAAATATCTTCTCCCACTCCAAACGAGTAAATAATGCTATCGGCAGTAAGATCTCCCCCGGTAACCCATGACCCGCCAATATGTTCGGACGGGATTACTGTCTCGATGGTCGGGAGTTCCGCGGCTGTAAGTAACTCGCTGTTCGTTACAAAACGGATATTTTTGTGGCGTGCGATATAAGCGAGTAACTTTTCAAGATCGTCCCACATGCCGTACGCCTCAAGCTCCCACGAGTGGCCCCAAAGGTGGAATACTTCGCCGTGTTTTTGGGAATGATCAAAAGCGGATTTCGCAACCGAGAGCCAACTGGTCATACGGCTCCGCGGCACACCGAGCGCGCGGTAGAGCGAGTAGCGCTCCCGTAGCGGTTCCAGCAACCGCCGCCAATAATATCCCCCTCTCAAATTTTTTCTGAATGGGAACGGATAAACTTGGAGCGTTGTCGGCACTTCATATGCACTCGTCGGGAGATCTATTTTTGAAGCAATCGTGGTGCGTGCCCCGCGAAAACCCGCTTCGCGGACGAGTTCTGCTGTTGCCTCATCAAAATATCCCGAAGGGTAGCAAAACATCGGGACTTCCCCGGCCGTGACACCCTGAAGCCATTCTTTGCTTCCTCGTATCTCGCGAACCTTCTCTTCTTTTAAAAGTTTGCACAAGTCCGGATGTGTGAGCGTGTGCGCGCCCACTTCATGTGCTTTTGAAAGTACCCTGATCTCCTCTTCCGACAGACGCTCTTTTCTATACTCTTTGGCGACATAAAAAGTCCCCTTCACGCCGTAGCGCGAAAGCAAACGGCCTAGCTTGCGGTCGAGCGTGTCGCCGTCGTCCCAGCTTGTCGTTACATATAGCATGGTGGCACAATCAAGAATATCACTCACAGGAATGCTTGCTAACATGGCTTAATATCGGTATAACTCTCGAGGATGGAAAAGGAGAACGCCATGGCTACTCTTATTATCGGCGGCACCCGCGGCCTCGGGTTTGAAATCGGCGTACTCCTTGCCAAAAGGGGTAGCCGCGTTTTCACGACCGGTAGGTCGCAGAGAGCAATCGAGGGGTTCACTACAGTTGAACTCCCGGTAAACGAAAAAGTTGCTGAACTTCAAGCGCGGCTCGACACCATCGTATCGGAGCTGCCGCACATAGACCTTCTTGTCTTCGCCGCAGGGTTCGGCGAACAGGGCACTATCGATGAGTTGAGCGACGAGCATGTCCTTGCAATGATCAACGTCGGTCTTGTATTGCCGGCGCTACTTCTGCAGCGGATCCTCAAAAAACAAGGCGGACTCAAGGGGCTCATTGCGATAACCTCGACCTCGCAATGGATTCCGCGGAAGAAGGAGCCCGTCTACACCGGTGTGAAGGCGGGGCTTGCGATGCTCGCAAATTCTGTTTCGCTTGACTCGCGGGTGAAGAAAACTCTAGTTGTGGGGCCTGCAGGCATGGACACCGGCTTTTGGGCTGGCTCCGGCCGCGACACCGCCGGTATGCTCTCTCCGCAGTTTGTCGCGAAGGAAGTGTTTAAGCTCTGGAACGAGAAGTTCGTCTACCGGCTTGCACGGATACTGCGAGACCCGCCCCGTGTTGAAGTACTGGAAGCAAGATGAACCGCCCTCCGTGAGGGCGGTTCTTTTTTATTCTCCTGTGGTAAAGTGGGCGCAGACGGACATCTACACAAGAGAGGTGAGACCATGCAATCCTTCAGGATTGAAGATAGGCACGATTTCGCCTCTAAACTCCGGCAAGAGTCGGAGTTCGGGCGTATGCAGGCCTACATCAATTGGCAACGGGCGGTGCGCGACGCAAAAGTTAAGGGGCTTGAGGCCCCGCGGATGCCGCAGGGGTGGGGGCCGCTTTCCCTGAACCTCGACCTCACGACCGCCTGCAACTACGCGTGCACCCACTGCATCGATTGGGACATGCTGAACAGCAGGGCAAAATACGACCACGAGATACTCATGAAATCTTTGTGGAATTTGATCGAGCGTGGCTTGCGTTCGGTCATCCTCATCGGCGGCGGTGAACCGACACTCTACCCGAAATTCGGGGACGTCGTGCGCTTCCTCAAAGAGCACGAGGTGCAGGTAGGCATCGTCAGCAACGGCTCCCGCAATGAGAAGATCTGTGAGATCGCTCCCGTCCTTGTGAAAAAGGATTGGGTGCGGTTTTCGCTCGACTCGGGCACGGAGAAAACCTTTGCAGCCATGCATCAGCCGAAGAAGCCCATTGGACTTGAGAAGATCTGCTCCTTTGTACCGCGTATCCGGGAGCTCAATCCCCTCATTGCGGTCGGCTTCTCCTACATCATCGTGTGGGGAGGTGCCGAGCGCGAGGCGCATGTGAAGATAATCCCGAACATCGGGGAGATGGTCGCTGCGGCAAAGCTCGCTCGCGAGCATAGCTTCACGTACATCTCCTTCAAACCGTTCCTAACCCGGCACCCGGACGGAGCGGAAGTGATGGATACAGCCGCGGTTTTGCAATTCAATGAAACCGTTGCCTCAATCCGGGAAGCGCTTTCCGAGGCGAAACTCCTCGAGACCGAGGGGTTCAAGGTCGTCGAAAGCACGAACTTGCGGGTACTGCTAGAAGGCAACTGGCGGGACTACACCCGCCAACCACACATGTGCCACATGATGGCCTTCCGGCAGGTGCTCTCGCCTTTGGGGCTCTACAATTGCCCGGCACACCGAGGTGAAACAAAGGCGCGTATGGGCGATCCGACCTCCTACCGGGACGAGAGCTCGATAACGGAGTTTGAGCGCTCAACCACGAGGATGCTTGAGACCTTTGATGCAATGCACGAATGCCGCGAGGTGACGTGCCTGTATCATTCCGCCAACCACATGTTGGAGGGGCTCATTGACGGCACGCTTAACGCCGCCGACGTTGAAGCGCTCCCCGACCGGGAAGATTACTTCTTGTAATCGTCCCACGATCACGACCCCTGGGCCTACGGCCCAGGGGTTATTTTTTTATTGCATACAGTTTAAAGTCACCGCTCTCAACTACCGCCGGTTCTGTTATTAACCCCTTAAGCCGCCACTCCGGCTCCATTTTGAAGTCCCAAAGTATGAAGTCGATTTTGTGCGTCTTGATGGTCTGCGAGAGCGGTTGCGATAAGAACTTTTGATACTGCGGCACCAATGCATCAAGCACCGAGTCGGGGAAGCAACCATAGGACCCGCACAAATCGCGCCAGTAGGTTCCTATAAATAAGAGTGCGCCAACCTCATCTCTGTGTCCATATAGATATGTCTGTACCTCGCCTGCGGCAACTCCCTGCAGCGCGAGCATGACAAAGTAGTCGTGCACGAGTTGACTCTTCGGCACCGCAAACGTTGCATCATAACCGCCCATGTAGGTAAACCCTTGGGTATATATCGTCAGCCGTGTTGCAAGGTAGTAGTTGGTAAGGGTGACCGTGCCCGGCCCCTGTGCGCGCAGATATGCAAACATAGGCGCTAGCGCCTGATGTCTCGCAGAGTCCTCGCTGTGAGCCCTGTACGAGGCCACTTGTACACCGAGTGCAAACCATCCGCACACTACAACTAGAGCGACTACGGTAAGGACACGCCAGACCTTTGGTACGAGAGTCAACGACTCCATCGCCAAAAAGGTCATGGCGAGCACAAACATCGGAATATTGGTAAAGAAATGGAAGTGCTGTTGAAAGACGAGTTTGCCGGTTATCACTTGATGGTTTGAGACAATGACACCGGCGATCAAAAGAAGCAAAACAAAGAGATACTTTTGTGCAAACGCGGCAGCCCACTCTCCGACAACTCCCCGCCCGCGGCTCCACCAACCCCACAAAAAAATGATTGAGTAGAGAAAGAGTGGCAGGAGAATGACTTTTTCAACAATAACGCGGTGCGTGGGAATCGCCTGCGTGAGTTGACTCCCACCCCCGTGTACAAATATAGACAAATTCGCGACCAAGAAAGGCATCATTACAAGTGCGGCTACAAAGCCGCTTGCGCAAGTGGCAAAAAAGAGCGGCCAGTTGCGCATTGCAAGCGCATAGAGCCCCATAACGCCGAGTGCGACAAAAGCGAACATCCAAAAATAAGGGTAGATATAGGCGAGTATCCCTACACTCACACCCGCAAGTGCTATCGCCCACGCTGAACGAGGAGCGCGCAACAAATGTAGTAGCGCTCCGAGTGCGGCAAAGAAGAAAAGTCCGCTTACCTGCGGATTGACCGGGCGCGAGTAGGACAAGAATTCACTAAATTCGCCGCGAAAAATAAAATTGCGGAAAAGATTTGATATCCCATTGGGGTGCACTAGCTCGGTGCCGAGAAGCATCGCGGCTGCAACCGCAATCGCGGTAAGCCGACTCCCCGAGATTCCATATGCGAACGCGTAAAGAAGCAGCGTGAGCAGGGCGGGGAAGAAAAATTCTGCTGCTATGGCCAGCTCATCTATGCGCAGACCGAGCGCCTTGCCCACCTTGCCGAGCACAAATTCTATAGGAAAGTATTGAAACGGATTGCCACTGTCTCTGTATTCATAATGAAAAGGATCCCGCACTAACCCCCGGCTCTCGTAGCTTTTGTTGATGACAGTGAAGTAAAAGTCCGCGTCTCCCGAATCCGCCATGACAATGCCCTGATACCCCGGGGTATAGGTGTTATACACATCAGGGCCGACATATATCGCCCCCACAAAAAGTGCGAGTATGAATGCGGCAAAGTGTTTCTTCATATCTATTTTCTAAAACGCATATGCCAAGGAGCAAGGACCGCTTCCCCTATGACACCACTGGACATCTTTGAAGCTCCCTGGTGCCTGTCCTCGAGAAGAACGGGAATTTCTACAATCCGTGCACCCTTTTTCCATAACCTATGTTTGATCTCCATCATAAACGCGTGCCCCCGGGCATTGATATCCTGCAGATGGGCTTCGCGCATAAAACTCGCGCGCATCAAGATAAAGCCCGCAGTGCAATCATTGATTGGCATACCGGTGATGGTGCGGCAATAGCGGTTGGCAAACCGGCTTAAAAGACGCCGCCACAAGACCCAACCCACCGTGCCGCCGCCTGTGACATAGCGCGACCCGATAACCACGTCGGCTTTGTGCGAGGCGGCAATCATTTGCGGCAAGTATTTCGGATCGTGTGAGAAGTCGGCATCGAGCATCTGCACCCACTCAACTTCCTGATCTTTCAGCACCTCGTCAAACGCATTGAGGTACGCTTTGCCTAAGCCCTCTTTGCCCTTGCGGGACAGAAGTTTTATATGAACATCACCCGCTATGAGCGAGCGCACAATGCCTGCCGTACCATCCGGCGAGTTGTCATCGACAACAAGTATATCAATCGTCGGCTCAAACTCGCGCACGCGCGCAATAATAGGCGCAATATTTTGCGCCTCATTGTAGGTGGGGATTATAACCACAATTTTTTGCATGTCTGTATACTGAAAATACAGCATTATAGCTTGCGGCGCAACGATAAAAAGAGTATGATTTTCCTGTTATGAAGCGCGTTACCTGCCGTATTTCAGGCGAACTACTTGTAGAACTTTTTTCACTTGGCGACTTATACATATCTGATTTTCTTCCCAAAGACAGTTCCCCCAGTTCAGCAAAAGTCCCCTTGACCATGATGCTTGCTCCAAAATCGGGATTGGTACAGCTTGCCCACACGGCATCCTTTGACGATATGTACAAGCAATACTGGTACCGCTCGGGTACAAACGAGTCAATGGTCGAAGAATTGAAGCAGATTGCAACGTCTTCAGTAAAACTCATGAATATGAAACCGGGCGACATATTTGTCGATATCGCCTGCAATGATGGAACACAATTCTCCTTTGTCGACCCGAGTATCGTCCGTATCGGTTTTGACCCAGCAAAAAATACATATAAAGAGGCAGACAAGACGCGATTTGATCTCTTTGTGAATGATTATTTCTCCGCAAAAGCATACCGCGAATCAAAATGGGGCTCAAAGAAAGCAAAAGTCATAACAACGATTGCAATGTTCTATGACCTGGAGGACCCGCACGTATTTGTTGAAGATGTAAAAGAAATTATGGACGACAACGGGTTGTGGGTAGTGCAGATGAGTTATTTGCCGCTGATGTTAAAACAACTCGCATTTGATAATATTTGCCACGAGCACTTGGAGTACTACACGCTCCAATCCTTTAAATACCTGCTCGACCAGCACGACATGCAAATAGTCGATTGCCAGCTCAACGACGTTAACGGCGGGAGTTTCCGCGTGTATATACGGAAAAACAAAGCAGATCCCACAATCTTTGCGACCGCCCCCTATCGAGATGTTGCCAGGTACCGTGTCGAGTCAATTCTTACGCACGAAGAGACGCTCAAACTTAAAGACCCGAAAACCTTTTTGAAGTTTTATAAAGACGCGTGCGACTTGCGCGACAAAACACTTGCCTTTATGAAGGCCGAGAAAGCGAAGGGTAAAAAAATTTGGGCCTACGGCGCATCAACCAAGGGCAACACTCTTTTGCAGTGGTGGGGCATCGACAATACGTTGCTTGACGGTATTGCCGAACGCCAGCCGATGAAATACGGTCTCAAGACGGTCGGCACCAATATTCCTATTTTCTCCGACGAAGAGATGCGCAAAGCGGAGCCCGACTACTTGCTGGTACTGCCCTGGCATTTTATAGAATCTTTTGTGCGACGCGAACAGGAATTTCTAAACCGGGGAGGTAAATTCATTCTCCCCTGTCCCCATTTTGAAGTGATTGGGAAATAGTTATTGGTCTTTCAGTTTCCGCATCTCAAGAAATACAATCCCCAAAGGAAGCGGTTGGAGTAAAAATACACGCGAGTGCGGAGTGATTGCCTTGCCTACCTCGAGCAGTTCTTTGCGATCAAAAAAGCGCTGCTCTGTCCACGGCCAAAAGCGGCGAAGCATTGTAGGGCGGGTACTTTTGTACCAGAGTGTGTGATAGGAGTATTTATACGGGACACTAATGAGCGCCACACCGCCCGGAGCAAGTGCCTTATAGTGTTCGCGCGCGACACTCGTTGAATCCTCAAAATGTTCAATGAGCCCCTGACTCCAGACAAAATCAAACTTCTCTTGCAGATTGAGTTTCGTACAGTCATCCACTACAAACCGTGCGTTTGCAATGTTATGTTGTAGTGCATATTCGGTCGCTTGCCGCACCGCAACATCTGAAATGTCTACGCCCAAAAGGTTTTTTAATTCAGGAGCCAGAGAAAGCGAGAGAGACGCACGGCCGCAGCCCAATTCAAGCATCCGGGTTTCGCGGGTTATATACCGGCGATGTATCCGACGGAAGAATATATTGTATGTCGAGCGGCCGAGGTCGATGACTTTATCCAGCATCCCCCGCCGCTCCCAGATTTTTTGCCACTCCTCTGTCTGTTCGGTACTTTTTTGCATCTAGCCAGTATAACGGTCCGCATCCGCTTTCGCCATCAGCGTTGAGCGCCAACTGATAAAGTACGGCCTTAAAACCAATCGTTTGTGCTACACGAAAATGAATTTTTGGATAGGGGGCGGAAAATTTATTGTCCCTTGCCCCCGCTCCAAGGTTATAGGAAAATAACACCATGCAAGCGGTTATTTTGGCCGGAGGATTGGGCAACCGACTTCGGCCTATTACGCTTGAGATCCCCAAACCATTGGTACCGGTCAAAAAAAGACCTATACTTAACCACCATGTCGCATTTCTTATTAATGGAGGGGTTGAGGAAATTTTTGTCATTGTGAATATTGCAGAGGCAGCAGACTACGATCGGTGGATAAAAACATGGAGCGACGAGCCGTGGATGGCTCGAGTGCGGGTTGTATATGAGAAAGAAAGTAGAGGGACATTTGGCTCCCTGCAAACAGTGCTTCCCATGCTTAATAAAGAGCGGCTCATAATAAGCAATGGCGATAGCCTGATGGATTTCGATATGCAGGAGCTAATACGCTCACACACCCAAGGCGGAACATTAGTGACTACTGCACTTGGCACGACAGAGGACCCGTACGAGTACGGGGTAGCGATTATACAAGATGGACGGATTGAGCGATTTACAAAGAACCCCGCAGAGCCGAATAGTGGACACATTTCCATGGGACTCTATGTCGTAGAACCTGCTGTCCTGGAATTACTTGAGGACCGTATCCAAAGTTTTGAATATGATGTATTGACCGCGCTATCCTTGCAAAAAGAGAATAATGGTGGTATAATGAAAAACAGTCGGTTCTACGAGTGCGGGACTCTCTCCCGTTGGGAACGAGCCATTAAGGAGTGGTAAATGGACAGCGCATCGCGGGAGAAGACCCGCTATTTCTCGAAATTCGCGCTCGCCCACCTGCGGGAGATGCGAATTCTTAAAGCAGGAAAGATCCTCGGACCTGAAAGCGAAGGCTGGCGAAATGTTGCCCAGCATTGCCTAGCGGAGGCAGTCGGCGCGGATATACTGGCCGAACACCTTGGAGCAGACCGGAGCAAGGTCGTGCGCGGAACATTACTCCACGACTGGTACAAGCGCGGCGAGATTGCGGCGCGGCGCGAGCACGGTGGAATGAAAGGGTACCTTCTTTCCTCTGCGGAGGACGAGCAATTGTTGGTACGGTTCGGGGTCACGGAGGATATCATTCGCATCGCTCACGCAAATATCCCCGAGACAGAGGATCTAGGTCGTCTTGCACAACGTCCGTTGGAGGAAAAGATCATGCACTTTATGGACATGATCACCGACCAATCCTCATTCATTGAGTCCGAGGAGCGGCTGCAGAAAGTCGAGAGAAATCCTATGACCCTGGAGTTTCTCGAATCCTTTAGGCCTAGGTATGGCGGCAAGCACCTCAATGAGATCCAACGAGAGGTGCTCACGCTCGAGCAGGCGGAGTTCGAGTCCATACTCGGCATCGAGCATGGCACGCTTGTTCCCTTTCTCAACCATGAAGTGCAAAAGAGAATAGGATGAGCGCACCGAGACCGGTTCCACTCATAGCCGTCGCAGGGAGTTTACTCTTTGCGACGGTTTTTATTTTTCTAAATCGGCTTTGACCATCATTTCGACTAATTGTAAGAACGGGACTTCGGGCCGCCAATTGAGATCTTTTTTTATTTTATTGTTCTCACCAAAGAATATTTTGCCTTCGCTTGGACGGTAAAATTCTTTTGAAACCTTCACGATGACCCGTCCGTCTTCGGTCTTCCCGATTTCATTGATCCCCGTCCCGCTCCACGCAAGTTTCATACCAAGTGCTTGTGCCGCCGCTTCGACAAACTCTCGCACGGTATGAACTTCCCCTGTAGCGATTACATAATCATTCGGTGCCTTTGCCTGAAGCATCAAATACATCGCGCGTACATAGTCACCTGCAAAACCCCAGTCACGTTTAGTGTCTAAGTTCCCGAGCGTCAGACAATCAAGTGTCCCTTTTTTAATTTTTGCGAGAGAGGAGGTAATTTTACGTGTGACAAAACGTTCGTGGCGGCGAGGCGACTCATGGTTATAAAGAATGCCGGAGACCGCAAATATTCCATGATTCTTTCGATAGCCCTCTATCGCTTGATGTGCAAGGAGTTTGCCGTATGCATAGGGTTTTTTAGGATGAAAGGGTGTTTGCTCATTCTGCGGACTTTCTACCGGCTCTCCGTACATCTCTGCCGAAGACGCTTGGAAGAAACGCGTCTTCGGTGAAAGAGAGCGAACTGCTTGAAGAAACAATAGCGGCACTTCCCCACAACTTCTCACCGTTCCTATTGGGTCTTCCCACGGATCTTGAACGGTCGAAACAGAAGCGAGATTATATATTTCATCAAATTTTTTTGAAACAAGGTTACTTATAAACAAAGGATCGAGCAGGTCGCCATCACTTCGGTCAACGCCGTGTACCTCGTACCCCTTCTCCGTAAGGAACTCCGCTAAGTAGGAGCCGTCTTGCCCAGCGACCCCCGTTATGAGTGCTTTTTTCATTATTTATTACGCTTGGCCAATTCAGCGGAAACCATAATCCTTATCAGCTCTTTAAAAGTAGTTTTTGGCTTCCACTTCAATTCTCTGCGGGCCTTTGAGGCGTCCCCACGGAGATACGCGACCTCATTGGGGCGGAAGTAATACGGGTCGATCCCTATGAGAGTTCTGCCGGTTTTTGCGTCAATGCCGCGCTCTTTTCTTCCTTTGCCTCTCCACACGATAGTGATGCCTAGGCACTTGAACACTTCCTCGACTAATTCTCGGATTGAGTGCGTCTTCCCGGTGGCGATAACGTAGTCCTTGGGTTTTTTCCTCTGCAACATGCGCCATGTCGCCTCCATGTACTCCGGCGCATATCCCCAGTCGCGCTTGGCATCGAGATTGCCGAGTGTAATCTTCTGTCGAGATCCTAAACTTACTCCGACCGCTCCCATAACTACTTTGCGGGTTACAAAGTTTTCGCCGCGACGCGGGCTCTCGTGATTAAAAAGGATCCCGTTAACCACAAACATGCCGTAACTTTCGCGGTAGATGCGGGCTATCTCTGCGGCATACAACTTAGCAACACCGTAGGGACTGCGGGGATGAAATGGCGTTTTTTCGTTTTGGGGAGCTTCTTCTTTGTCGCCGCTGTAGAGTTCGGACGTTGATGCCTGATATATCTTTGCCTTTGGAGAGACAGTGCGCACGGCCTCAAGGAGCGTGAGTACTCCTATGGCATCGGATTGCGCCGTATAAAACGGTATATCAAACGACACGTGTACATGCGACTGTGCCGCGAGATTATACACTTCATGGGGTTTCACCCGGCGGAGTGTTGATATGAGAGAATGCATATCTGTCATATCTCCGTAATGGAGAAAAATCTTTTTGGAATATTTACTTTTGTGTAGATGCTCAATATTGTGCCGGTTAAAGGTGCTTGTGCGGCGGACAAGACCGTGGACCTCGTATCCTTTCTCGAGCAGAAGCTCCGCCAAATAGGAACCGTCTTGCCCGGTAATACCTGTGATGAGTGCTCGTTTTTTTGCCATAAGAAGCTACAGTAACAGAAAAAAATAATTTACGAAAGCTTGATAAAAGAAAGAATTCTTTTCGTCCGCTCGTCCCAGCTGTACGCAAGGACATCTCTTTTTGCCTGACGCGCGAACTCTTGCGCACGCTCCGGATGCTTGAGCAGTTCTTCTATCGCTTGTGCAAGTGCGCTCGGATTATCGGGAGGCACGAGCACTGCATTTTTTTCATTGAGCACCTCGCGTATGGTCGGTAAATCGGAGGCAATAATGGGTCGCCCGCCCGCCATATATTCAAACATCTTCACCGGAGACATGTTGCTTCGGTAATGCGGTGTGTCGGGAAACGGCATGAGGGCTATGTCCGCTGCCCGCTGATACAGCGCAAGCGTTGCTTGAGGTGCAAAGCCCTTTAAGATAACTCTCGACTCAACGTGGAGGTTTTTTGCCTCTTCTGTATACCGCGCAAGATCTTTTTCACTACCCCCCACCGCGACAAACAGTACCTTGGGAATATGCGAGAGTGAGCGTAGGATATCGCTGATGCCTTTGTCCTCCCCCATCGTGGTGAAGTTGCCGCTGTAGAGAATAATGGGCGAATCAGGCGGGAGTTTGAGTGATTGCCGCGCAGTGTCCTGGGGCGTATCAAGAGCGAAGGTGGCGAGTTCAACGCCGCTTGGCTCAACTTGTATACGCTCCCCCTTAAATCCCGCTGAGATGAATTTTTGCCGGAGCGCTTGTGAGATGGTGATGATGCCTTTTGCCCGGCGCGCAAGCCAAAAATACATTCTCTGTTTTGCAAACACATGGTGACACTCCAAAACACTGGGGATGCCGAGTACGGTGAACAAAAGGAACGGCGTGTCACGCGTATAGATAACCGTATCCTTCTTTTTTGTCCGCGCCAGCAGAAAAAAGACACTTATATAAAAGGTGGTATAGGCAATAAAAAACGCAAGACGGCTCGATGAAAAGCGCAATGCATCGAGTGTCGGCATATAATGGACATCAAAAGTGCGCGCAACTCCATAGGTCTCAAATAAATTCTTTTCAAACTGTGTTTTGCGGCGCGGCAATACGAGCGTTACTGTCGCACCCGCCTTGGCAAACGCTTCGCATCCCTTAACTATAGTGAGCCCGTGCGCTTTTTCTGTCGGGATCCGCGCGTTTGCTATGTAAAAAATTTTCATAGGAATTTTTGGTCTTTGAACACCAAAAACTTATAGCCCATAAAATTGCCACAGACCGATATCGGAATCGTAATAAGCACCGCTATGTTTGCCCACAAATGCGGGGAGATGCCTTGAGGTGCCCCGATGCCGTTTACTAACAACGAAATGACCCCCACGTTTACAAGAGCGACCGTGCCGGTAAGCACAAAAAAACGAATATACTCTTTGTGCGCCAAAGCGCGGTCGTGCGAATTAAATACAAAATATTTATTCCAAAAAAAGGAATGCGTGATAACAACGGCAAAAGTGACGGCAGAAAAAAGCGTGACTAAGAGGCCCTGTGTAACGCCGGAGACAAAAATAAAAAAGTTGAATATACCGAAGCTCAACAGGGTATTGAGCACGCCTATCGCTCCGTAACGTATAAACTGATAGAGGTGGTGTTTCATCCTAGAGGTTTTTGGGTATCAGGCTATAGCGTGACCATACTGTCCTGCTTATAACACTCGAAAAGTCCGGAACGTTCCTTGTACATACGTAGCGTTAAGAGAACTTCTATAAAATGTGTCGTCAGTGTATACCAAGTTGCTTCCCCGGGCAAAGAATATACGGTATAACATACACAATAATGTCAACGATTTTTGCACGATTCTACCCATGGCTGTCAGCACATTATGTGATCATCGTGGTATCTTGTGCCTTCTTGTTTCTTAACTTTTTTTCGATCCGCACACTGACAACACAGCCGGCATTTTGGTACGACGAGGGCATCAATGTTGAACTTGCGAGAAACTTTGCCTCTTCCGGAAATCTCGACATTATCGTCGCACCCAACACCTTCTCACAGGAAGGTGCATTTTTAGGGTCGACAGGATACACGACAACCGTACCACTCGCGTGGTTTTACCGACTGTTTGGGTTTGGGCTCGAGCAATCGCGCTTGTATATGCTTTTGTGGATGAACTTGCTCTTGTTGACGGTTTTTTTGTTTGCGAAAAAGCAGTGGGGCGACTGGATAGCGGTGTGCACGACAATCTTTTTTGTCACCTACCCTCCATTCTACGGCAACGGCCGGAGTGTCATGGGCGAAATACCCGGATTTTTCTTCCTACTGCTGTCGCTACAATTTTTTATAGAGAAGCGATCCACTGCGCTCGTAGGCTTACTCGCAGGGCTTGCCGCTGTCAGCAAACCATCAGTGTTCGTATTTGTACTACCGGCATATGCACTACTGTGTCTTTTTGAAAAAAAATCAATTATAGAGTCGGTAAAAAAAATATTCTTTTTGGGTCTTGGGTCCGTCGCAGCGATCATTCCTTGGATTATCTTGTACCGCGACTATGCTCTCAGTGGTAGCACCTGGCAAAGACTTGCGGAGTTTTTTGCAAACCCTTATGCATCCGCCGGTTATTCAGTGCTCGAAAATATCCAGAAAAATCTTGGCACTTTCTTTTTTACAGGAACACTGCTGTATATGCTTGCTATTGCGGCGTGTATAGCCACAGCGGCATACCTCAAGCCGGAGTGGCGTCTGGGTAATCGCACCCTGTTGCTGTTCACACTCTTGTATAGTCCCGGTGCCCTGTTCTATTACCTGAAAAGCTTTGGTTACCTGCGCTATCTTATCGCTACCCAGTTTTTACTGCTATTGCTCGTTATTCCTGCGCTTGTTGCATTGATAGAAACTATGCGTCCAAAAATCAAGAACGGTCTGCTTATTATCGGCGTTAGTGCATTGTTGCTTTTTCAAGGCGTGTATTTGTTTACCGGCGCAAAATTATTTTACTCAAACCAAGTACAAACTGCGATTACTCATGTAGAGTCTCTTTTCCCAAATTCAACATACGGGGTGATTAACGTCCCTCCCATAGCAAGCTTGCTGCCCGCTGATAGAAAATATAATTTCATTTCAACCTACGGGGTCAAAGGCACCGGCGTCAATTTTACACTGCTACCGGAGGCGGAGTTGCCTGAAATCGCATTTATTAACGATAAAAATGACCCCGCTCTTGCTCCCCTCTTTGCGCGCCGCTACATACCACTTGAAGAAAACCCTACAGGCATAAAGATTTATAGATTGCAGAAATAGCTGATACACTCAAGAAAATATGTCGGTTATTCGATTGTTAAGTTATCTACCGATAGATCTCGGCCAGGGTCAATACAAGCATTCGACAAAGGCGAAGCAAATTGCCTGGGAAAATGTTCCGCGCGCACGTGCCGGCGCGACGGCACTCGATATTGGCTGCGGAGATGGATATTGGTCGGAGATGCTCAAAAGTAAGGGCTATGCGGTGACCTCTATCGATATCCCCAACGACCATTACCCGAATGTCGATGCCGATGCCCCATACGCACACATGATAGAGATGAATGCAAACGAAAAGCTCGCATTGCCTGGCGCGTCTTTTGATATTGTGTGGTCAACCGAGGTTGTGGAGCATCTTACCGGCTACCGCACAACGCTTGCGGAGATCCAACGCTTATTAAAACCCGGAGGGCAAGCAGTGCTTACAACGCCGAACTCTTACTTTTGGCTGCATTATTTTCTAAAACTATTCGGGATGCGCAACGAGGATTGGCAAAACGAAGGTCACGTAAACTTTTTCTCTATCGACGATATTAAAACTTTTTTCCCATCGCTAAAGATGTACGGCTACTTCTTTTATCTACCTCTCATGAAGTTCCGGATCTCCCGCGGCATATCACTCCTTTCGCCTTCATTTGTCATTATCTATAAAAAGTAAAAGTCGTTCGACAGTCCATGTTTACCGAACACTAAACGCGTAGGAAAGGGGAAATTTTTCGCGCCAGGCGGGGCGTGCGGCAAGCACAAGAGCATCAAGTCCGAGAATGAGCGGAAGGAGAAATAGTTTGAAGATGCGCGGGAGAATCAACTCGGTTTGTGCATACGCGGCACACAATGGTCCGCGGCCGATAGGAGAAATAGTTATGCGGACAAATCCGGCCATTTTGAAAAGCTTCATGAGCCCCTCCCCCGTCAGGCGAGTGTAATCATGCGGACTCGGATGCACCCCAACAAGAAACGGGACGATACCCAAGAGCGTCCCGTCACGCCTTAACACGCGCCGGATGTTGCGGAGAAGTCGCTCGCGATTATGTACATGCTCAAGAACGTTAAACAGGAGCGCTGTATCAAAATGATTGTCAGGAAACGGTAAATCCCCCTTTTCGAGATCCACAAGAAAATCGGGCTTGGCCTTCGGGTCAATATCAAGCGTCGTCACGTTATGCCATCGCGCCTGACCCAAAAACCGCCAATAGCTTGCGTGCCCGTCTCCACCCACATCAAGCACACGCCCATAGGCCTCAAAATGACACACCGCGAGGTTCCCCAGTATCCGGTTAAGATCCTTCCCGCGAAGCGTCTCAACAAACAGTACATACCACGCCCGCGTCGCGAAATAATTTTTTATGTCTCCAAACAAGACATAAAGGTGATAGCGTACGATAGTGAGCTCAATTGAGAGCGGCATAGAGTTTTTAAAGCCCCATCGCAAGTACATTGCGGGTAGGCGCCAGAGGAGATAGCCAAGAATCGTCTTTATTCTGCGATATACGCTCCAGTACAAAAACGAGGAGAGCGTTCCGTATTGTGCGGTTTGGAGCTCCCGTTTTGCATAGGTATGCAAATAATCCCAGTACCTCTCCACGCGCTCGCGCGGCCAGTGGAAATTGTAGAAATTCTGCATTTCTCCTATAGGAAATTTTTTCTCATCAAACGCAAGTCGCTCGTGGACCGGTCCGCGGAAGTGCGCACCAACGCGCTCGTGCACCAGCCGCGTTTGGTAGGAAGGGTAGGTCGCTTCATGTTTTATTTCTCTACCGTCAATAAAAATACGGGTTGGCATGCGCCAAACAAAATGTTTCGGATTCGAATCCGAGACGATTGTCCTGATTTCTTCAACCGCCTCTTTTGAAAGAGTATCGTCTGAATCCATAAAAAACCGCCACGGAAGTGTCGAGGAACTCATTGCACGCTCCCTAACCCTTGCCTTGTCCATAGCACACGGGGTCTCGGGCTCGTCGGTATCGTATTGCTTAATAACGCGCGCGCCGAAGGCGCGTGCGATGTTTTGTGTTGCATCACTGGAGTTACCGTCACAGACGATAATTTCCTCAAAATCCTTCAGTGACTCCAGACACGCCGAAAGCCCCCGAGCGCTATTGAGCGTCAGTAGTGAGACCGAGCACGGAATTTTCTTTCCCTGATTATTCATAGGGAGGAGAGCGCGTCCCGCACTATAGCATCAAGCGCTTGTTGTGAAAACAACGTTTCCGAACGGCTGCGAGCAGAGAGTGACAATTCTTTGCGCCGCGAGACACTGCGAAGCTGCAGTAGAGCCTCAACAAACTCATCCGCTGTTTTCGCCGCGATAAACTCCCTGCCGCTTGCGTATGCATATCCTGCGATTGCCCGCCGTGAGGTAATGGTCGGGATACCCCTGACAATCGGCTCAAATACTTTTTGTTGCATGCCCGCCCCCATGAGAGACGGCACAAGTGCCACATCCATTGAAGAGAGAAACTCCTGAATGTTTTGCACATATCCCTCGTAGTGACATCCCTCTTGTTGTGCCGCACGGACAAGTCCATCGGGGAGTTTTGCTCCGAGAATATGAAAAGCAAATTCTCCCGGCGCGCGGCGATTAGCTTTGGGGATAATCTGGCGCAGAAAAAATTCTGCCGCTGCCTCGTTGTGGGTAACACTGTAGGAAGAACCCATAAAAAAGACATTGAGCGGCCGGTGTTCGCGGATATTCTGCAGCGGCGAAGCAAGAAATCGAGGAAGAGACCGGAGCGGCAATACCCCCGTACGACGAGCCCCGAGCTTGCGATACAGACGTTCTTCTTTTGGCGTTATTGCAAGGAGAGCGTCACTTAAACTGGCAGTTATAATCTCCCCTAAAAATTTTGGTACAAATTTCAAATAATTAAAAAGTGTATAGCCCCCTTCCTCCAAAAAATGTACCGGTTCAAAGTTATTGGAGCGGGTAATAATAGACACTCCCGCTCTTCGCACCAATCTGTAGAGCGGCCAAAGGTATGTGTACTCAAACCATACGACATTAGGGCGAAATTCTTTGAGCTCTCTTGCGAGGGCCGCCCGGATTCCCGGCTCTGCATATTCGTACGCCGCGCCATCAAAGTAGAGCGGGTTGCGGAACTTTCCAAGAAATTTCCATACGCGCTCGCTTGGGGAAAGTTTTCGGTTGCTGTAGCGATACGGAACAGGCACGACTCTCACCCCCATCTCGCGCGCAGTGCGCTCAATGGCGCCCCGGTCTGCCCACTCCACTATCTTTGCAATAATCACGACCTCGCAGCCCAACCGCACAAGTTGCCGAATGCCATCCGCCCTGTCCATCTGCTCCGCCCCACTCTCAATTACAGGGAAGCTCGGGCAAACCATGAGCACGCGTTTGTTCACAGGGTTAGACATAAAGGCCAAGAATTTTTGGTACAAGCCGCACGAGTGAGTGCCGCTCTTTAACGATCGTTGTCCGATCCCGACTTTCCCGCTCGACTTTCAGTTCCTTTGCGATAGCTTCGGGTGTTGCCGGTACGATTTGTACCGGATAATCCCTGTATACATCACTTGTCGTAACAACCGCGACATCTGTTGCAAGAGCTTCGAGGACCACTTTGTCCAAACTCCCGGTTTCACTCGTGTGTATCAAGAAGGATGCTTTCCGGTATTCGTCGCGTAACTGCCCTTGTGTAAGGCCGCCCAGAAAATGTACACGGGGCTTAATTGACTGCACAAGCGACTCAAGTATTTTACGCTCCGGCCCTTCCCCTATGATATAGAGCTCTCTGTCTGCAAGTACTGCGGCGCGAATAGCCAAATCGTGCCTCTTGCTGGGCGAAAGTCTTCCAACTGAAAGTATCGCGTCGCCCCGTACAGTATTCGGGTCTGAAGTAAAAAAATCAGTGTCTATGCCGTGTCCGAGAACGGTAACTTTTTTGCTCTTGAGGCGAAAACTCTCTTTTGAGGCTGTTGCGACGGCGTGTGCAAGTAGTGTTGCTATACGTAGTGCAAGCGTCACACTTTTGTGCGTATACCACAGCACTATTTTTTTATTCCACAAACGCCAAAATATGCCCCCGAGCACCACATATTCCGGGCTCATATGCACAAAGACCGCATCATGCTGTTTTCGAAGCACTACGATATACCGCAATGCCCGGATCCATCGCATCAACCGCGGAGTCCCTTTCTCTTTACCGAGAGAATGTACTTCAACATTTTTGGGGAGAGCGTGCTCCCCTTCCTGTAAACATATGACGACCACTTTCTCACAGTGTTTTGCAAACTCTTCTAACCAGCGGTGAAAAAACCCTAAGTCCGGGTCATTGCGATCGACGGTCTGCGTGCAAACTAAAAGACGCATAGTTACTCACCGTAAACTCCGCTCAGCAGATCGGTGTCTTTACCGCTTGTTTTAAGCAGTTCGATATTTTTTTGCTCAAGAGCAGCGAGCACTGCGAGACCTTTAGTATCTTTGGGCAGAAGTTTTTTGTAGAGCTCCCGGAAGGCCGCAAAGTCCTTAATGAAGCACCCCCCACCCGCACCACGGCCGGTCTTATGCACCGGCTTGCCGTAGCGATTGGCGACATAGGGATCATGGTCAAGTGCCTCACGCACCTTCTCCCAATCGGCACTGAGTGTCTGTGCCGTGTCGTATAAAACGTTTGCAAGTATTACTTGAAAATATCCGTTGAGGTTGTGCGAATATTTGATGAGCTCGGCTTCAGTCGAGGTGCATATCTGGACAAAAGGAGCCTCAGGTAAGACCGTTAGCACTTTCTGTGCCGCTGCGCGATGCACCTCGTCATCAACGGAAAGTCCAACAATATTGGAGAAGGGATGTGCCGCATCGTACGCCGCGCTTCCCTCACTCAAGAACTCCGGCGCGTACAGCACAACTATGCCCGGATTTTGTTTTTGTAACTCTACCGTGCTTCCCGGGAGTACTGTCGATTTGATAACCGCTATTTTCCCCTTCCCGATGAGCGAGAGTGCCTCCTGCACGATACCGGGGTCAAAACCTTTGGGAGTAGTCGGTGTCGGCACCGCAACAAATACAATATCGCACTCTTTTATTTTTTCTTTGTTCATGCGGTACGGCTCCTCAAGCGCGTAGCGCACGGTTTGATACCCGCGTTCTTCGAAATTGTCCGCATAGTTCTTCCCTATCCAACCCTGTCCGATGAATCCGATTGTCATATAAGAGTATTTTTCCAATTTTGCGCCCACGCTTCTTTATTAAGCAGGGGTAATTGTATCGCACCTCGTGCTCCTGAGCGAAGTATTTCGGCAACGCCCACGGCTATTTCCGAGTGTGCTTTCACTGTAGCGCCCGCCTCTTTTGCAATACCCACATCGGGCGAGACGACCGGCACCCCCGCCGCAAGGGCCTCTACAATGCTTACGCCGTAGCTTTCGTGTTTAGAGGTCGAGAGTACCACATCAGCTGTCGCGAGATAGAGGGCCGGGTCCTGCCAGCCCGGAAATTCAATCGGAAGTCCCTGCGCCCGCTCTCGCAATTTCTTCTCCGTACTTCCACTACCGAGCATCACGAGTTTTGCATCCAGCGTCTCTCGGATTTTTTCAAACACTTCAATTGCGTACATCGGATCTTTCTCGGGCTCAAAGCGCCCTATCCATAGGATTGTTTTTGTATCGTGTGGTTGGCGCGCAATATTTTGAAAACGGCTTACGTCAACAAAAACAGGGAGTACACGGACCGGCACTTTGATACTCATACTCTCCACTTGTTTTTTTATTCTTTCCGACACCACTCGCACCGAATCGGCACGGCGCAGAACAATTTGCGCAAGAACACGGCGAACGAAAGGTTGCGCCGAGAGATCTGTGTGCACCTGGACATTGAGTTTCGCGCCCATGCGGCGCGCTATTAGCCATCCTATAAATCCGCGCCAAAACGGGTCTTGAGCGGTTACGACGTCAAATCTCCCGCTCGCAACGCTGGGCCACAGCGCACCGCGACCCCAATACACAACCACGAGTGTTTCCACCTGTGCCCGCTGTAGTGCAAAACGCGGGCTTGTGGCAAAGTTTTTATCACCGGTGATCATGAGAACTTTCATATAGTTTGCAAAAGGTCGATCAATTTGCCGAGCGTAGTATCGATCGAAAAGCGGGCTACTTTGATGCGGGCTTCCTCCGCCCGCGCACGGGCTGTCTCTCTATCCTGTTCTATTTTTTTGAGCGCGATATGTAGCGCATCGTCGTCTTTAGGCGGAATAAGCAACCCTTCGATGCCGTCGGTAATAAGTTCCGGATTGCCCCCCACAGCAGTCGCCACTATCGGCGTACCGAGAGACATGGCTTCCAGGAGCACGTGCGAGAGACCTTCGTAGGTTGAGTTGAGTACAAAGACATCGGCGGTTTTAACCCAACCGAGCGCTTGAGCGCGCGGAAGACCGTCTGCAACAAACAGATGCCAGCTTGGCTCCCGCCCAATGACGCGGGCAAGACCCTCAAACCCTTTCCACGGCACCTTACGCCCGACTGTAACAACTAAAAATCCGTTCGAGCGATTTTTGGGAAGTTCAACAGGCACCGGGAGCGCGATTCCGTTATATATAAGAACTGGCACCACCCCCCAACCAGAAACTATGTGCCGCATATACTCGCTCGGCACCACTACTGACCGTGCACTCCGTACAACAAATTTCTGCAGCGCGCGCAACACGCCAACCCGCCAACCATAGCTTTTGGGCTGAAACTCATCAAGAGAATCCATGACTCCCCACCGCCCCGATGCCTGCTCCCACGCGTAATCTCCCGGGACACGCACGATAAACTTCTTACCCAAGACGTGTGCGGCAAGTGCCGCCGGAAACCCAACGCTTACGGTGTCCTGCGCGAATATCACGTCAACCTTGCGCGCGAGCATAAGGCATTTCCATACATATACGAGATGACGGATCCCTTTTGGGAGGGACCTCACGGCGCGAAACGGTAGCACAGATACCCCAATCCCCCGAGCAGGCAGACGTTCTTCAAGTAATTTAGTATATGTCGCGGGCCCGCCAGTTTCTGGCGGATAGAGTCCGGTTGCTATAAGTATGCGCATGTAGTCATAGTGTATAACCTTCGGTCCAAACTACCAGTTACAATGAGCATATATGAAAGTAGTCGTAACAGGTGGGGCGGGATTTATCGGCTCACATCTGGTCAAAGCTCTTCTTGAGCGTGGAGATGAGGTACACGCGGTGGACAACTTGGCGGGAGGGAAGCGAGCTGATCGCCTGCACAAGGGAGCTGTGTATCATGATACGGATATCCGCGACACAGGGGCACTCGATACTATTTTTTCCGGAGCACAGCTTGTGTTCCACACAGCAGCGCTTCCCCGCGTGCAGTACTCTATAGAACATCCTGAAGAAACAAACGACGTCAACATAGGAGGCACCTTGCGTGTGCTTATAGCAGCGCGTGATGCAGGGGTTAAACGAGTAATATACTCCGGTTCCAGTTCTGCCTATGGAGACCAAGAGGTTATGCCGCTTTCTGAAGACATGCCCGCGCGCCCGAAAAGCCCATACGGACTGCAAAAACACGTGGGAGAGCTGTATTGCCGGGTGTTCAGCGAAGTATACGGGCTCCAAACCGTATCGCTGCGCTTCTTCAATGTATATGGCCCTGCGGCGGACCCAAACGGCGCTTATGCGCTCGTGGTCTCAAAGTTTATAAAGCAAGCGTTAGAGGGTAAACCCCTTACCATCACCGGCGACGGCGAACAGACACGTGACTTCACCCATGTGAGTGATGTCGTTCGCGCGAACCTGCTTGCGGCAGAAAGCCCGCTCGTTGGAAAGGGCGAGGTCCTTAATATTGGTGCAGGGCGTCCGGTATCGATTAACACACTAGCACAACTCATTGGTGGTAAAACTGTCCATATCGAGGCACGACTTGAGCCAAGACACACGGCGGCAGACATTACGCGTGCACAAACACTCCTTGGGTGGAAGCCTGAAATCTCTATTGAGACAGGCATCGCCGAGCTCAAAACACTTGCTAAGCTATAGAACCTTTTTAAACACCCGCTCTTGCATCTTACCTGCAATCAAGTTCCAATCATAGTTTTCAAACACAAGTTTCTGCGCATGTTCTGCCACTTTTTTTGTTTGTTCGGGGTTGTTGAGAATTTCTTGAACCGCTTGTACGATTTGCTCCGGCGAATCTGTATCAACCGCAAAACCGGTCTGCTCTTTTCCAGGATTTCTCTTTGCATCATATAGAAAATCGGCAATGCCTCCCTCTTGTGTTGCAATGACCGGAATTCCCGCGGCCATCGCCTCAATAAAAGAGCTACCCATTCCTTCCGAACGGCTGGGGCGCACGAATATAGTTGATGCTTGAAGATATGCCGGGAGTTCTTTGTGTGTTATGTGTCCCAAGAACCGCACGCGACTTGCCACCCCGAGCTCTTTGGAAAGTTTTTTAAGCTTTATTTCTTCAGAGCCTTCGCCGAGCACCAAAAAATGAACGGCAGGAAGTTCCGGCAGAGCACGGAGCACGTCATCAATCGCGTTTTTATGCGCCAAACGCGAGGTTGTTATAAGAATTGTTTCATTCTCGCGGATATTTAACGTCTTGCGTACTTCAAAACGCTCTTGTGGTTTAGCAAAACGCTCTATATCTACCCCGTTGGGAATAACTTCAATTGGTCCTTTGTAATCAAACGTGCGAGCCCAACCGAGGAGATATTGCGATATGGTTTGGATGACTGTCGCGTGGCGAAAGCCATATCGCAGAAGCGGCATGAGAAGCCGTATATAGAAACGCTTAAAGACTACTTCAAACGGATCGCCATCTTGGAGGGTGAGCACGTAGGGGGTCTTCACACCAATTGGGCGTGAAAGTACGAGGGGAAAAACCATATAACTCATCATCGCCCACACAGCGTCAAAGTGGTGCTTTCGATGCAGCCGGGCCGCTGCAAACGCGGCGATCGGCACAAAAAGAATTTTGGAGAAATACGACGCCCCCCCGCCTACCCTATGTACGTACACATTGCCTATCTTTTCTCTCCGCGGCTCGTTGCGAAAACGCAGGGTGATCAAATGAAATTCAATATCCGCAATGCGGTCAGTGATTTCTTTAATAGCAATCTCCGCTCCCCCCACATGGGGAAAGTACGCGAGCGAAAAAATAAGAACTTTTTTCATATAACGCTTCGTATATAGTCGGAAAGTTTTCGTTTTGGTGCCCAGCCGAGGGCCTCGGATTTTGCGGTGTCAAGAACTGAATCCATGCGGTTGCCTTTACGCCCAGGAAGCATCACTATTTCTCCACCAAACATTTTGGCGACTTCAAGTATTGAATAGGATTCCGAGGCGCCAAGACCAAACTCGTCTCCGATCCCCCCTTTTCCGACCAACATGAGACCATCTACTATATCGTCTACGTGCGTAAAATTTCTTTTTTGTGTGCCGGGAGAAACCACCGTAAGCTTTTCTCCGGCTTGCTTTTGGCGCCGGAATGTTTCTATCAGAGTGCCGTACTCGGATGCCGGCCTCTCGCGCGGGCCGTACACGTTATAAAAATAAGTGACAGCATACGGGAGTTCGTACCATGCTCCATAATTTTGGACGAGCTCGGTGTTGCTTGCTTTTGCCCACGCATACGGACTCTGGAGGCGGCCGAGGCCTCCATCGCCAAATTTGGTGGAAGAGCCCGCGTAAATGAGCTTGCACTTTTTTGAGCGCCAAAATTCAACGACACCGAAGGTGCCATCTTTGTTGAGATTCCACACTAACGCGGGTTCAGTGAGCGAAATTTCCACCCGCGAGTACTCGCCAAGGTGGTAGATAATGTCGGGCGTTTCGGGAATATGTTTTGCAATATCTTTTGTGTGG
Organism: Candidatus Adlerbacteria bacterium RIFCSPLOWO2_01_FULL_51_16; assembly: GCA_001775485.1. Classification (GTDB taxonomy): domain Bacteria; phylum Patescibacteriota; class Minisyncoccia; order Phycocordibacterales; family SBAW01; genus GWA1-54-10. The sequence continues at coordinate 39,488 of MEWX01000026.1, forward strand.
CCCTCGCGGTACTCAACCCCCTTTATGTGGTTATCTTTGGAGCCGGTAAAATAATTATCAAGCGAAATAACCCGGTGCCCCTCGCCTGCGAGCCGTTCACAAAGATGCGAACCAATAAAACCGGCACCACCGGTTACCACAATAGTTTTCATTCGTTTATTATTTCAAACTCATCTGCAGAGGAGAAAGTTGCTCTTTGCATTTCAGAAGTTCGTGCATAAAAGACGGCTGCAACACCAAGAACAATAATCGCCACGAGACCGAGTGCGTAGGCCATAACCGTTGATTCTGCTTGAGGCATCTCGCGCGATGTGAACACAGCGGCCTCCTGTTGTACCTTTTGTTTTGGCTCGGTAAGCGGCAAGGGCGGCGATGTCTCAACGGCGGAGCTTGCGGGAGCAGACCTCGGCGGAGCCGGCGAAACAACCGGTGCAGACGGCGGGAGCGGCTCAACACTGCCGACCGTTATCTGCTCTTTAATAGCCGCAAAGGTGACTGTACCAATGCCTTTCACCTGCATAATATCTTCTACTTTTCTGAACGGGCCATTGTACGTGCGATAGTCGATGATTGCTTGCGCTTTTACTTCGCCAATGCCATACAGCTCTGTTAGCATCGCCCTGTCGGCGGTATTGATGTTTATAAGATCGGCAGCATAAAGCGGCGTCCACGCGCAAACCAACAGCATAAGCGCCCAAACAATAAAGAGAGGGGTGTTGCTACTCTTCGGTTTCATCGACCGCAAGCATCTCACGAAGTACTTTTTCTGGCAACTCCGCGGGCTTCCGTTGCGAAGGAGAAGCTTGGGGAGCAAAAGTCTGGCCGTCCGGGGAACGGAGATCCGAGGACTTTTGCGAAGCAAGTTTCTCCGAAGCATTGGGAGCAATTTTGCCGAGCGCCTCCTTAAGGTCTGGGGCGTGCCCTGTGCCACTGGAGGAGTTATTTTTTACTACTTGTTGAAGCGCCTCGCGTAAGCTGGTAGCCCCGCCAAGGGGTGGGCGCTCGGGCTTCTCCTTCGTGGAGTGATGATGGGCTTCGTTCTTCGGCTTGTGGCTGGGAGGAACTTCCTGGTGCCTTGGAAGTTCCTGTGGGGGGGTATGCTGGGGGACCACCAGAGAAGGAATCGGCGTTGTGTGTACCAGCATTCGATGAACAGGAGTCTCTCGCCGCGGTTCTGCATGTTTATCCTTCTTTACCACAACACGGGGCGCTTCTCTATCATTTTCGTGCCACTTAGCGATTGAAGCTTCCACTTCCGCGCGGGGTTTGCTGAATTGCGTGCGGGAACTTTCTATAACTTTCGCGACAAATTTTTGCGGCGGCGGGTCAAAGGGTGGAAGTGCTGTCGCAGAGAAGGGCGGTGATCCTACCCCATCTATCATGAGGGTTAGGTACAGCTGATACGCGCCGAGGTTCACAAGGTCGGTCGCCTCAAATTGCGGGGCAAATATCACTTCCAGGGTTTCCGCGTCAAAAGGCCCGACACGGAAAGCGACGGTCGTGCCGACATTCCCGAAGACCGCGTCGCGCACCTCTTCTTCCATCTGCTCCACATACTGGTGCGCGATAATGAGGTTCAATTTATATTTGCGCGCCTCCGAGAGTATGTCCGCAAAACTCTGGTTGGCGAAACTCTGAAACTCATCAACATAAAAATAGAATGAGGGCAGGTTTTTCATAACCTGCATTGAGGCGTCCGCACGCGACATCGCCGCCAGGTAAATTTTGGTGACCAACATTGAGCCGAGGAGTGTCGCATTGACTTCCCCCACCCGGCCCTTCGAGAGGTTCATGATGATGATCTTCTTTTCATCCATCATCTTGCGGATATCGAAGGATGATTTTGGCTGGCCGATAATATTGCGAATCAAGGGGTTGTTGGTAAACTGTCCGACTTTGTTTTGTATCGCAGGAGTCGCCTCTTGGGTATAGCGGTCAGTGTAGACGGCAAACTCCTCGACCCAAAAGGCCTTTACGGTCGGGTCTTTCACATTTTCAACCACTTTTTTACGGAATATTTTATTAACGAGCATGCGATTAACATCCAAAAGTGTCGCGTCCGGATACTCCAAAAGCGCGAGGAGTGTGTTTGAAAGGATATACTCCATGCGTGCGCTCCAGGCATCCACCCAAATTTTTCGGAATGCGGAGAGAAGCCCCGAGACAACCAAGTGCCGCTTGTCGTAGCCGACATCCTCCATGACGTTGAAGGCAATGGGGTGCTCCATATCAAACGGAGCAAAGTACACCACATCTTTGATGCGGTGCTCGGGCACGTACTCCATTATTCTGTCGGCAGTCGAGCCGTGCGGGTCAATGAACGCGAGCCCTTCGCCGTTGCGGATATCCTGGATTGCCATGTTTTCCAGCAAGGTGGATTTGCCCATGCCGGTCTTTCCGATGACATACATGTGACGCTCCCTATCTTTGCGCTTGATACCAAAGGGGGTGTTCGCCCCGCGCGAGTTCGTCGAGGCAAAATAGGTTATTTTCGCGGGATCTTCCTTCACTTCTTAATTATACTCTCTATTGCACGGTTGCGGTTGCTGAAAGTACCGAGCGGAGCGAGGTATATTTGTTGGCCGCATCCCAAAAGAGGTACGACTCAATCCCCGCATCGTTTGTGGCTTCTATTTGGGCGCTGACCATCTCGGGCGAGTAATGGACTGGGTAATCAAACCCCTGTAGCCAGGGGATGACTTTGCCGGAGTATACGGGTTTCTCGTAGAGCTGGGGAGAGGTGGAGGCGATCGGAATGAACGCAAAACTCGGCTGTCGAGTAGTGGTCGCTACTTCCCGTAGAACGGCTCCCACAAGCGAGGTATACACAACTTTGTATGGGTCGCTGTTTACATCTGCAAGTCCCGTGAAGCCATTGTTGTAATGGGAGGGATAGACCATCGGGTAGATGTAATCGAAATACGGCAACCCCCGCTCAAGTACTTGACCGATACCGAGATCATCTTGGTGGACGGTGACATACCCAAACAAGTCGGCAGACAAGACAGGGACTTGTCCCGAGCTTATCGAGGGAGAGCGCAAGTTTTCGGTGAGATATTTATAAAATTCCTCAAGAGCTTGCGCTTTGCTCTTGCCCGCACTCCAAGTGTAATCAGCTTCTGCCATATTGCCGTCGGAGGGAAAACGTATGTAGTCGAAATTAAGTTCATCAAATCCAAGTTCGTAAGATTCTTTTCCAAGCTCAACCATATAGTCCCAAAAGGGCTTCGCACCTACATCGACAAACGCGAGTCCTTTGTGATCCTTCCACACACCACCGCTCTTTTTTTGTACGGCCTGTTCGGGGTGAACGCTTGTATAGTGGGGGTCCTGAAACACAGTGATGCGTCCGATGACATAAATATTTTTTGCATGGAGACGCTCCACAAACTCTTTCATATCGGAAGCCCCGCACTCATCTGAAACCGCGCCCGCGAGTATCGCATTCTCGGTTGGGAAAGCAATGCCACCGGAAAAATCTTTAATATCGATGACGACTGCGTTGAGTGCGGTGTCGTCGATAAATTTTACGAGCGAGTCACGGAAGGAGGGTGTCCCTGCAACGCACTGCGACATATAAATTGCCTTCAGCGGTTTCGGGGTCGGGAGATGCTGTACGTATGGTGCGGCGACAACATTAGGAGAACTTGTTGCACCCAAAATATTCGCGGAATATGAAACCGAGAGAAGCGTGGGGAGCGTAACATATGCAAGTGAAACAACTGCAACAACAGCAACAGTCGCCGCCACCGCGTAGGACAGAAAATATTTAATTGAGAGGGGTGAGTCGGTTTCTTTGCTCATGCGAGACATCTGGGTTTGCGGGGGCGCCATTTTCTACAAAGTGATGGCGGGGGGTCCTCCGCGAGCCGCCCGAGAGTGCTTCGGCCCGCAAAATAAATCCTATAACAATAAGAGCGATGCCGGAGAGTACAATAATCGCCGTGCGCCAGGAACCGGGGATCCCGAGTTGGGTGGTAATGACGACCAAGCCACCAAGTGCAATAACAATAGCTTCCTTAGACATACAACAATACTACCTGCCTTCTACAATTACGACAAACTCCCCCCGTTGTTTTTCTGGCGTCAGCTTTTGCAGGAGCTCCTGCGGCACGTCAACAAGATGCTCCTCGTATATTTTGGTAAGCTCGCGGAAGAGGCCAACTCGACGCCCGGGTGAAGCTTTGGAAAGAGACGTCAGGGTCTTGAGGATCCGGTGAGGTGACTCAAAAAATATACTTGCCCGTTCATCCTTTGCGATAGACGCAAACAATTTTTCTCTTCCTTTTTTGGGAGGGAGAAATCCGTAAAAAGTGAAGCTCGGTGCCTTGAGGCCTGCAACTGCAATCGCCGCCGTGAGCGATGAAGCCCCGGGGATCGTCTCGATTTTTGTTCCACTCTCGCGGGCGTTTGAAACAATCTCAAGCCCCGGATCGGAGACCCCAGGGACCCCCGCGTCCGATACCAACGCCACATGCTTGCCCGCCTCCAGAAATTTTTCAATCTGTTTAAGATTAACCGCAGGAGTTTTGATACCAAAATGGGACAGGAGCTTGCGCGTCATCCGCGTGTCTTCGCACGCGACATAATCCGCTTCTTTTAAAATACGGAGCGCGCGCAGAGTGATGTCTTCAAGATTCCCTATCGGGGTCGCAACGACAGAAAGTTTACCAACCATGACTTCAACACCCTAGCACAATTCAGAAAAATATTGTATGTACATGAGTAGTCGTTGGCTCTTGCGCAGGAGATTTGTGCATGAACTCCTTAACCGGCAACAAGGTATCCGAAGAGGAACGGGAGAAGATGCGCCAACAGTGGCGCAAACAGGTGGAGTTTGCCTGCCGCACATGCGGAGGAAGTGCCTATGCAGAGCGCGAGGGGTCCTGCCGATGGGGGTGCCCCAAGTGCGGCTTCTCCACTTTCACCCCTTCTCTGTTCTTCAAGGAATCGGCTGTCGCCTAGCGCGATAGCTGAGAAAGGCCGCTCGCAAAAGCGGCCTTTTTCTTTCCCCCGCCCTCGCGTATACTGCGGGCAGATTCGATCTTCTCAAAACAAAGGGCAACCACATGTGCGGATTCTTCGGCATTTACAACAAAAGGAAAGCTGCCGAGTTGGCCGTCATTGGTCTCCACGGCATTCAGCATCGAGCACGAGAATATGCAGGAATCGCCTCAAGCGACGGGTTCAATATCTTTCGAGAAGTCGGTAACGGAATCGCCCGCGAAGTCTTCGCCGATACCGATAAACTCAACCGTTTACATGGTCGGCATGCTCTCGGGCATGTGCGTTACTCGACCACACTTCGGCAGGAGAACGATCGATATCGCGACAACACCCAACCGGTAATTGGTTGGTATAGCGGGCGGAAATTCGCACTCGCTCACAACGGGAATCTCACAAATCTCGATGAGCTTCGCCAACTGCTGCACGATCGACCGATGGAAACCACGATGGATACTGAATTCATCGTTCGTCTTATTGAGCAGCACGATACCGGAAAACTAGAATCCGATCTCGCGCGGGTTTTTGGACTGCTCCGAGGGAGTTACGAGCTTGGTATTCTCTTTCCGGACCGTCTTGTTGCCGTGCGGGACCCCCAAGGAAATCACCCTCTCTCTATCGGCAAAATGGAAGAGAGCTTCTTCATCTCATCGGAAACTACCGGCTTCAGCGGCGTGGGTGCACAGTTTGTCCGCGACGTGGAACCTGGAGAAATGGTCCTGATTGAGAACGGAGGAATCTTCTCTCGACGTTTTGCCAAGGCAACACCGAAAAAATGTCGATTCGAGGGAAATTACTTCTCCCACCCCGCGAGCCTTATCTTTGGCGAAGCGGTCGACGACTATCGTATCCGTTTAGGGCGTACCCTTGAGCAGTGTTGTCCAGCACTTGGTGCTGACATCGTAACTCCTGTGCCGGACAGCTCTAACTACATCGCCATGGGATATGCTGAAAACCAACGCTCGGGCATATACCGTCCAGTTATCGTCCGCAGTCATTACGGACGTTCATTCATCGCTGCGACACAAGTGGAGCGTGATGAAACGGTGGCACTCAAGTTCCACTTTACTGGGCATGCGATCAGGGGTAAAAGTGTGGTAATCGTGGACGATTCCATAGTCCGCGGCACAACACTCACCAAGGTTATCGCGGAGATACGTCGCTACGAACCACGCGAAGTACACGTCCGTAGTGGTACGCCGATGATTAAGTACCCCTGCGTCTACGGCATCGACATGCAGGAGAAAGAGAGGCTTATTGCAGCTACCCACACGAATGCAGAAATCTGCAAAAAACTAGGGGCGGACAGTGTTGAGTTCCTCCCGCTCGATGTTCAAAAACAAATGTCCCCTAACCCAGAGAGTTTCTGCTTTGCTTGCATGGACGGCAGGTACTGGCATTAGCAAAATGGGCGAGGCCGCGGTTTCCCGCGGCCTCTTCACTTTTTAAACGACGGGGATTTCGTTAAGGTTTCAGGGTTTGTCCTGAGCCTTACGAAGGGCCGCTTCTCCTGCTTTATAAATATCCCCCGCTCCCATAGTGAACACAACCGTATCAGAGGAAAATGTTTTAAGCTTTTGAGCAGCCTCCTCAAGCCCCCCGAGGGCAGTTGCCTGTCCTCCTCTTTTATTAGTGGCTTCCGCAAGCGCGGTATTTGAGACGGTCCCGTCGTACTCCTCGCGAGCGGCATAGACCGGCAACACATAGGCCTCGTCCGCCCCGGCAAGTGCCTCGGCAAAATCCTGAAACAAATCCCGAGTACGGCTGTAGAGGTGAGGGTGGAAGAGCACGACTATTTTTTTGTTAGGGAACTTCTCTTTTGCCGCCTCAATGGTTTTCCTTATCGCAGTCGGGTGGTGTGCGTAGTCATCGTAAAGCAGGGCGCCTCCCGGTAGCACTCCTTTATATTCAAACCTCCGCCAGGAGCCTTTAAATAATTTCAGGGATTTATCCATATCCGCTTCAGAAATATCGGGGGCGATGGCCCGCGCCGCAGCCTTCGCGGCGCGGGCGTTTTCTTTATTAAACTCACCCGGCACAAGAAGCTCCGGCACCGATTCATTTCCGTATTGTTCCTTTTCTATCACAATTCTCGCCTGTCCTCTTGCTTCGTTAAACGCTACGGCGAGTTCCTCCGGAGATTTGAAGTAGTCGGTGTGGTCCCACTCGATATTGGTAATGACAAGCACTTCGGGACAAAAAGTGAGGAAGTGCCTTCGATACTCGCACGCCTCAACGACGACAATGTCACTCTTGCCGGCGTGGAAATTGCTGCCAAAGTCTGTAACAATACTCCCCACAATAACTGTCGGGTCGAAACCGGCGTCAATTAAAATTTTGCCGAGCATGGCGGTTGTCGTCGTTTTACCGTGTGTGCCGGAAACCGCCACTACCCTTTTGCCTTCAACCGCTTTTCCCAATGCTTCAAAATAAGAATGTTCCGGAATCCCGAGTTCTTTACCGCGAGCGCGCTCCGGATTCTCTGCCGGCACCGCATCGCTATAGACCAGCAAATCCGCATCCGGAGGAACCTGTTCCGTTTTTTGCTCGAGACATACCTGAATCCCCTTTTTTGAGAGCATGTCTGTTGTGGGCGACGACGCTCTGTCAGAGCCCGAGACACGCGCGCCTTGTGCGGCATAAAACTGGGCGAGTGCCGACATACCAACACCGCCAATCCCGACCATGTATATTTTTTTACTGTTCATTGGCAACGAGTGCGTTAAATTGTTCTCCACGATCGTACTCATTTTTAAACATCCCGAAGGAGGCAAAAGCAGGGCTAAAGAGCAAAATATCGCCTGGTTGAGCCAGTTTAAAGGCATCCTTCACAGCGTCAACGACAGTATGATATATCATACTGTCGCGCAGATCGTTTTTAATCCGGTCGGTACCAGTGCCTGCAAGCAAGAGTACTTTTTTACAATATTTTGGAATCTCCTGAAGTAACTCTCTCATATCAAGCCTCTTGTCTGCCCCGCCCAAAATCAGAATAATATTCTGATTTTGCCCTGAGTCCGATCGAAGGGCACGCAGTGCCGCAATAGTGGCTTCCGGTACTGTCGCGGTCGTATCGTTGTATACTTTGACTCCGCGAATTTCTTTTATTAACTGAAGACGCCCCGGGACCCCTTCAAACGACTCGATGCCGTGTTTGCTGTGCTCCTCTTCAATACCAAGCATCTGTGCTACGGCCAAAGCTATCCCCGCGTTGTAGCGATTGTGCTCACCCGGAATCTTCAATACCCATGTGAGGGGCAGGTCGCTCCCTCTCGCCACCGTCAGGTGCGCTTTGATTGCCGGTTGGTACCCATATTTCTTTATAAACGGTGCTGCCTGCTCTCCCACAATTAAAAAATCGTCTGCCTTCTGATTCACAAAAATATTCGCCTTGTCGGCAAAGTATGCGGCGAGATCATCGTGATAGTAGTTCAGATGATCCGGCATAAAAGTAGTAAAGACCGCCACGTGAGGACTTGTGTGCGCTTCGCCAAACCCCTGCAGCTGCCAGGAATCAAGTTCCAAAACCGCGATCGCGTCTTGGGTAACCTGCGGAAGAAGCGCGAGAGTCGAGACACCGCGCACATTACCACCCAAAAGCATTTTTCTGCCGGCAGTTTTGAGAATATGTGCAATAAGGTGCGCAACCGTTGACTTGCCGCGTGTCCCGGTAACTCCGACCGTTGAGATACCGGAGAGTTCGGCAAACAAGTCAGCGCTCATTCGAACAGGAATATTATTTTTGCGGGCTTCGGCGATAAAGGGCGAGTTAAGCGGCACCCCCGCGGCTTTTATAATCAAATCGCGGTTTTGAAAATCCTCAAACCGGTGGCCGCCAAGATGATAGGTAATATTCGGAAATGCTTCGAGCTGGCTTACGGAAGATCCGAGCTCTACTGAAGGCTTAAGATCAGTCACTATAAGGTCGGCTCCGCACTCGGCAAGAAAACGTGCGTCCCCCACCCCGCGCCCCAAAAGACCCAACCCCATGAGGGTTATCCGCTTGCCCTCAAAAAATGCCTTATATGCTTCCATTTCGCTCTATCATGCGATACTTGAGGCATGTACGTCAAAGTGCGGGTGAAGGCGGGGGCAAAAAAAGAAACGGTGCTTGAGGTGTCTAAAATTCATTTTGAGATCGCCGTGCGAGAGGAAGCAAAACAAAACCTCGCTAATAAACGCGTTATTGCGCTTGTTGCCGGACACTTCCGCGTGCCTATTAAGCAGGTGCGCATCGTGAGCGGGCACCGAAGCCCTTCAAAAATACTTTCCTTGCCTGGTTGATTGAAGAAAGAGAGTATTTGGTATATACTCGTGATGGAAGTGTTTTTGTATTGCGTGAGCGGTAAAATTGGAAGTCAACCCAAACAAAGAGGCGTGGAACGATGACAATAAAGAAGGTTTTTCCCATGGACAAAGCCTCGCAGATGCCCAGCCACAAGCGTCCGGACACTATGCTCAGCCGAGACGCCGGCATCAACAACCCCACCAAAGTGCCGGGTCAAGCCCATCTTGATTCTGACGACCAGGGAGGCGCCCCTACCATCACCTCACGCTGAACCATAAGTACCGCGCCGCATCAAAACCCCCGGAAATCCGGGGGTTTGCTTTTAGAAAAGTTTTTGTCCGTGAGCGCTCCAGCGTTGATGGAGATAGATAGCGGAGACAACATACAGGCCGGCGACAACCACAAACACAATGTAGTTTGAACTAATTGACATGCCGATGTTTTGGCCAAGGAGCCCCACAAACCCCAAATTGAGACCCGAGACCACCATAACCGCAAAGGCGGCGCTGTCCCACGTATCTTTTTTCCCAAATAATGTTCTGTGCTCCGCCCAGCGATAGAGAAGATATGCCGCCGAGAGGCCCGAAATAATCCAACAGAGCTTGAGGCCGAGTAATACCAAAGGAAGAGCCCCGGGAATGTTTACCGCCAAAGACAACGCCGGCGGCACCCCGCCGATAAATAATGCAACCGCCGCTATGAGTAACCGCACCTCCGACCACACAAAACTCCACCACAGAAGCTTATCGTGATTCATAATGCCCTCAATTATACATCCAAACCTGAAGCCCTCATGAATGTGCGGGCAAGAGTTATGGGTGCCGGAGAGAGGATTTGAACCTCCAAGCCCTTGCGAGCACTACGACCTGAACGTAGCGTGTCTACCAATTTCACCACTCCGGCGATGCACGCATTGTAGACATTTCTAACTATTCAAGCAAAGATTGCTTGACAGCCGCGCAGTCGTCGAACATGGGTAGGTTTTTTAATTCTTCTTTTGGGACCCACTGCCATTCCTCTACCTCAGTAGGATCAATAACGAGATCGAGGGTGTCACAGGTGCAGGTATACGCGATAAACACCTGATGCATATTGCTTTTGTAGTGAAAGGAGGGTTCGACTCGAAACGGTTTTACATTTTTAATATCAAGACCAAGCTCTTCCTTAATCTCGCGAACTATCGACTCTTCAGGAGCTTCGCCGGCATGGAGGCGACCACCGGGAAACTCCCAGACAGTGTCTCCTATACCACGGCAAACCAAAATTTTTCCATCGCGTATGATGATCGCCTTCTGCGCAACATTACCAACAAAAAGTTCTTTATTAATTGCCATGTGCGAGCGGAAGGGATCGAACCTTCGGCCTTCCCCTTATCAGAGGGATGCTCTACCACTGAGCTACGCTCGCGTGTGAAAAATATTAGCAAATATAACGATTATCCGCCAGCGAAGAAATTTCTTGTAAAAATAAATTTTTGGAAGAAATCTTGTCCACAGGTTATACACAGTTTTGAGTTGTCAAAAAGTATTGCGCTCTCGTCCATAGACGCTACTATAAATCTCTATTGTCAGTTTTTGTCCGTTTATCCTTTCTTAAGAAAAAAGAAAGACCCGGGCAAAAAATTAATTAATACAAGAAATATAAACTAAGAAATGGAAACTCAAAGTGCGCTTCCGAAAATCAAAAGCGCCGCACTAGACGCTCTTGAAGGAGGCGACGCTGCTATACGCAGCGAGTATGAAAAAAGTGGTGCATGGGGGATGTTGACCTCTATAGACATCCACGGGTGCAACCCGGAGACCATCCGCTCTGCGGATGAGATAAAGCGGTTCGTTGTGGAGCTATGTGACCTCATCAAAATGAAGCGCTTCGGCGAGTGCACGGTTGTAAATTTCGGTGAGGATGAAAAGGTGGCCGGTTTCTCGATGGTTCAACTTATCGAGACCTCCTGCATCAGCGCCCACTTCGCAAACCAAACAAACACGACCTACCTAGATATCTTCTCGTGCAAGTGCTACAGCCCCGTAGAGGCGGCAGAGTTTGCCAAAGAGTTCTTCGGCGGCTCCGACTACACGATGACCTACACCCTCCGAAAGTAGACTCTTGGACATAGGAAATTGAAAACCCCGACCGCAAGCGGTCGGGGTTTACTCTATTTTGTGCAACCACCAGAATGGCGGTGGCATATAGAAAAGAGGGTTCGCAGCGGCAAACCACAGACGCCAGAGCTGCTCGGTGTTGCTCGTTGTCACGCTGAACCACATTGAAAGAAAGTCAATTCCTGGGGCTTGCTGATGCAGGCCCGCCGTAGCGAACTCATCCTGCGTCATGACAAACCTCCGTTCTGTCCACTCTAATCGTAGCACGCAAAAAAGGAACGCCGACCTCGCGGTCGGCGCTTTTTGTATTTCCGATTGTAAGTAGCCGAGGATTGCTCAGTCCCACCACTTCGCGTTTTTAAGCTTGGGCATCGTGAGCGTAAAACGGACAACGGTCCATACAACGGGAACGAGCATGATCGTCAGGATGATCCCCGCAAACCAGGTCGCCGCCGTATTGCCTTCGCCTATTTCAGCAGCCAAAGGCGGAATCCAGAAGAGCATCGCGATAGGGCCTATGACTCCCAAAAGATAAGTCATGACAACCTCCCTTTCTGTCGAGACTATACCACAAGCACGATAAAACCGCCCCTACATTAACTTTACGCTATAGTGTAAAGTTAATGTATACGGCAAAACCGCCCGATGTGGGCGTTTTGATTGAGCATTGACACACTTTCAGAGAATTATCCTTCACCCCAAGGGGTTCAGGATCGTCTAGAAGACGACCTTTCTCTTGTTCCGTTCGGCTTCGCGTTCCTCCCGTTGTACTCAACGGGTACTGGCGAAACCTCTAGTCCCTAACGGTTGGGGGGGCGTACCGAGTGCAATTTGGGATTAGCACTATCATCCGAGTATCTTGCGATACCCATCGCCATTCAGTTCTATCGTCAATTGAGCGATAGAACGCATTTCATTTGAATTATTCCACGACCAGCTTCCGCTAGCCGTGCCTTGTTACGACTTACTCCCTGTCACCGAGTTTACCGTGGTCCCCCTAAGGGAACTTCGGGCACTCCCGGCTTCCTTGAGTTGACGGGCGGTGAGTACAAGACTTGAGAACGTATTCACCGCGGTATAGCTGACCCGCGATTACTAG
>MEWX01000027.1:0-4349 GCA_001775485.1 Candidatus Adlerbacteria bacterium RIFCSPLOWO2_01_FULL_51_16
CCGAAATAAGTTCCATCCGTTCGTTGTCTTCAATATTTACCTCAAGCGCAACCCCCTGAACCTCCGGGCAGTAGTACTTATATTCCTTCGCGTTGGGGTCGAGCGGCGTGTAATCATAGGTTTTGAGGCAGCCGGTAAAGGCGCCCGCCGGTACCACGAGCGACTCATTGAGCGTCACCACATCCGCCATATCTTCAGCTTCACCCGCATAATATTCCAAACGATACGAGTCCCCCACTTGCGGGTTTGCTTTCATAATTAGCCCTGGTTTTGCACCGTCTATCCCCGCCTCCCACGAGCCCGCGGTCGTTGTCATAACGCCTCCCTCATACTCGGCGGTCTCCTCGCCGAAGTACCAGACATTCCCCTCCAAATCCTCGGCATACCAATCGCGCGTATCTTCAATAAGTTCGCCGTCAAGAAACACCTGATCTTTAACAATCACCGCTTCAACCCCCATAACCATTCGCGTCTCCGAAAGCACGGTGACCTCAATGCGCTCATGGCCCTCCGCTTTTTCGGCCTCGTACACAAACACAGTCCCCGGCTCAAGCGTAAAGAACATATTTGTTACTTCAGAAGAGAAATCGGCCGGGCTTATCTGCGGGTCGTAGGTATTTCCAGCGGGCGTCCTTTTGCTGTAGAGGAAAAGTGTCCCCACGATGAGCACAATGAAGGATCCTACGATAAGGATGTTTTTCATATATCCTATATAATACATTGTCTATGAAATCGAGTGATTCATACCATCCGTTCCTGATTGTGCTAGGGATTCTTTTGCTAGCCGGAGCGGGAGCGGGCTCCTGGTGGGTCTATAGCCGCATGGCAACGCTTTCGGGCGAAGTCGCGTCAATCAAGAGTACCTTGGCTTCAACAACCGAACTCCTCATACAAACCATAGAAGAGAACCTTGCCTCCTCGGCAGCCCTCACAGAAGAAAAAGAAGCGCTTGAGGAGCAGCTTGAAGACCTCTCCGGCACCGTCAATACCCTGGAGAAACTCTCCAAAATCGACCCGGAGCTTCTGCAGAAATATTCAAAAGTATTCTTCTTAAACGAACACTACGTGCCCGAGCGACTCACCGAAATTCCCGACGCATACGAGTATGCTGCCGCGGAACACAACCTGATTCTCTCCCCCGTGTGGTCATATCTGCGGAAAATGCTCGACACGGCAAAGCGGGATAAGGTGGAGATATACGTTTCCTCCGCATACCGCTCGTTCGACGAGCAAGATGCCCTCAAAGGACAATACTCGGTGACCTACGGAGCCGGGACCGCAAACCAGTTCTCCGCAGACCAAGGGTACTCCGAGCACCAGCTCGGCACCACGGTTGACCTCACGACAACTGGCATAGGCGGAAGCTTAAGCGGTTTTCAAAACACTCCTGCATACCAATGGCTTCTCAAAAATGCCCACCGTTGGGGCTTTGTGCTCTCTTACCCTCCGGGCAATGCCTACTATCTCTTTGAGCCGTGGCACTGGCGCTTCGTCGGCGAGGACCTGGCAGACGACCTCCACGACGACGGCAAGTACTTTTACGACCTTGACCAGCGCGAAATCGACAAATACCTCATATCCCTTTTTGATTGAGATTTCCACAGGTCCTTGCTTTACAGAGGGTTTTGGGGTACAGTGGGGGCCTCAACAACAGTTGGGGAAATAAGGTCGAGTTTTAAAGAACAAGCAAAAAAGTATGACAGGAACTATAAAGACCAAAACCGACCGAGGATTTGGATTCATCGCGCGCGAAGGAGAGACAAAAGACCTCTTCTTCCACTCAAAGGAGCTCAAAGGAGTTACCTTCGATGAACTCCAGGTGGGCGACACGGTATCCTTTGACGTCACCGACGGACCAAAGGGACCGAGCGCCACAAACGTCTCCCGCGGCTAATCTCTCGCTCTTAAAACAAAAACACCCCCATCTCGGGGGTGTTTTTGTTTTGCCGGAAGACAGGTTTAGGAGAGGTGCTTAGAAACCAAGCTCGTCATCTCAAACATGGAGACCGTTGCCTTGCCGCCGAATACCTTCTTGAGCGCCGCATCGGCATTGATATTGCGCTTGTTTTTCGTGTCCTGGAGACCGTTTGCCTTGATGTATACCCAGAGCTTCTTAACAACCTCCGAGCGGGGCATCGGTCCTTTGCCGACGACAACCGCCAAATCGGCGCTTATCTGCATCGGCTTCATAAAAGCGGAATTCGCCATACGTACTTTTTTATTATTACCTATTAAAACTCCTATAATTTAAAGCACCCGTCTATGGTACCCCCTCTAGGGCACTTCTGCCACCCTACTTGCCCCTTGGGGTGGGTACAGTCCGGCCTGCGGGCACTTCCCCTTATACCGCTTGGTAATTTGCACCCCACGCTTATAAACAGCACTTGGGGCTATTTGCCGAGGTTGTAGAGCTGCAGCACCTCCGCGGCCGACAGTGCGCGGTTGTAGATACGCACATCGTCGATGGTGCCGTCGAAATATTGAGTGGCAAAATCGTTACGGCCACCAATCCACACAGGCTGACTATTGTCTGAGAATTGAGATGCCGGTACGGTGCCTGTAAGGGTTCCGTTTGAAAGCGCTCCGTTAATGTATGTGCTGAGCGTTTGGGCGGATGAGTCATATACGCCGACCACGTGATACCATCGGTCGGTCGTAAGGACCCCTGTGCTCGCGCGGCTTACAAGAGTAGTGCTATCGGAAGCAATATTGATGATAACTGTGCCGGTTGTATTTAGTGCAAAGTTATAAGCTCTTTGAAATCCGAGTTTATTAATCATTATTCCAGGCTGCCCGCCGCCCGAATATCCAAGGGAATCTGGCTTTATCCACGTCGATATGGTCATGCTTCCGGTTAGCCGCAGTGATGCGACATCTCCCATATTTACACGATCGTCAGTTCCATCCAGAAGAAGCGCCTGACCGAGTTTACCGATAGCGGTAGTGGTCGAGGTAAATCCAGAAAGAAAACCATTGTTGCCTAACCCGCTACTGTCGGCGACATTCTGTGTCATTTTTGCTCCATCAAACGTCCAGTGGCCCACGAGCCCGCTCGCAAGCGGGGTACCCGCGGTAAGTGTGGCAGAAGAGGCATTTTGGACTCCACCCCCAAGCTGATAGAGCTGTTTAATCTCCGCAGCCGAGAGCGCGCGGTTGTAGAAACGGACATCATCAATGGTGCCTGGTAAATACGCACTAATAGATTCTTTCCCCACCGAAAGGTATGCTGGTGGGCTGTAATTAAAGGGTGCCCCCGTAGAAAGTGTTGTGCCTTCCTGGACTCCATCAACAAAAAGAGAAATGCCGACACCTTCCTCATATCGCCCCGTTATGAAATGCCATCTGCCGTCATTTACTCTTGATGTTGAGGTTCTGGTTTTCTCGCTACCGTCCCAAACACGATAAGTAACTGTGCCAGCTGCGTTTATGTAAAACTGGCGATCATTAGACCCACCTGTCGGATGAAGGCTTGCAAACCCCATAATAGATTTGCTGCTAGATGTGGTTTTAACCCACACAGACATTGTTTGACTCGTATTTGGTGGGTCGTATGAAAAATATACATAGTCATTACTACCATCAAATGTAAATGCTTGTCCCAAAATCCCTAAGGTCTTTGCGCTCGATGTTGCACCGCCAGAAAAATATCCGCTTGTCCCTCCCGCGCGGTCATACACCCTAGCATCGGTTACATCGGCCCCATCAAAGGAAGAGTGCACAGTAAGACCATTTGCGAGCACACTGCCTTGGGTAAGAGTTGAAGAATTGCCCACTCGCGAGCTGCCGGACCTGTAGAGTGCCGCTATTTCCGTGCCGGTGAGCACGCGACTATAGACCCGCACATCGTCGATCGCCCCCTTGAACGGGGTCGAAAATCCTGTAGCCGCACTGTGGCCAATCCTAAAGGGAGTACCTGTCCTTGTCTCGCCCTCCGCGGCAAGATTGGAGCTCCCTCTCAGCGTTCCGTTATTGTAAAAAGAAGTCAGAGTGGTGACAGAGTCCCAGCTGTAACAGACATGGTTCCATTCGCCAGCAGCCACTCCCGAGGCGACTTGAACAACACTTGCGTCGTGGATAAGCGACAAATTCCCGACAGTAGTGCGGTTGACCCCAAATTGCCAGCCATTTGTAGACGGATCACGGTCAGCCACAACGGTACGGCTTGTAGTATCGTCCGGCTTTACCCACAGACAGGCACTTATTGGGGCGGCTTGCGCAACGGGCGAAGCTGTAAATCCGCGCACATCCCCCGTACCGTCAAAATTAAGAGATTGCCCCCATTTCCCTGGCACAGTTGTCGTCGAGATCGTACTCGTCAGCCTGCCGTCGTTATTGTTACCGCTTCTGTC
>MEWX01000027.1:4387-6476 GCA_001775485.1 Candidatus Adlerbacteria bacterium RIFCSPLOWO2_01_FULL_51_16
CAGTAGCCCATAAGGCCTAAACTATTCTCGGGACGCGGAATTATAGTCACTGCCTGCACGATAGGCGCGACACCAAAAAGAAAAATAAAAAAGATGAGTCTTAAAAGAATTTCCATGTTGCAAATACTGCTTTAAGCAGGGGGTCAAGCCGCGCGTAGGTTGAGATTTGGTAGAAGTTGCCGCGGAAGATAAACCACACCTCCCGGCTGTCGCCGTCAAACGCGTCATTGTCGCTTTTAAACGCGAGGCCTTTGTAGTCATCTCCTACCTCAAGCGTCTCTAGGTCGCGTATAGCAAGGTCAGGCACATCCTGCTCTATCCGCTCTTTAGTCAAAACCCTTATATCTTCATCAAACGGCACAATGGTGAGCTGTATCCCGTTGCCACCCGCGTCTTCAAGAACAATTGATACTCCCCCGTCCTGCTCTACCTCCCGCACGATGAAGTTCCCCGGCATATTGAGCGAAAATTGATACGTGTCGTTTTTGTACTCTTGCGTAAGCGCGGGCAACACATACGGCGCTTCCGCAGGAGCATCCTCTCTACTGTATATAACCCACACCGCAACAGCGGCGAGGACAATACTGATTGTTGCGAGGAGTAGTTTTTTCATACTTAGGATTCAATTTCTCATTATCTATAGTAAATTCATTCTACAAGGGACTGTTCGGGCGTAGGCTCGGGAGCCGGTTCTGGTGCGGGTTCTTCCTCCGGCGGAGGTTCGAGAAAGCTTTTACAAGCCGAATAAACTCTACTTTTCCCTTTTGTCTACAGAGTTCCAGAGATAGATAGCCCGCGCTGCCGCAAAAACTGCCACGGCACCAAGCACTGCCCCAACAATGATGTCTCCCGGGTAGTGCAGACCCGCCCCTATCCGGGCACATCCTATGCCAAAAGCTACAAACCATAATCCGACACCAAGCCATTGGTTATAAGAAAAAGCAATCGTGGCAAGTGCCCCCGCAAGCGCCACATGGTCTGAAGGAAAGGCGTTGTCTACCTCGTGTGGAATAAGCGGCGGAGTGTCCCACTCGACAAAGGGCTGGGGGTGGAAATAGAAGAGCCCGGCAATACGCGCGAGAACATACCCAAGCGGTAGAGCAATAATCGCGAGCAGGGCAAGTTCTTTTTTCTTTTCGCGGGGGAGTACAAACCAGTATGCAAGAAGAGCGAGAGCCGGCACCACAACAAGATAGTTCGCCCCGAAAATAATCAGAGTTTCAAACATGTATTTATTTTACCCGGATTATCGGCAGAGACCACATCCACCGCACCTCCCCTATTTTTGAAATACGGCGGATCATTTCAGTATCCCCGCCTGAAAACATAGCGGTCGCGTCGCCGCCGCTTGCTAGAAGTAAGGCGCTCCGGCGCATGACAAGGTTTCCTCCTTCAAACAATTCTCCTACCCCGAACACAGCCTTCGTAAAAAAGTAAAACAGGAACTTAGCGCCGTATAAAATCTTTGTCACTACCCTATCCACGACATCGGCCCCCTTGTACATATACGGCCCCGAAAGTCCTACAAGCTGCTCGTCTTCCGCAAATGCTTCCATTACTTTTTGTAACCATCCGCGAGAGAGTTCGGTGTCGGCGTAAAGATTTGCGATCAGCTCTCCCGTTGAAACGACAAACCCCGCCCGGCGCGCTTGTGACAACCCCCGAAAGGGCTCATCGACGACCGTGACCTTGGGGTGGCGAAGCGCTTCCTCGCGCGTACCATCGGTTGAAACGTTATCAACGACAATAATCTCCGCTTTGTGGGTACCCGGAGCAACCTCTTTCAAAATCGACTTGAGGCACCTCCCTATCAGCTTTTTCTCATTGTGCGCCGGTATAACGAAGCTCAACTTCATTAGAAGGTAGTATACTCTAGACAAGCTACGGCAATATGTCGCTTGAACAAATAATTGCCCTTCTTACGCAATATCAGTACTTACTCCTCTTTCCACTCGCAATCGTTGAGGGGCCTATAGTCACCGTCATCGCCGGATTTTTAGCAAAGGGCGGCATTATGAACCCCTTGATTGCTTTCCCTGTTATCGTCATCGGCGACATGGTAAGCGACACGTTTTGGTACATCTTGGGG
>MEWX01000028.1:0-1055 GCA_001775485.1 Candidatus Adlerbacteria bacterium RIFCSPLOWO2_01_FULL_51_16
AAATCGCTTGCTTTGTGCATTGCTCCAAAGAAAATATCCTCCGAGCAAAACCACAAGTGCCACAAGGGCAATTGCCGAATATCGTGTTTGCATCTCCCCATTCTACCATAATGGCCACATTAGAGATTTATTCCGTCGCGTTTCTGCTCGCGCTCTTGGACCCGCTCTTCACCAAACCCAAAATGGTGCGCGACCTCGTGCCATATCGTCTCGCGGATGACTTGCCCAATTTTTTGCGGGTCTCCTCCGCCGGCTTCCTCGATCGGTTTTTGAAACAACGTGATCGTATCCGGCATGGTTGTGCCCATGCCGTACCAATCACCGCGCATAGGCATCGGGATGCCGTGGTAGTAGCCAAGAAGCGTATGGTGCGGACCCAAATGTTCTCTCTTGCGCAATTCGTGTGAAGGTTCGTCCTCGACCAAAAAGGCGACATTTTTGATATGCGTGCGAAACTTTTCGGGTATCGCCCGTTCAAACTCCTCCGACACCAATTGTTCAAATTCTTCTTGGGTCATAGGGCGGCGGCAAAATCAAATTTTTCCGGGTACGGATTTTTCACTGCTGTGAAAATCCTGAAGACTCGCCGCGTCCGGCTCCGTACCCCCTCAAAATTTATTTTGCCTTTGCATACTATAACAAAGCGGAGCAAAAAGTCCCTTAAGAAAATAGTCTGGCCCGAGAGCGCGTCGAGCGCGATACGGGAGATCCGAGGACTTTTTCGAAGGAACTTTTTGTGTAGCGTCACTTTAACAAACTCTTGAACTTCTCTCCAACCTTCTCCACTTTCGGCTCAATAACAAGCTGGCAATAGCCAGCGCTACGATTATTCTCAAAATAGTTTTTGTGATAATCCTCCGCCGGATAGAATTTTTTAAGCGGCGCGACTTCGGTTACAATTTTCTTTACGCCGAGGCTTTTGTTCATCACCATAATGTAGTGCTCGGCCTTTTCCTTCTGCCGCTCTGTTGTATAAAAAATCACCGAGCGGTACTGCGGTCCCACATCATTCCCCTGTTGATTTAAGGTTGTCGGGTCGTGGTTTCCAAAAAACA
>MEWX01000028.1:1062-1781 GCA_001775485.1 Candidatus Adlerbacteria bacterium RIFCSPLOWO2_01_FULL_51_16
TAATTCTTCAAACGCAATCTCATGCGGATCATACTCGACTTTAGTTACTTCTGCATGCCCCGTGTTCCCTGCCGACACTTGCTCATACGTTGGATTCTCTATCTCTCCTCCGGCATATCCCGGCTCAACACTTTGCACCCCCTTCAACATCTTAAATACCGCCTCGGTGCACCAAAAACACCCTCCTCCAAAAACAATTGTTTCTGTATCCATATTATTTCAAATATTTCTTACCTTTGAGTTTATCAGGCAAATACGATTCTTTGTCGTAGAGTTTATACTCCTTGCCGTAATTAAGGTCTTTCATTAACTTTGTCGGGGCATTACGAACTTTTAAAGGAATTGGAAGATTGCCGAGTTTTTTTACATCATCCATTGCCTCAAAATACGCATCGTAGGATTTGCGGCTCTTTTTACTCTCCGCCAAATAGGCAACCCCGTGTGCTAGATTAATCGCACACTCCGGGTAGCCGATTTTGTCGCACGCTTCAAATACCGCGTTTGCAACCACAAGCGCCGTCGGTTGTGCGAGTCCGATGTCCTCGCTCGCAAACACAACCATCCGCCGCGCAATAAAGAGCGGATCCTCCCCACTCTCTACCATCCGCGCCAGATAATAGAGTGCCGCATCGGGTTGGCTAGCGCGCATGCTTTTAATAAACGCGGAGATAGTGTTGTAGTGCTCCTCGCCTTTTTTGTCGTAGCGCAGGTGCTTGCTC
>MEWX01000028.1:1795-5717 GCA_001775485.1 Candidatus Adlerbacteria bacterium RIFCSPLOWO2_01_FULL_51_16
AGGTGCTTGCTCTGAATTGTCTCTTTAAGCGACTCAAGGGTAATTTTCCCGTAGAGTTTTTGCGCATTCTCCAAAACCGTTATCGCTTGCCGCGCGTCGCCTTGTGCCATTTGTATCAGCCAGTCACGTGCGCCTTTCGATACTTTCAACTTTGTGCGCACAATAATTTTTTCCATATCACCCTCGGTTAGATCGTTGAGCACAAACACCCTGCAGCGCGAAAGAAGCGCTGAAATTATTTCAAAACTGGGGTTCTCGGTTGTCGCACCGATAAGTGTGATATCTCCACGCTCAACATAGGGTAAAAGAAAATCCTGTTGGGCTTTGTTGAAGCGGTGTATCTCGTCGATAAATAAAATAAGTGGCTTCCCCATCGGTAAGCTCCCGCGCTTTGGTAAAATCTTTCTGATATCCTCTTTGCCGGAGTCGACCGCGGAGAGCTCGTGGAATTCTGCATTGAGCGCGTTGGCATAGATACGCGCGAGGGTGGTCTTGCCGCTCCCCGGCGGGCCCCACAACACAAAAGAAAAGAGGTGGCCCTTTTCTATTGCTTCGCGGAAGGGCTTCCCTTTTCCTACCAAATGCTCCTGCCCAACAAACTCTTTGAGGGTTGTGGGGCGGATTTTGTTCGCTAGCGGCTCCATAACTACCTCATTGTACTCTAGCCTTGTTTTAAGCCATCCTTTAGCACTCTACACAATATACTTGACAATATGTCTACTATATGATAGAATGAACAGCAATAGTACGGGGCTTACATCTTCACAGTCAAATCAAGGGGAATGCCATGTTTACGATCCTCGGTCACCCTCGCGACTCAAACGAAAAAGTGGAGCTCGATGTGGTTGCCTTCTGGGAAATCCGCGACGCGATCCGTTTGTGGTCACGCCGAGGATGGATCTGCCAGATAGCGATTTGAGATCCACCGTTGACTCCGCGCCCCAGCCCCCTACCTTCACCGGTGGGGGGCTTTGCTATTTCTGAACTGACGGCAGATCCAAATGACGGAGGGCCTCCGCAAAGGTAGTACCCACTTTTTTGCCTGGGTTGAATATATTTAAAGGGTCGAAGATTTTTTTTACTTGTACGAAGAGGTTATACATATCCGTTCCGAACATTTTCTCCACATACGGCGTCCTCACAAGGCCGTCGTTATGCTCCCCCGTTATCGAACCCTGATATATAAGCACGAGGTCATAGACCTTATGTGAGAGTTCGTCGATCATTCGTGCGGTGTCGGCCCGCCTGGGGTCAATCAGCGGAATGATATGAAAATTTCCATCCCCCACGTGTCCCGCTATGGTGTATGTCAAATCGTAGGTTGAAAGTATTGCTTCAAGTTTTGGTAAGAATTCCGGGAGTTTCAAAGGAGGCACGACGAAGTCGTCTATAAAAGGCGCTGTGCGCCGTCCGACAACCTTTTTGCGCAAAAGGTTGAAGCTTTCGCGCCGCACAACCCAATACTTGCGCGCCTCCGCCTCGTTCTTTGCGATGCGGTATGAAATGTGTTCCTTGTTGTGTGCTACCTCGGCCGCAAGTTTTTGCGCTTTGAGAAGTGCCTCTTCTTGAGTTACCCCGCGGAATTCCACCAACAGCACCAGTTTAGGGACGCCGCCTGTCAAAACCATCCACACCTCCGGCAAAAACTCAATCCCAAGCCGGAAGAGTCCGCTTTTCATCTGTCCTGCAAACTCGGGGAAATACTTTACCGCGAGCTGGAAGGTGTGGTCATCGTACGACTCAAAACTGTCCGGCTCGTAACGCAAAACTTCCGGCACCAACTCCCCCAACTGCGAAAGTTTGTTGACGAACATTACAACCATCGCCGCAAAAGGTTTTGGTTGTGTGAGCGCAAAGCGGATTTTGGTGATAAGCCCAAGCGTGCCCTGCGAACCAACCATAAGACGCGCCAAATTAAGCGAGGTAACACCGTCGCCGATATCCCACAGTGCATAGCCGGAGGAATTTTTTTCAACCTTTGGTTTTGCCCTTTCAATTATCTCTGTATTGTTTTTAATGAGTGCCGCAACACTGCGATACAGGTCGCCCTCGAAAGACTGCTCCGCGAGCTTCGTCTGGAGTGCATCACCCTCAAACTTCCGCAGTATGTGGGGTTTGCCGTCGCTTAAAACCACTTCAAGCTCCTCCACATAGCGCGCGGTTTTGCCGTATTTCAGATTTTTTTCACCTCCGGAGTTGTTGGCGACCATTCCGCCGACTGTGCAAATTTCCCGGCTTGCGGTGTACGAGGGCAACTCTAGATTTTTTTTCTTCGTTTCTACATCAAAATCCCGAAAGTACATTCCGGGTTCGACCGTGGCGCTCCGCTCACTGAGAGCGAGAAGATGGTTTAAGTGCTTCGCGGTATCAACAACAATCGAATTGCTCAAGGGGCCGCCGGACATGTCAGTTCCTCCTGCGCGCGCGGTCAATGAGCGGCGCACCCCCTTCCCTTTTTGCTCTCCTACATATCGCACAAGCGCCCCAATATCCCCCGCATCAAGCGGGGAGACCACGACTTCCGGCTTCATTACGAACAAAGAAGCGTCGCGGCTTGCGCGCAGAAGTGTCTCCGGCGAGGTATCTACTTCTCCGCGTATTATTTTTTTAAGTTCTGCTCCTAAGCTCATGCACCCGGTGCACTCATAAAGGTGACGCTTGCGGGAAGTTCAAACATCCCCTGGTCCGCTGCCCACGGTGTGCAGGAGTAGTTAGCTTGCGCGTTGACATCAACGCCTCCTTGGTTTCCAGCTCCCGAGCCCATAGCGCCAAAAGACATTTTAAACCCCTGCGGCATCATGTCGCTCCAGACGTAACTTGTGTTGTCCTTGACAATCATGTGGCTCTCCACGGTTTGTCCGCCCGAAACAGAGGTAAACTCGCCGCGCATCATCCCCTGTGCGAGATAGACGGTACCGGATGATGAAGAGTTTGCGGTTGCCGAAGAAACCGTGCACTTTTGTGCAATACCGGCGGCAAGCAATACCTTAAGCGAAGTCGGCTGGTTTGAATCTGAAGCGGTATCTAGTTGTGTATTGTTGCTCTCTCCCCCGGGAGTTGTCGGGGAGACGCCTCCTTGCGTTGCAATATATGCCCCTATGCCGAGAACCACGACCACGCCCACAATCCACAACCATATATTGTTTTGCATACCAAAAAAAGCTAACGGATATACCGCCAGTGTAACACGCAATTTTCTTTGCAAATACGCTACTGTTCTAGGCGAGCGGGTTTTCGCCGCGAATGACGCGGATAAGTACCGCGATAATTGCAACTATCAAAAGCAGGTGGATAAAACCCCCCAGTGTATTGGAGGTCACAAGCCCCAAGAGCCACAGCACCACAAGAATCGTTGCAATGGTTACAAGCATACGAGGTATAGTACTACACTTTTTGAGATGAAGGTGTCATTAACGGGGATGGTTTTTTGTTGTAGAAACTATCTTGCCATCGTCTATTTTTATTATCTTTTCGGCAAGGCGCGCATACTGCTCTTCGTGTGTCACCATAATGATCGTTTGCCCCTCACGGTGAAGATCTTTAAAAATTTCCATAATGACTTCCGAGGATTGATTGTCGAGGTTTGCGGTCGGCTCATCGGCAAAGAGAACATTCGGTTTATGTGCAACCGCCCGGACAATTGAGACCCGTTGCTGTTCGCCGCCGGAGAGTTGGGAGGGTAAGTTGTGCAAACGGTGCCCGAGCCCTGCGCGCTCGAGTGCTACACCCGCTTCCCGGTATGCTTTGCGCTTGGAGTGTCCTTGCATAAGAAGCGGGAGTGCCACATTTTCAAGTGCAGTTAACTCTGGCAAAAGCGCGTAGTCCTGAAAAACGTAGCCGAACTTTACGAGACGAAAACGCATTTTCTCATTTGAAGACATCTCGTGTGTATTTTGGCCGTCGATAATAACCTCCCCGCCCG
>MEWX01000029.1:0-5270 GCA_001775485.1 Candidatus Adlerbacteria bacterium RIFCSPLOWO2_01_FULL_51_16
ATGCGGTGCGCATAGAGCGCGATTTGATGGAGCTTCTGCCAAAAAAAGAATGGAGGGCCTTTACCCACCGGGTCATACACTACGGGCGCTACCTTGCCCCCGCGCGCCACCACGACAATTCAAAAGATCCGCTTATCAAAATCTACCCTCCTGCCGCAACACGATTCAGGGTGTAGATAGGTTGGTTGACTTCGGTATTAAAAAGAGTAAATTGTTGTTGGACGCTGAGAACTCGGGCGCATTGACGGCGCCATAGGTGCAACCCCGAGATCGCGGTACAAGCGGTGTTTGGCTGACCGGTCAGCCTTTTGCCCCTGCGATGCGGCCCCACGTGGCCTTACACTCGGATGGCATGTACCAGTGCTCCTTGAGCACAGTAAGTTGAGGTGCCCAACATCTCAGTGTCCAGGAGCCCTTAGCGTAAGCGGGGCTCTTTCTTTTTTGCTACAATCGAGTTATGGCATACGATTTTAAACCGTTTGAGAAAAAAATTAAGGAGATAGATGAGCGGCTCAAAAAGGAGCTCGGGGGCGTCCGCACCGGGCGCGCAAGCCCTGCCATTTTAGACGGAGTGCAGGTGGAGTCCTACGGCACCCGTGTCCCTATCAGTCAACTGGCTACTATTTCTGTTGAAGATGCGCGCTCTCTGCGCATAGTGCCCTGGGACGTGGGGAATGCCAAAGAGATAGAAAAAGCGATTACTGTTTCTAACCTCGGCGTCTCGGTTGGCGCTGATGAAAAGGGGGTGCGGGTCTTCTTTCCTGAACTTACCGCGGAGCGTCGCACGGTGCTCCTGAAACTCGCCAAAGAAAAAATCGAGGAAGCTAGAAGCTCCTTGCGCAAAGCGCGCGACGAGGTGTGGAGTGCTATCCAAAAACAAGAAAAGGAGAAAAAAATGTCGGAAGACGAAAAATTCCGCGCCAAAGACGATATGCAAAAGAGGGTTGATACCGCAAATAAATCTTTTGACGATGCACTTTCCCGCAAGGAGAAAGAGATTGCCGGCTAACCTAGTATGACGGTAGTTTTCTTTATTCTCATAATTGTTGCGCTGATTCTCGTGCATGAGCTCGGGCATTTTTTGGTTGCAAAACTATTTCGCATTTGGGTTCAAGAGTTCGGTGTTTTCTTTCCGCCACGCATATTTGCGCTACGGAAAGGGGAGACAGAGTACTCTTTTAACCTGCTCCCTTTGGGGGGTTTTGTACGGATTTTCGGAGAGAATGCGAGCGAGGGCGGGGGAAACCCTCGCAGCATGGCGAGCAAGTCCCGCCCGGTGCAGGCCAGTGTAGTTGTCGCCGGCGTTCTCTGTAATGTACTTTTTGCGTGGGTTTTGTTTTCGGTGGGGTACTCCTTCGGGCTCCCGGCTCTTGCTTCAACCGAAACCTTTGGAGAAGTAAAGGATGTTACCCCCATGATTGTCGGTGTGCGTCCCAATTCTCCTGCAGAACGCGTCGGTCTCAAGCCGGAAGATGTAATTATTTCGCTCGAGACCGGCAAAAAAGAAGTGTTGCCCGAGGGGGCGACGGCGCTACAGGTGCGGGAGTTTATCGGCGCGCACCAAGACCAGAGCTTGCTTATAACTGTTACGCGCGACGGGGAAGAGAAAATATTTTTAGCGAGCGCTGAGGAGGGGTTTATCGAAGGGCGCAAGGCGCTTGGCGTCGACATAGACGATGTCGGGGTATTGCAACTGCCGGTGCATCTGGCTGTTCTTCAGGGGGTAGTGGCAACCAAGGACATGACAATTTCCTCGGCGCTCTCGCTCGCAGGATTCTTTTCCCGATTAGTGCGCGGGGCAGCTGATTTTAGTTCTGTTGCGGGGCCTATAGGCATCGTTTCATTCGGCGCTTTGGCGGTAGGACAAGGGTTTGCCCCGACCATAGTGCTCACCGCACTCATTTCGATAAATCTCGCAATCATAAATCTTATACCGATTCCGGGACTCGACGGCGGCCGGCTTTTCATTATTGCCATCGAAAGCATCTTCCGCCGACCGGTACCCGAATATGTGACTACCCGACTTACCATTTTCGGCCTCGGACTTCTTGTACTGTTGATGCTCGTTGTTTCCTATCACGACATTGCCCGTTTGGTGAGCTAATTCTTTCTACTTTTGCTTGTCTTCATATTTGGCGTACAATAGCCCAGACACAGGGCATATGCGGCAATCTCAACTATTTACAAAGACACGCAGGGAGGCACCAAAGGATGAGGTTGCCAAGAATGCCCAACTCCTGATACGCGCGGGCTATATACATAAAGAGATGGCCGGGGTCTATTCGTATTTGCCTCTAGGGCTCCGGGTACTCAACAAGATTGCAGACATCGTACGGGAGGAGATGAACATGATCGGCGGGCAAGAGGTGCTCATGTCGGCGCTCCAAGACCCGAACGTCTGGAAGATAACCGGCCGGTGGGACGATAAGGTAGTCGACAATTGGTTTAAGACAAAGCTCAAGGACGGCGGGGAGGTGGGTCTCGGGCACTCGCAGGAAGAGGACCTGGTCCGCATTATGACGATGCACGCCTCATCGCACCGCGATTTCCCCAAAGCTATCTATCAAATTCAAAATAAATTCCGCAACGAGCTACGTGCAAAGTCAGGCCTCCTGCGCGGGCGCGAGTTTATTATGAAAGACCTGTACTTTTTTGCCCGCTCAGAAAGTGAGCTTGCCGATTTTCACGAGCGCGCTATCGAGGCCTATCTGAAGATTTTTGAGCGCGTTGGCATTGGCCCCCGTACCTTCCGCACATTTGCCTCCGGCGGCAGTTTTTCGAAATTCAGCGACGAGTTTCAGATGCTATGCGAAGCGGGTGAAGACACTCTCTATCTCAACCGCGAGAAAAAACTCGCCGTAAACAAAGAGGTCTATAACGACGAAGTGCTAGAGGAGCTTGGTTTGGACAAGAGCGAACTCTCAGAGGAAAAAGGAATCGAGGTTGGCAATATTTTTAAACTGGGGACACGTTTTTCAGAACCCTTGGGACTCCGGTTTAAGGATGAACAAGGCAAGGAGCAGCCGGTACTGATGGGCTGCTACGGGATAGGGCTCGGGCGCCTCATGGGCGCCATCGTTGAAGCGCTCGGGGACGAAAAGGGGATTGTGTGGCCGGAAACGGTGGCACCGTTCCGCGCACACCTGATTGACCTCTCCGGAGGTAATGCGGAAGTTAAAAAAGAGGCGGATGAATTATATCGCGAGCTCACGGAGGGGGGTTTTGAGGTGCTCTACGACGATAGGGACCTGCGTGCGGGAGAAAAGTTCGGCGACTGCGATCTTATTGGAATTCCTTTGCGCGTAGTTGTTTCTGAAAAAACGCTTACGGCGGGTAAGTTCGAGTGTGTTGAGCGCAAAAGCGGCAAGACGAGCCACCTGTCCACCTCGGAGATGCTTAACACTCTTTCTCATGCCTAATCCGATTCAACGCCTGCTTTCACTTTTATCAAACGATGTCGGCATTGATCTCGGCACCGCAAACACGCTGGTGTATCTGCGCGGAAAGGGGATAGTCGTAACCGAACCCTCGGTTGTCGCGGTCAATCAAAAGACCGGCCAGGTGGTTGCGGTCGGAGCCGAAGCAAAAGCGATGCTCGGCAGAACTCCGGGGCATTTGATAGCCGTACGTCCGTTAGTTGAGGGTGTTGTGTCCGACTTCGAGGCGACGGAAGAAATGCTCGCCTATCTCATCAACAAAGCGCAGGGTGTTTCAAAAAAAATCTTGGGTCCGCGGGCGGTTATCGGCGTGCCCTCCGGCATCACCAACGTGGAAATTCGCGCGGTCCGCGACGCAGCGCAGAACGCAGGCGCCCGCGAGGTGCATATTGTCGAAGAGCCAATCGCGGCGGCGCTCGGGGTACGTCTTCCGATACGCGAGGCAATCGGGAGTATGATTGTTGATATCGGTGGGGGCAATACCGACATCGCAGTACTGTCTCTCGGTGGTATTGTCCGCTCAAAAAATCTGCGCATAGCGGGAGAAAAGCTAAATCAGGACAT
The DNA here is from genome assembly GCA_001775485.1 of Candidatus Adlerbacteria bacterium RIFCSPLOWO2_01_FULL_51_16. GTDB lineage: Bacteria > Patescibacteriota > Minisyncoccia > Phycocordibacterales > SBAW01 > GWA1-54-10. The sequence continues at coordinate 4,002 of MEWX01000029.1, forward strand.
CATTGCACACGTGCGTAGCGAGTTTAAAATTTTGATAGGGGAAAAGACCGCCGAAGGAGTAAAAATCGCAATCGGCTCGGTTATCGAAGGAGGTGGCCACATGGAGGCGGTCATACGCGGGCGTGACCTCATTACCGGACTTCCGCGTGAAATTATCATCACCGACTCCGATATCCGTGAAGCAATTTCACAATCGATTGATACCCTTGTGGAGTCGGTGCGCGAGGTCTTGGAGACAACACCGCCGGAAATCCTCTCCGACATCATGCGCTCGGGCATAGTGCTTGTCGGCGGCGGGGCGCTCCTCAAGGGCTTGGATGCGCTCCTGGCACAATGGCTGCGTGTGCCTATTATCGTTGCCGATGATCCGCTTACCGCCGTTGCCCGGGGAACCGGCGTCATTTTGGAGAATCTTCCGGCTCACCGCGATATACTCCTCGAACATGAAGACGACCTCGCATACTAGGGGCTTACAGCGTCTCCTCTCGACCCGGGGCTTTGTGTTTGGCGCACTTTTTTTCGTGCTTCTTCTCGGAGTTATTCTGTGGCGGGAGCCGCTCTCGGGGTTTTTGTGGCGGGGGCTTTCCCCGGTGCTTTCGCTACGCGACACGCTCCAGTCGGGGGAGGTGGCGCGCTTGCGCGCGCAACTTGCTGCTGCGGAGGCCCTCGCTGCCGATCGGGGGTATCTTTATCAAGAAAATCTGGATTTGAAAGTACGACTTCAAAGGAATGCGGAACAGGGGGTGCTGCTCGCGGGAGTCGTCGCCCGTCCGCCGCAGACTCCGTACGACACGCTCATTATTGACGCAGGAGAGAGGAAAGGGGTCCTTGTGGGGAATTTTGTCTCCGCTGGAGGAACCTTGCTTGTCGGTGCGGTGAGTCAGGTATATCCGACAACCGCGCGGGTTGTTCTCTTTTCTGCTCCCGGGGAGACGCACAACGCTCTCCTGTACCTTAAGGACGACAAAACAGTTCCGCTGACTCTTGAGGGCCAAGGGGGAGGAGGATTTCTTTCCCGTGTCCCCGTAGGCACGCACGCATCGGTTGGGGATGCGGTGTTACTTCCCGGAATTTCTGGAGGATTTTTTGCGACTGTCTCGGCAATTGAACTTACAGAAGGAGAGTCCTTTGAGACATTGTATTTCCATCTGCCGGTAAGTCCGTTTAGTTTGCGGTATGTGGAGGTTTGGAGCCAGGCAACTTTATGAAGCGGGAGCCACGATGGGTGCTCCCGACTTTTTTTGTGCTAGTCGCAGCAGGGCTTCTCCT
>MEWX01000029.1:5278-17367 GCA_001775485.1 Candidatus Adlerbacteria bacterium RIFCSPLOWO2_01_FULL_51_16
GGCCGCTTCAGGTAGCAGCGGTTGTGCTCGCGGGGCTTTTCGGTAGAGGTGTTTTTGCAGTAATACTCGGGCTCTTGCTTGATGTTATGTGGGGTGCTCCCACGGGTATTTTTGAGATGGTGGGTTTTCCTCTGACAGTGCTCGCGCTTCTCTCAATTGGGTCGCGATTTTTTGCGAACCGCTATCTATTAGGAAAAACACTCCCAAAAAAGTTATACTAAGCAGATGCGGCGTATTTTGTGGGGCAGAAAGAAGAGAAGGACGGCCGAAATCCATCCGGACGAAATACTCATCGATTCAAAAAATCTAGCGCACTTTGACACCGACCGGCTTGAGGGCCGCATTGAACGGCCGCTTTCACGACGCTCCTTTCTGTTTGTTGGTGGTATCTTAACTTTTTTGTTTTTGGGGTTTCTTGCGCGAGCAAGTGACCTCCAGCTCATACAGGGGGAGGCCTACGCGACACAAGCGCGGGAAAATCAGCTCGCGGAAACTACCATCTTCGCCGACCGCGGGCTCATTGTAGATCGCACGGGAACTCCGCTTGCCTGGAATGAAAAAGATTCTCCCGAAGACGATTTTGCGCAGCGCATCTATGCGACTCAAGGTGGTATCGCCCATGTTGTTGGATATGTTAAGCCGCCAGCCAAGGACTCCTCCGGTATTTATTTTCAAGAAACCTACCTGGGGGTAGATGGAGTGGAAAAGGTTTTTGATGCTGTTTTAGCGGGACAAAATGGCATCGAGTTAACCGAGACTGACGCGCGGGGTAAGGTTGTCTCCAAGGCGAGGGTTCGTGAACCTCTTGCGGGCGAAAAGCTCGCACTCTCCATAGACGCTGATGTAAGCTCCGGGTTTTTTGAGGCGGTTGCGCAGCGTGCGGAAGAATCACGCTTTCAAGGCGGCGCAGGAGTACTCATGGATATACAAACCGGAGAAATTATCGCACTCGTTAATTATCCGGAATTCTCGCCCACAGCACTCACCAGTGGAGACCCCGCGATAATTCAGGCGCTTCTTTCGGATCCGCGTCAGCCCTTTCTTAACCGTGCGACCGCCGGGCTCTACGCTCCGGGTTCGATAGTCAAGCCCTTTGTTGCGGTCGGCGCTTTGACCGAAGGTGTGATCGACGAGTCGACAGAAATTCTTTCAACCGGCTCCATCAGTATTCCGAATCCGTATTTTCCGGATAAACCCTCCGTATTTAAGGACTGGAAGGCGCACGGGTGGGTCGACATGCGCCATGCGATCGCTGTCTCTTCGGATGTGTATTTTTATGAAGTCGGGGGCGGATTTCAAAATCAAAGAGGTCTTGGCATTGCGGGGCTCGACAAATACTTCAAGCTCTTCGGCTTCGCCACACTCCCGGGGCTCCTCGGATTTTCGCAGGAAGAAGGGCTGATACCGACGCCTGCGTGGAAGGAAGAAGTGTTCGATGGCGATCCATGGCGCATCGGCGATACCTATAACACGGCAATTGGTCAGTATGGGGTGCAGGTAACACCGCTTCAGGCCGTGCGGGCGATCGCCGCGGTTGCAAATGGCGGAATACTCGTTACCCCGACACTTCTTGCGAGCTCAACCGCTGCTACCGCAGCTCTTCCGATTGATCCGCATACTTTTGCTGTGGTGCGGGAGGGAATGCGCCTCGGAGTTGAAGGGGGCACGGCGGCTGCCGTGTCGGTACTGTTTGTCAAAATGGCGGCAAAGACCGGCACGGCACAGGTCGGCACCCGCAACCAATTTATGAACTCCTGGATAATAGGGTTCTTTCCCTACGAAGCACCGCGCTACGCGTTTGCGCTGGTTTTAGAGCGCGCGCCGGCGGGCACACTCACGGGGGCTCCCGCCGCTATGCGCACGTTTTTGGACTGGCTGAACGCAAACGCTCCAGAGTATTTTCAGTAAAGGACTGCGCAAAAGCTCCTGTGCTCCGGAGAGATGAACGGGAGCCCTACTCCTGCGCACAGGACTTTTGCTTCGCCCACACAAGCGGAGCAACATGTGTTTTCGAGGGGGTCCGGAGGCCGACGGGCCGAGGCTTCAGGGCTTTCGTAGCAACGAAAAGCCCGTACCCAAGAAAATACATGTTGCGTAGCGTTTGACTTATATCCACACTCCAGTACACTTCTCTTTCACATGGCCGAAGAGCTCATATCGCAAGAAAAGTTTGAAGAGCTTACAAAAGAGCTTGAAGAGCTCCGGACGACCCGCCGCAGGGAAGTGGCGGAGCAGTTGGAGTACGCACGTTCTTTGGGAGACCTCTCGGAGAACGCCGAGTACCAGGAGGCGCGCGAGCTGCAGGCTGCAGTCGAAGAGCGCATCGGCAAACTCGAGCAAATTCTTAAAAACGCAAAAATTGTCCGCGGCAGCAAATCCGACATTATCGGCATGGGCTCAACCGTCTCTGTCCAGCGCATTGCCTCCAAAGGGGCGCCGGTCGCGGGGGAGGAGAAATACACCTACACGATAGTCGGCGCGGAGGAAGCAGACATAATCTCCGGTAAGGTTTCCTACCACTCACCGCTAGGGAGCGCACTCATGGGCAAAAAAAAGGCGGACGAATTTTCATTTCATACCCCCAAGGGCACCCAACGCTACAAAATTCTCAAAATAGAGTAGAATAAGCCCATGTTTTGGGCTGACAGGATTGCACAAGATATAGAAAAGCGCTTTGGTAAAAGCGCCTCGCTTTTGATACGGGACGAAAAAACGGTCTCAGGGCGTGTGCATGTGGGCTCTATGCGCGGTGTTGCGATACACGGGGTGGTGTCTGAAGCACTTGCTGATATCGGCATACAAAATACGTTCAAATACGAATTGAATGATTTTGACCCCATGGATGATATCCCGACGTACTTGCCGCGCGAAAAGTTTGAACAGTATCTCGGCAAACCCTTGCGCGATATTCCATCGCCCGATCCTTCTGCTAAAAATTTTGCGGAGTATTTTGCTAACGATTTTACAAGCGTAATTGCAGGAAGCGGCTTTACCCCAGAGTATGTGTGGTCCAGTGAATTGTATCTCTCGGGCAAAATGGACGGAACCATTCGCGAAGCGCTTGAAGCAGCCGATACCGTCCGCCGCATATATAAAGAGGTGTCGGGCTCCGAGCGCCCGCCGGGTTGGCTGCCTATTAATGTCATTTGTCCGCAGTGCGGGAAAATTACCACAACCGATGCGAGCGACTTTGACGGCGAAACGGTGATGGTTCATTGCATTGTTAACAAAGCTCCATACACCAAAGGATGCGATTTCAAAGGACGAGTGTCGCCTTTTGGAGGCCTTGCAAAACTTGCCTGGAAGGTTGATTGGCCCGCCAAATGGAAGGTCCACGGCGTTAACGTTGAGGGAGGCGGCAAAGATCACTCAACGAGGGGCGGCTCCCGCGATGTGGGGAATCATATTTCGCGCGAAGTATTCAAATACGAACCGCCGTTTGATATCCCGTACGAATTCTTTTTGGTCGGAGGCAAGAAAATGTCTTCTTCAAAGGGGCGGGGGAGTAGCGCTAAAGAAATTGCTGAGCTTCTGCCGCCAAAAATATTTCGCCTCGCACTTTTGGGAAAAGATATCAACCAAGCGTTCAACTTCGACCCCGAAGGTGACTCAATTCCCGTCCTTTACGACCAATATGACAAACTGGCTGCAGGTTATTGGGCGGGCACAAAAGACGACTACGCACGCCTCTTCGAATTTATTCATCCACTTTCAGCAAGGTCGAACCTTGCTGAAAGCAGGTTTTTGCCGCGGTTCAGCCAGGTAGCATTTATCGTACAGATGCCGCACCTCAACGTGGAGGAAGAAGTCGCTAACCTCAAAGGCGCTCCGCTTACTCCGGAAGATAAAACGGAGCTGCAAGAACGCGCAACGTATGCCAAAAAATGGCTTGAAGCGTACGCTCCCGAAAAATATGTGTTTAAACTGCAGGAAGAAACACCGGAAGCTGCGCGGGAGCTTACAGAGCAGCAAAGAACCGCTCTTGCAGTATTCGCGGATTATATTGAAGGAGAGCAAAAACTTTCAGGAGAACAATTACACCACCGCTTACACGAAATAAAAGATGAACAGAAAATACTCCCCGGAGAATTATTTGGTGCTCTGTATTTAATTTTCCTTGGCAAGCACCAAGGTCCGCAAGCCGGCTGGTTCCTCGCGTCGCTACCGCGCGACTTTGTTTTAAAAAGATTACGGGAAGCGGTTGGATGAGAAAATTAAACGGGCGGCCCAAGAGGACCGCCCGTGTTCTTATCTCGCGACAAGAGGTGCGACAAGTGCGAGCACTATCGCGACTGCTGCGACGAGATACGCGACCAACTCACGCTGTCTGGACGGAGGCAACTCTTTCCATGCCGCCGCCCATCCATCGAGTTCACCGCGAATTTTTTCAAAGCGGATCATCGGGCATCCCTTTTTGGGTTTGCCTCCCCGTGTCCACCCGAAGTGCAGTTTACCTCAAACTATCTGTTTTGTCAATGAATCCAACGTTCAACAATTGAGGCAATATCCGGGGTGGTTTATCGGCTGACTGCTGTGCGGGCGGCACGGACCACCTACACAAAAATACACTGCACTGTAATAATCAAAATTTTGTGCCCACGGTTCCTTGGGAAATACACAAGCGCTCGGCTGACCTAACGGACAAAATCGAACGCTGATTTGGTACACCTGCTCTTTCGGGTTATACGCCAAATCAGCAGGAGCCCAGTTGTCCCAATCATAGACACTACCCGGCCAGGGAGCTTTCGGCCACACCCCGGGGCCCAAATAGGGCTCAAGCCCGGGCGGCAAGTCGCGGTTCGCATCCGGAGGATAATTGCCGTGGTCATTTGTATATAGTTCAAGCGCAGTCGCAATCGATTTGAATTCCGCTTTATTCCGCGCAAGATACGCAGCATTACGCGCGGCAAGATACGAAGGGAGGATAAGCGATGCCAAAATTCCAATGATCGAGATAACCAGCAACAGCTCTATCAATGTGAATGCGTCACGGGCGGTGTGTTCCTGGGCCTGCGGCCGCTGAAAAGGTTTTTGTTTGCTCCGGCGGCAAAATATCATGGTGCCCGCAATAAAGACCATGCACGAGCCCGCAGCGATGCGCATCGAGGGAGGTAAATAGCCGAGACTGTCTACGTATACGATGTAGGGGGGCAGAAGTGCGTAGAGCCCGGTTATGAGACCGCCCATAAACGACACCGGGTACCAGTATCTTTTTTGCTTTTGCATGACTTGGACGCTTGGTCCTTATTCTACAGCACTATTTGGCGCTGCGGCGGCTCGCTTACAACTAAAACAAGCTTTCTTTGGTTCGTTTGCTTGTGGATAAGTATGGTAGGAAGTGGGACAAAGTGTTATACAATCCCATTAGACCTACTCTATGCTTATTGGAGAATACCAACACACGCTCGATAGTAAAAAACGATTGTCACTTCCGTCTAAATTCCGGCGTGAGATGGGGAAAAAAGTGGTCGTAACCCGCGGCCTCGACACGTGTCTCTTTCTTTTTTCCGACCGCGCGTGGCGCGTTATCGCCAAGAAGCTTCAAGTACTGCCGTTTGGCGAGTCATCGGCCCGTGGGATGGCACGCTTTCTTCTTGCCGGCGCGACTGAGACGGAAGTTGACGCGGCGGGCCGCATTCTCATCCCAGATTTTTTAAAAACCTTTGCGAACCTCCGCGGACGAGTGGTGCTCGCGGGTATTTCAGACCGAGTCGAGATTTGGGACAAAAAGAATTGGGACATCTATAAACGCCGCATTGAACGCACCGCTCCCGAAATGGCGCAAACCCTCGGGAACCTAGGCATTCTGTGAAGAGTGGTATGAGGCGCGATGACCACACGAGTGTACTTTCAAAAGAAATCATGAACATGCTCTCTCCAAAAAAAAGCGATACCATTCTCGACGCGACGGCGGGGCAAGGAGGCCACACGCTACTTCTCTCTCGCACGGGAGCGACCGTTATTGCGCTTGACGCTGACCCCGAGGCGGTTGCTGCTGCGGGAAAACGTGCTCCAAAAGCAAAGGTACTTGAGGCAAACTTTGCGGATATTGAAAAAATTCTCGGGGCGCAAAAGGTGGACAAAGCTCTCTTTGATCTCGGATGGAACCGCGGACAGCTCGCGGCGGGGCGCGGCTTTTCCTTTTTGGTTGACGAGCCGCTCACGATGAGCTATGGCCCAAAACCGCGTTCGGGATTTGTTGCGGCGGACATTCTCAACACCTGGAGCGAGAAAGCGCTTGCGGATGTCTTCTTTGGATACGGAGAGGAGCGCTACGCCAGACGCATTGCGCATGCCGTTGTTGCGCGCCGCGCACGCCAACCCCTCAAAACAACGATTGAATTAGTTGAAGTCATAAAAGATGCTGTGCCGCCCGCCTACCGCCACGGGCGTTTGCATCCTGCGACGCGCGCGTTTCAAGCGCTTCGCATCGCGGTCAACGACGAATTAAAAAGTCTTGAAGAAGGATTATTACAGACATGGAGGCATCTCACGTGCGATGGGCGTATTGCGGTTGTCACCTTCCATAGTATTGAAGACAGAATAGTAAAGAACGTTTTTAAAAAAATCACCGCTCAAGGTGGAGCACGGCTGCTTGTTAAAAAACCCCTCATTGCAACACGGGAGGAAATTGTCCAAAACCCCTCTGCTCGGAGCGCAAAACTGCGCGGAATTGAAAAAATATGCACCAAATAATACATTTTCGGCTCATTGCAACACGTGTCGCGGCGCTTCTTGGCGGCCTGGTGACGCTCCTCGCGTTTCTCTACGGCGGGCTCCTTCTTGGGGCGGTTGCACACACTGCCGCACAAACAAAAATTGAGCGCCAGGTGCATGCGCTTGCCGAGAAAGTACATACATTTGAGACACAATATTTTGCAGCTTTGCGCTCGATAACGCCGGCGGCTGCGCAAGAGCGAGGGTTTGTTGCCCCCGCGGAGATCACGACCGTGTTTGCAACCGCGGCATCCAGGACCCTTACCCTGCAAGGCTTCAAGAGTTTGTAAACGATAGTAGAGTAAAGATATGGGAGCCCGCTTTGTGGTGCGCGTGCGAGTGATGACACTTTTTGTTATTGCAGTTGTACTGCTCTTAACCGCACGGCTCTATCAGCTCCAGATTATGAACGGGGAGGCCTACGCTGCCCGCGCCGACGCACAATTTGTAGAGCCGACGACTCCGCTCCTTGACCGCGGTTCCATATTTTTTACAAACAAAGATGGCGAAGGGGTAACCGCGGCAACGTTGAGCAACATCGCGACCTCTTCGGAGCGTCAGCGCTTCTACCCGGCGGGGTCTCTCGCGGCGCATACGATTGGCTTTGTTGCTTACAACAACGACGATGTACAAAAAGGCCGCTATGGCCTCGAGCGCTACTACGAACAAACACTCGGACACGCACAGGGCGATGTATACTCAAATTTTTTTGTGGCGCTCTTCGGGGGCATACAGGGAGTGCTTGACGGGGAGCCGCAGAAGGGCGACCTGCTTACAACTATTGAACCGACGGTCGAGGCGGAGCTTGAGCGCACGCTTCAAGACTACATGGCCGCGTGGAACCCGGACCAAGTCGGCGGTATCATCATGGACCCAAAGACCGGTGAAATTTTGGGAATGGCTATCTCCCCGACGTTTGATCTCAACGCATTTAATAAAGAAGAGAGCGTTTCCATATTCGGCAACCCTCTGGTTGAAAGCGTTTTTGAGATGGGCTCGATAATAAAACCCCTAACCGTCGCTGCGGGCCTTGATGCGGGGGTCGTAACTGCCGCGACACTGTACAACGATACCGGCGTTTTGGAATTCGACGGTAAAAAGATAAGCAACTTCGACGGCAAGGCGCGCGGAGTGATACCGGTCCAAGAAATATTAAACCAGTCGCTCAACCTTGGTGCTGCGTTTGTTGCAGGGAAGCTTGGCCCCGACAACATGCGTGAATATTTTCTCAATCGCTACCGGCTGGGAGAGGAATCCGGCATCGATCTGCCCGGCGAGGTACACGGGCTTATGGATAACCTAGAAAGCCCGCGGCGCGTTGAGTATGCAACCGCCGCCTTCGGGCAGGGGATTGCGATGACTCCAATTGCGACCGCCCGCGCCTTGGCTTCGCTTGCAAACGGCGGATTTCTTGTAACCCCGCATTTGGTCAAGGCAGTCCACTACGACACCGGGGTCACGCGCGAACTTGGGTGGGGCGAAGGAGTGCGGGCGCTCAAGAGCGAGACCTCGGAGGAGATCAGTCGGATGCTGACGGAAGTAGTCGACACCTCGCTTGCGGGGGGCACTTTGAAGCTTTTGCATACCAGTGTTGCCGCCAAAACCGGTACCGCCCAGATTGCAAACCCCGGGGGTGGCGGGTACTATGAAGACCGGTTCCTGCACAGTTTTTTCGGTTACTTTCCTTCATACGACGCTCGCTTCATTATTTTTCTCATCGCGATCGAACCAAAGGGTGCGCCGTTTGCCTCCCAGACCTTAGCGCCCCCCTTTCATTCGCTCACTAAATTTCTCATAAGTTATTACGATGTTCCTCCGGATCGCTAAACAACTGGTCGTGTCGGTATTGACGCTTGAAGCGCGGGCAGTGCTTCGCAGATACCACCCGCACATCATCGCGGTGACGGGTAGTGTAGGCAAGACCGCGACCAAAGATGCTATTTATGCGGTTGTTGCGCGTGGCGCTCATGTACGCAAAAGCGAAAAAAGTTTCAACTCGGAGGTTGGGATTCCGCTTACCATACTCGGCGCTCCGAACGCATGGAGCAACCCTCTGCGATGGGTAATGAACTTTGTCGATGGAGTACTGCTTATTGTCTTTAACTCCCGCTATCCCGAGTGGCTTGTCCTGGAAGTCGGAGCCGATCGTCCAGGCGACATCAAGAATATTGCTGCGTGGCTTCCGGTTGATATCGCGGTTATAACGCGACTCCCCGAGATGCCGGTCCACGTTGAGTTTTTTGATTCACCGCAGGCGGTCACCGAAGAGAAGGCGGCGCTTATTACTGCTTTAAAACGAGGCGGAGTACTCGTGCTGTTTGGCGACGATGAGGGAGTTAAAGCGCTTAGCTCCGCTACCCGCGAGCGGGTACTAACGTTTGGATTTGGAGAGGGGGTTGATGTGCGTGGAGAGCACGCGACCCTTTTATTTGAGGAAGGGAGTCCGCCAGCTGGCGGATGGCCGATAGGAATGAGTGTACAACTGCACGTAGGCGGCGTTTCGGCTCCTGTTTCAATCATTGGGGCGGTCGGTGCACACGCACTTGTGCCACTCCTTGCCGCCGCTACCGTGGGAGAAGCGCGGGGTATGGACATTTCAACTATTGTCGAGGGGCTAAAGGGCTACGAACCACCACCGGGGCGCATGCGGCTCATCCGCGGCATCAAAGAGACACTCGTTATTGATGATACTTACAACTCTTCTCCTGCAGCGGCGGGTGCAGCACTCGACACACTTGCGCTCGTGGCTCCTGGGCGCGCCGCACAAGGCGGCATCACCCCAGGACGGCGAATCGCCGTCCTGGGTGACATGCTCGAGCTTGGCAGGCACTCTACCGCAGAGCACCGCAAAATTGGCGAGCATGCCGCTAAAACGGCGGATATGCTCATAACCGTCGGTTTCCGTTCCCGCGAGATGGTGCAGGGTGCCTTGGATAGCGGTATGCCGGATGCAAATATTTTACAGTACGAAGACGCGACAAGGGCGGGAGCGGAGCTTGAAAATATATTGAGGGAAGGGGATTGTGTTTTAGTGAAGGGTTCACAGAGTATGCGCATGGAGCGCGTGGTAGAAGAAATAATGCTTGAGCCCGAGCGTGCTCCAGAACTTTTAGTACGGCAGGATGAGGAGTGGAAAAGAAGATAGGGGTGTGATATAAGTTTTGCGGAACCGCGTACCATCCCAGTCAAACATGCAAGGGGGCCGTTATGTCAGGACATCAGGAGAAGCACTCCAGGCGTATTCGTGTTAGGGTCCATACTCAACACATCGAGAAACTAAAAGCGCCCGGCTTCGTACCCAAGGATCAGCTGCGAGCTGCGGCACAAGCCGCAGCCCAGAGTGGTTGCAAAATAACGACATGTCCGAAGACGAAGAAGAGGTGTTTGGACATGAGAAAAAGGCATCGCAATCACTGATGCCCGTCCCCAGTGTGCTTTGGCGCGGAGCAATCCGCGCTTTTTCTTTTGTTAAAAATGTTGTAGATTGTTTAAGTTTGGCCCCATCGTCTAACGGTTAGGACAAGGCCTTCTCAAGGCTTAAATCGGGGTTCGATTCCCCGTGGGGTCACAAAAAGACACAAACATTCCGCCTGCGCGGAATTTTGTGCTTTTTGTGAGGCCGGAGCGTTGTTTTGCACTTGCAAAACCGCGAGGCGGGGGCTGCGTGCGAGTTTGCTGACGAGCAAACTTGACATGTGGCTCACAGATGACGGCCACGGCGGGGTCGGCGACCAAACTTTGTGACGACAAGGTTTGAGTTGTAGACCACAAAGAAAGTAGCGAGTATACTCAGAGGCATTTCAAACCCCCTAATGGTATTTTGAACTCACATGACAAGAGCTACTTCCAAGACCATGATTCCTGATGACCAGTTGAGAGATGGGTTTGACCGTATCTCGTCTACTCCCATTTACTGGGTTATGAAAGCTCAAGATTTATTAAAAGCTTCTCAGATTTTGGAAGAACATGACCAGTTTTTTGATGCCATGAAAAATCAAAAAGGTTTTTCGGAGAGTAAACATCACTTGTTTTCAATCATCCTGATGCTCCGCGGAATGGCATTTGAAGCACTCTTCAAAGGACTGCTTACAAAACAAGGAATTATTACTTCAAAAAACGGGGAACTGGTTCTACCAGAAAAATATAAAAAACATAATCTTAGAAGCATGGCCGGGGATGTTAAGGGTCTGGATTTAGAGGAAGACGACTACGCCACTCTTTTTACTTTGAGCAAACAGATTTCTTTAGCCCGCCTACCTGCGAAAAAGGCACCTACCGCAAGCGAAATGGATCAGATTGGATGGATGGCTCCACATGATGAGGAGGTCTACCGTAAGGTGTTGGATAAGGTTCTTGCTATGTATTAAGCCGACCACGATGAGCGAGGAACCTCTATTTGATAACTTTTTTGAGAACTTCACACATTCTTGTGCTACGGCACGAATGTTGCTACAGAAAGCGCATGACCAAGGAAATCTCATAGAGGGTTTGATTTTATATGCGGCTCTAACAGACGCTTTTCTAAGAAACATGGTTGCCATAAAGACAGGCACTAAAACATCAGGCCATAAGAGTCTGCGATTAGATGATATTGCTCTAGACGAAGCTTTTTTCTTTCATGATGAAAAAAGATGGTTTACAGAGCGCCAAATTTTCCAGATGGCACTAGAGACAGAGGTTATAGATGAGAATGAGTTTAAGCAGTTAAACGAACTGTACTCTTTCAGAAATCGAATCGTTCATAGATTTATTACCTCTTATGTTAGTTATGGTGATCTAGCGCCAAAGCTTGTTGAATACGAAGGGCTTTACAACAATTTTTTCAAAAAGTTAGAAGCAATGGAGAAAGGGCCACCTATTTCTGATGAAGAGAGAAATGCCATGCATAAACGAATACTTAGGAAGATTGGTAGGCAACTGAAAGAGACTGGCACCGAAACTTAGAGAACTTACTAGCTGCATGACTAATTTCCTTAAGTTGCTCAATCAGGAGTTTTGAATCTGGTATCGTTAGAGTTACATGACAAAAGTGAGAAGCATTGAACAGATAAATAAAGACACTCTGGAGGTAAAATTGGAGGACAGTATTTTTCTGCGTGCTATTGATTTTGGGTTGGGATATCCAGACGGTTTTACGTACGTCCAAATGGTAGACGGTCTGAGACTTGAGGGCTGGGAAAGAAAAATTGTTGATGAATACCTCGAAACTGCTTATAAGAACGCCTACAACGCGAGAATTACTGGTCAGAGAGGAAATGCGGACACTCCTTTTTTCCTAGTCCAGCACGGCAGTAGCATGGTCTTTATGCACGATAGCCATAAGTACATCATAAGCTTTGATGCCCATTTCAAGTTCATTGACTATCACGAAC
>MEWX01000029.1:17375-18075 GCA_001775485.1 Candidatus Adlerbacteria bacterium RIFCSPLOWO2_01_FULL_51_16
AATGCAAAAGAGGCAAAATATCTAGCCACAATAGCCATTGCTGTTTCTGTTGGGGCAGCACTAGTTTCTATTGTTATGCCGATCTTTATTGCACAATGGTTTACTCAAACAGTGAAACTTAATGAAGCACAACTGAAGTCTCTACAACCATCTTCTGTACAAACAGAAATTCAATCAAATCCTCCTCAAGGTCACCAATGACGTCTGATTTAAAAAAATCACTCGCGGTGCTCAAGCGCGATAAGTATTTCAAGCCCCTGATTAAGAAACACGGGGCTCCTGAAACAGATCGCTTCTTTCCTACTGCGCGGGGCATATTTCAAGCACTTATACGCTCTATTATCTATCAACAGATTTCGGGCAAGGCCGCTCGTTCAATACACACCAAGTTCGTTTCGCTCTTTTCCCGCAAGAATCCGACTCCCGAAGCGATTTTAAAACTCTCTGACGCAAAGCTCCGGAGTGCCGGCCTCTCCTCACAAAAAGTTACTTACATTCGCGACTTGGCACAAAAGTTTGCAGATGGCACCATCCGTCCGCATGCGGTACCGAAAATGACAACGCCGGATATTGTGAAACATTTAATACAAATAAAAGGGGTAGGGGAGTGGACGGTACACATGCTTCTCATTTTTACTCTCAACCGCACAGATGTGTTACCAACCGGCGACCTAGGCATTCAAAAAGGATTTCAAATCGT
>MEWX01000030.1:0-7121 GCA_001775485.1 Candidatus Adlerbacteria bacterium RIFCSPLOWO2_01_FULL_51_16
GGGAAGTTTTTTGAATTCTGCCGCTCGCGCGGTGCCGACTATATCGCAACGGGAAGTTTTTTGAATTCTGCCGCTCGCGCGGTGCCGACTATATCGCAACGGGACATTATGTCCGGCTACGCGGAAGCAGTCCTTCAGGTGTACACGATTTTCCTGCTGAAAAATCGCTCAGTCCTCGCGCCGTCGCGCTCAAAAGCCACCTTCAGGGTTCTTCCGCTTCGCCTGTTGCACTACTTACTGGTGTCGACCCCGATAAAGACCAGAGCTATTTTTTGTGGTCGGTACCTGAAACAGCGCTCCGTTACACATTGTTTCCCGTGGGCCACATGCGGAAAACAGAGGTTCGAGTTCTCGCCAAGAAATTCGATCTACCGAATGCGGAGCGCCCTGATAGCCAAGGTCTCTGTTTCCTCGGCCCTATTTCAATTGATGAAATGCTCGTGCGCGAACTCACGTTCAAGCGCGGCAATGTTATTTCCGAAGACGGAAAAATCCTCGGCACACACGGAGGTGCCGCGCGCTACACACTCGGTCAACGCCACGGCTTTACGCTCGCTACCGAAGCTCCGGACGTTCCGCCGCATTTTGTCGTTGCAAAAGATATTAAAAAAAATACCGTCACCGTTTCAACCTCACGTCTGCCGCGCAGCGCAAAGAAAACCCAAATTAAACTTCGCGGTACCAATTGGATAGGGGAAGTGAGCTCTGGCCCGTGCGAAGCACGTTTCCGCTACCGGCAAAAATTGATTCCCGCGGAATTACAGGGATCTGTAGCAACTCTTTTTGAACCTCACTTTGTGCCGCTCGGGCAGTCACTTGTTCTCTATCGCGGCGAGCACTGCCTCGGCGGCGGAGTGATTGCAAGTGCTACACTAAAGTGAATGCCTGTCGTTATCGCAAAAGCAGACGGAACATCGGAAGAATTTAAACGCGAAAAGCTCATTTTCTCCCTCCATCGCTCGGGAGCCGATTCGGCAACCGCAGAGCATATCGCGACAGACGTCGAGCGGGAGCTGCGTTCGGGCATGACAACAGGAGAAATCTACGCCAAAGCATTTGCCCATTTGCGCAAGCACAAGCGGGGCATAGCAGCGCGTTACTCTCTCAAGCGCGCGATACTGGATTTTGGACCCTCTGGCTTTCCCTTTGAGTCCTACATTGCCGAGATCTTTCGCGCCGAGGGATTTGAAGCAAAAGTAGACCAAATAATTAAAGGCACCTGTGTTGAACACGAAGTAGATGTGGTCTTGAGCCGGGGAAGTGAGATGACGTACGTTGAAGCAAAATTTCATAACGCGGCGGGTTTTAAGACCGATTTAAAAACGGCGCTCTATGTCAAAGCTCGCATCGACGACATTGGCAAGGGAAAAGGCCTCCTCGTCACCAACACCAAATTCACCTCGCACGCGGTTACATACGCAAACTGTCAAGGGCTCGAGCTTTTGGGGTGGGAATATCCAAAAGGGAGGACGTTGCAAGACCGTATCGAGTCGGCCGGGGTCTACCCGATAACTGCGCTCACGACTCTTGGCAACCGGGAAAAGGTTGCTCTGCTTCAGCAAAGGATGGTTTTGTGCAACGCGCTCCAAAACAAGACCGAAGCACTCGCGCACGCAGGTGTTACCGGAGCCAAGGCCGACGAGGTTTTGGAAGAAGCGGGTGCGTTGTGTGTCCCCGGAGGTGCAGTATGATGGAAGTAGATTTACCCGTTTAATTCAGAATGCTGTATGGAGGATAATAAAGGCGGAGGGTTGTCGTGGTCACAGCCGGGAGATGCGAACAGTGCCGGATCGCAAAAAAAACAAGTGCCGTGGGAAAAGACTCCCATTGTTTCAAAAAAGCCGGCAGCTGCTGCAAGCACCAGTAATGAAGCGCTTGAGCTTCCAAACAGATCCAGGTTTGTTTGGATGTCTGTTGCGGGGCTCGTTCTCCTCGCGCTTATTTTATGGGCGTGGTCAGCACTCTCTCCGGGAGCTGCTACATCTGGAAAAAATGACACAACCAACACAACTCCTGACTCTACTTCCGTAGCCGCCGGAGGACTCACTATTCCTCAAACACAAAATGCCGGGCTCACTGTTTCTGTGACGGCCGCTGCCGTAGTGTCTCCGACATGGGTCGTCGTGTATGAAAGCCGCGATGGTACGCCCGGCAATGCTTTGGGTGCCGCTTTGTTCTTTCCGGGGAACGCGAGTGGTTCGGTCAACCTCTTGCGAGGAACAATCTCCGGACAAAGCTACTTCGTGGGGCAGCGGCTCGACAACGGTGACCGTATTTTCTCGCTTGAAAGCGACAAGGAAGTTCTTGATCAAAACGGACAGCCCATCCTCGCGCAGTTTCAAACGCAATAATGTTTGACCAGACACTACAGCTCGGTCCGCAGTTTTTCTCTCTTGTTGAGACGGCTCTCGCGATAAACCTGCTTGTAGCGGCGATACTGGGAGCACTCTTGGGGCTTGAGCGCTCTATTGCCGGCAAGCACGCGGGCATGCGCACCTACGCCTTGGTTAGCTTGGGTTCGTGCCTCTTTGTCATCATAGGGACACTCGCGAGCTACCAGCTCTCGTTCTTTGCCGGTATCAATCCGCTCCAAATTGCTGGCTCCATTGTCATCGGTATCGGCTTCATCGGCTCGGGGCTAGCACTCATGGGCGGGCAGAAACAGGAAATCACAACCGCGGCGGGGATTTGGGTTGCTGCAGGTATCGGCATGGCCTCGGGCTTCGGTTTGTATCTCTTGGCGGTTGCGACCACACTTATAGCGGTTGCCGTATTCTCGTTCTTTTGGCATATAGAAAATTGGGTTCGCGGTTACTTCGGGACAGAAGCCGATTGATAAGCTAAAATGGCTCGGTGAGCCAGTACTATAAACCAAACCGCAAGCCCGATTGGAATTATGGCGGGCCTAAGTGGCGCCTGTCGCGCTCAAAAATCGCGCTCTTTTTGGAATGCGCCCGCTGTTTTTACATTGACAACAAACTGGGGGTCGCGCGCCCGCCAGGTTTTCCGTTTAACCTCAACAGTGCGGTAGACGCGCTGCTTAAAAAAGAATTTGATGTGCACCGCGCAGGTGCGACAGCCCACCCCTTGATGAAGCAATACGGCATTAACGCGGTCCCCTTTGTACACAAAGACATCAATACGTGGCGGGAGAATTTTAAAGGTATTGAGTGCCAGCACGCGCCGACGGGCTTTACAATATCGGGGGCGCTCGATGACGTGTGGGTCAACAAAAAAGGCGAGCTTATTGTCGTTGACTACAAAGCAACCAGCAAGGATGAAAAGATAGAAGCGCTCGATAAGGACTGGCACCTGGGGTACAAGCGACAAATGGAGATTTATCAGTGGCTCCTGCGGCAAAACGGCCATACGGTTTCTGACACTGGTTATTTTGTGTACGCCAACGCATCCAAAGACAAAGAGGCGTTTGATGCAACGCTGGAGTTTGAAGTCACGCTCGTTCCGTATACAGGAAACGCTGACTGGATAGAAAAGACACTCTTAGATATTAAAAAGTGTCTTCAGAGTGACGCTGTCCCAAACAAGGCGCCGGATTGCGACTACTGCAATTATCGCGAAGTGGTAGGGAAGGCACTTCTTGCTACACAGCCAAAGGTCGAAAAAGCAGTATTAGCCCGCAAAAAACATCCAAAAAACAATGTTGAAAAGACGACCGGACAGCTTTTCTAAATTCGGCAAATGGGTGTTTGCCGTGGTGCGCAAAATCCCGCGTGGCAAAACGATGACCTATGGCCAAGTGGCTCGCGCTGCAGGTAGCCCGCGCGCCTACCGGGCGGTGGGGAGTATCCTCTCCCAAAACTACGACCCGAAGATTCCATGCCATCGCGTTGTGCGCGCTGATGGTGGCATGGGTGGTTACAACCGCGGCGGGGTCTCCACAAAAGCTAAAATTCTTGCAAGGGAAAGAGCATGAGTAAATTTGAAGCGATGAAAAAAATCCGGGATGAGGTAGTAGCTCTCAAGGAGTCATCGCTATACGACTACCGTACCTCAAACGGTTACCATGCGGTGTTGGGAGAGGGGAGCCATGACTCTCATATTATGTTTGTGGGAGAAGCGCCGGGCAAAAACGAAGCAAAAATGGGACGACCGTTTGTAGGGGCTGCCGGGAAACTCCTGGATCAAATGCTCGCCGCAAACAATATCCCGCGTGAGAGTGTTTACATTACCAACATCGTTAAAGATCGCCCGCCGGAGAACCGTGACCCGCTCCCGAGCGAGATTGAGATGTACGGACCGTTTTTGGATAGGCAAATAGACACCATACGGCCGAAGGTTATTGCGCCGCTCGGTCGTTTTTCTTACGGCTATATCATGAACAAGTTTGACGCTACGATGTTTCTGGAACCGATAAGCAAAGCGCACGGCAAAATATTTGATGCGAGCGCGAGCTACGGCCCCATAAAAATAATCCCGCTCTATCACCCGGCTGCCGCAATTTACAACCAACATCTCAAAGAAACGCTCTTTAAAGATTTCGAAATCTTGAAGCAGTTTACATAACTACTCCTTTCTATCTTTTACCTTTCTCTTCCTCTATTTCTTAATTTAGTTAAACATGATAATACTGGAAAGATGAAAGCCGATGTGAGGGGTGTGGAGAAGGTTATAAAAGCGCTTGCCAATCGCCGGCGGCTTCTGGTTGTAAAATACCTGCATCGAAAGGGGAAGGCCGCGGTGGGTGATATTGCCGAGGAAATAAAGCTTTCATTCCCTTCAACCTCACGGCATCTTAGCATTTTGTACGCAGCAGACCTTCTGGAGCGGGAGCAAACGAGCACTACAATTAATTACTCGCTTATACAACCGCACCACCCGGCCTTAAGGGTCATCCTCAGTATCTTATAACTTCAAAAGTTTTCTACTATATATACTTGCTAATTTAGTTAAATTAACAAATAGGGTTGTGTTTGAGGGAAGAGAGAGTTAGTATCTTATATGCAATGAAGACAAAACGCACCGTACTCAAAAATGGACTCCGGGTCGTTACCATTCCGATGAAGGGCAACCCCACTGTCACGGTGCTGGTTCTGGTTGAAGCGGGCTCCCACTACGAAGAGAAAAAACAAAACGGTATCTCGCACTTTTTGGAGCATATGTGCTTTAAAGGCACGACAAAGCGCGCAACACCCTCTGCAATTTCTCACGAGCTCGATGCCTTGGGTGCGACATCAAATGCATTCACCGGATACGAATACACCGGCTACTACGCCAAAGCCCGCTCGGAACTTTTTCCTAAGCTCCTTGATGTTATTGCGGATCTCTACCTCAACCCCACGGTTCCCGCCGAGGAACTTGAGAAAGAGAAAGGGGTGATTATCGAGGAAATGCATATGTACGAAGACTTGCCGATGCGGGGTGCGGGGGATCTTCTCGACGCCGTAATGTATGGGGACCAACCCGCCGGACGCAAGATTGTGGGGACGAAAGAAATAATCCGCGGAATGAAACGGGATACTTTTTTGCAATACCGCACCAAACATTATGTTCCTAAAGCCACTGTGGTTGTGATCGCGGGAAACATCGACCCTAAAGCCGCGCTCTCAAAAGTAAAAACATATTTTGGTGCTTCCGCTCCGGCACGGAAACCAAGGAAACCTCCCGTGCGTGAAGCGCAAAGAAGCCCACAGGTAGGAGTGCAATATAAAAAGAGTAGTCAGGCGCATTTTCGGCTTGGGTTTAGGAGTGTCCCTGTGGGACACAAAGATACCTACGCCATCGAAGTGCTGAGGGCGATCTTGGGGGCGGGAATGAGCTCGCGGCTCTTTAAAAAACTGCGCGAGGAAATGGGGGTGTGCTACTACGTCCGAGCTGAATCAGAAAACAATTTAGATCACGGCAAATTTGTCATTGCCTCTGGTGTTGACAATACACGTATAGAGCTTGTGCTTTCGGTCATTCTCAACGAACTCAAACAAATAAAACAAATTCTCCCTCCCGAAAACGAACTCGCTAAAGCAAAAGAGTATCTCATTGGCAACATGCTTATGGGTATAGAGTCCTCCGATGAGGCAGCGGAGTATTTCGGCGGACAAGAAATTCTTCATCGCCCACTAGAGAGTCCAGAGGACTACATTCAAAAAATACGTAAAGTAACAGCGGTACGGGTGTGTGCTGTGGCAAAAAAACTCTTTAAAAACAACAGAGCAAACCTCGCCGTCATCGGCCCCTTCAAATCTGGCTCGCATTTCAAAAAACTAATTCGGTTGTAATATAGTGAGGACGTGACAGTAAACGAAATACGGTCTAAATATTTGGAGTTTTTTAAGGCGCGGGGACATGCGATACTGCCGAGCGCTTCGCTTGTGCCGGAGAACGACCCGACCACCCTTTTTACCGGCTCGGGGATGCAACCGCTTATCCCGTATCTTCTTGGCGAGGATCATCCGTCGGGGAAACGGATTGCCAACTCACAAAAATGTTTCCGCTCAATGGATATAGAGGAGGTGGGAGACAACCGCCACACGACCTACTTTGAGATGCTCGGCAACTGGTCTTTGGGCGATTATTTTAAAAAAGAACAGCTACCATGGTTTTTTGAATTTTTGACCAAAGAAGTCGGAATACCGAAGGAGAAGTTGTGGGTTACTTGTTACGAAGGAAATGAAAAGAATAATATCCCAAAAGACACGGAGTCAGCGGAGATTTGGAAAAGCTTAGGAATTCCGGAAGACAGAATTCGTTTTTATGGTTCAAAAAATTGGTGGACGCGCTCGGGGACTCCCGAGGCGATGCCTGCGGGAGAGCCCGGTGGTCCGGATTCCGAAGTGTTTTATGAATTTGTGGATATACCGCATGACCCGAAATTTGGAGCAGAGTGCCACCCCAACTGCGATTGTGGCCGGTTTTTGGAAATCGGAAACTCGGTCTTTATGCAGTACATTAAAAAAGAAGATGGCTCTTTCGGTATGCTCCCGAAGCAAAACGTTGACTTCGGCGGCGGGCTAGAGCGCATCGCGGCCGCCTCAATTGATAACCCGGATGTATTTGCGATAGACGCGTTTACTCCGATTATCAAAAAACTGGAGCAATTGAGTGGAAAAAAATATGACGATGATAAACGCTCATTCCGCATTGTTGCAGAGCATGTGCGAGCGGCG
>MEWX01000030.1:7153-21195 GCA_001775485.1 Candidatus Adlerbacteria bacterium RIFCSPLOWO2_01_FULL_51_16
TAACGTTGAGCGCGGGTACGTGGTGCGGCGCTTAATACGGCGCGCAGTCCGCTACTGCGATGTGCTTGGCCTCTCACCCGGAAGTTTGTCTCAAGTGACGGATGTGCCAGAAATTAGTAAAGAGGAAGAGCGATTCCGCAAAACCTTAGTACACGGACTCAAAGAATTTGAAAGGGGAGTTGACCCGTTCATTTTGTTTACGACCTACGGATTCCCGTTTGAACTGACCAAAGAACTTACGGAGGAAAAAGGAATAAAAATAGATGAAGCAGGTTTCAAGCAAGCAATGGAAAAACATCAATCCCTTTCTCGAGCGGGGAGCGAGCAGAAGTTTAAGGGAGGTCTTGCGGATACGAGCGAGAAGACAACGCGGCTCCATACAGCGCACCATCTATTACTTAAAGCATTGCAAATGGTTTTGGGACTGCAGGTTAAGCAACGGGGGAGTAATATAACCCAAGAGCGTTTGCGTATCGACTTTAGCCACGGCGAAAAAATGACTAAAGAGCAGATTGCGGCGGTTGAAAAAATAGTAAACCAAAAAATAAAAGAAGATTTGCCTGTTGTACGCACCGAAATGGCTCTCGCAGAGGCGGAGAAGCTCGGTGCCGAGCACGAGTTTGGGGCCAAGTATCCGGAGCGTGTCTCGGTCTATTCTGTCGGGCCACTTGATAGCGCCTTTTCAATAGAGTTTTGCGGTGGGCCACATGCCGGAAGCACCGGTGAGTTAGCCGGTGCTGTAGGTCCCGACGGGCACCGTCGGGATAGCTTTAAAATTTTGAAAGAAGAAGCAGTTGCTCAAGGCATCCGCCGCATAAAAGCAGTTTTAGAGTAAAAACTGCACAAAAACCAAATTTGCCGGAACGCGGAAAATTTCTTGCTGAAATTTTCCTATCATCAAGCGAGCGAGAGAACAAAAATTTATTTTTGATTCCGAGCGAGCAAAGATGATATGGAATCCATATGACCCGGCGCCGTCGCGTCTCTCAACGTTCCGTCAAACTTGTTTTCTGCTTCGTTTTTTCGGGTGTATACTTTTTATATGTTTTTTGGTGGGGGAGAGGAGAAGCCGAAAGGCAAGACCGTGGTGCTTTTGGATGTGGGAAGCGGTAGCGTTGCCGCCGCTTTGGTACAGCTTTTGCCGGAGCACCAACCAAAAATCTTTGGGGCTTTGCGCAAGTCTTTGCCACTCGCCCACTCGGTATCTGCCCCCGCACTTGCGCGCGCTGTTGCGAGTGCCGCGCGCGAGGCGCTCAACCACACCAGTGCAGTAGCCGCTCGCATACGAGGTCACGACAAGCTCTCTCATGTGGGAGAAGTTGCGAGGGCGGATATTTTTCTGTCTCCTCCCTGGACAACTCTTGAGGACAATTGGCAGCACGAAGAGGCACTTACCGCCCCGCTTGCCGTAGCAGTGGAGGAATATTTTGGTGAGATTCCCGCGTCGTTGCATCCCTTCGGCAGGGCACTGGCGAGTGTTTCAAATAGCATCTTTCCTGAAGAAAAAACACTCATCGCTGTTGTTAATGGGGAAGTGACAGAACTCTTGCTCGTGCACAACGGCAACATTGTCGGCCGCGCAACAACTCCTCTCGGACACCATCTGCTTTTGCGCACACTTCGGGCTCACGGCGGGTTTACTGAAGCAGAGGCCCGTTCGGCGCTTCTCGTGCAACCAAGTCATATTGAGGAGTCGCTTTCCTCCACCGCAGCGCATTTTACGCGGGAGTTTAGAGACGTGGCGCGAGACCTACTTGCCGACCCGTCAGCTGGCGGACCCGCCCGTTCGGTCTACGTTGTTGCACATGAGCCCGCGGGGGAATGGTTTGCAAAAGCACTCGGCGGTGAAGCACTCCAAGATTTGTTTCCCGAGGGCGGAATGGTGCGAGCTCTGCGCGCACATCACCTGACTCCTTATGTCGGAGCACATGCTCGACCAGATCTGTTCTTGATGCTTCAAACGATTTTTGTTGATCTGCCGGCAGGCAGGCAGGTTGCTGCCTCCTAATCTTTGCAATGTTGTGTTATAGTTTTTACTATGCGTGACATGATTCCTAAAGGAGATCGCTCCATACGCAATATTCCCGTTCCCACCAGTCATCGTCGTGCGGCACCCCCTCCAAGACCGCCACGAGATGAAGAGCTAGAGCAGCAGTTTGATGAAGAAGAGCAGCGCCCGAGGCGGCGACGGCGTCTCGGACGCACCTTTTGGTTTATTGCGGTAGGGGTTGTTGTTGTGTGTGTTGTCGGCGGTCTGCTCCTCTCTACTGTTTTTGCGGGAGCGACAGTCACGGTCTACCCTCGCACGGAAGCAGTAACTCCGCCCAAAATCTTGGAAGCCCGGCTTCAAGCGCCTGTTGGGGGGCTTTCATATGAGAATCTGGTCGTGCGCAGTTCCGCAACGACGACCGTCGCCGCAAGTGGCACTGCAAAGGTTTCCCGGCAGGCCTCCGGTGTTATAACTATTTATAATATCTATTCGACCGCTACCCAGCGTCTTATCGCCAACACGCGTTTTGAAGCACCGGATGGAAAAATTTATCGCATCCGCGACTCGGTGACCGTGCCGGGAGCGACAAAAAATGCTGACGGCTCGCTAAAGCCCGGGACCATTACCGCAACGGTCTACGCCGATTCACCGGGCGCTGATTATAACCGTAGCGATTCTACCCGCTTCACTATCCCCGGGTTTAAAGGCGACCCACGGTATGATAAATTTTATGCGCAATCACAAGGGTCTATAAGCGGGGGTTTTGTAGGTGATGAACCGGCAGTTCCTCCGGTGGAACTGGCAAAAGCACAGGCGGCACTCAAACTCGAGCTTGATTCGGCGTTGCGCGCCTCCGCAGAAGCCGAAGTGCCGGAAGGGTTTTTCCCGGTGCCGGGAACGCTCGCGGTCGTATATGCCAGCATTGTTAAAACTCAAAATGGAGAAAGTGCAACGCTTTCTCAAAGTGCGATGGGTTCTGTGGCGATTATCAAATTGACGGATTTTGCGGCGGCTCTTGCCCGCGGAGCGCTTGGTGCCGAATACAAGGGCGAAGCGGTTGCGCTTCAGGGGGCCTCCTCGGAAGTAACCATAACCTTGGCTACAAGTTCCGCGCCTTTGGAAGGTTTTTTGCGACTTTCGCTTTCCGGCTCGGCAACCTTGGTCTGGCAATTTGACCCGGGGGCGGTAAAAGAAGCTATTTTAGGCAAAAATCGGGAAGCTTTGCAAGAAATCATAAGCTCCTTTAACCCATCAATAGTCCGAGCGGACGCAACACTCCGGCCATTCTGGCAAGGAAGTTTCCCCAGTGACCCCGATAAAATCAAGGTTGTGGTAGGGACACAATAGAGCCCTGTTGACGGCTGAAACGAGCTTTGGTATGATGCATATCGTCGTCAATTGATGCAAGAAGAGGCAAAAGATGTGCCGGGCACCGTCGAGGAGGCCTTGCCTAATACCCTGTTTCGAGTGGTCCTTGATACCGGGGAAAAGATACTTTGTTATCTTGCGGGCAAAATGCGCCTACATCGCATCAAAGTGTTAGTGGGAGACAAAGTGCTTGTGCGCTTGGATCCCTACGGCGGCAAAGGCCGCATCACGAGGCGACTCTAACATACATGAAGGTCAAAGCATCAGTACAGGCGCGTTGCGCCAACTGCAAACTTATCCGCCGGAAAGGGCGGGTATATGTTTTGTGTAGCAACCCACGCCATAAACAGCGCCAAGGGTAATTTTTTACTTATGCGTATATCTGGTATTACTATTCCAAATAACAAACGTCTTGCCTGGGGGCTAACCGAGCTCTATGGCATCGGGCTTTCGCGCGCGGCGCTCGTGTGCAAGGGGGCAAAAATAGACCCGATGCGTAAAGTGAGTGAGTTGTCTCCCGAGGAGGAAAACGCCATCCGGAAAATTGTCGAGGGGTTTAAGCTCGAGGGGGATCTTAAGCGGGAAGTCGCAGGAAATATCAAACGGCTCAAGGATATCGGCGCGTATCGCGGGTTGCGCCATCAGAAACGTCTTCCGGTGCGCGGCCAGCGAACAAAAACAAACTCCCGGACAGTGCGCGGCAACGTGCGCAAGACCATGGGTAGCGGCCGCCGTGCAGTTGAGAAAACGTAAAAAATAATAACATCAAAGCTTACGAACAAAAGGTATGGGAAAAAAGCGAATAGTCAAAAAAGGAGGGGAGGCAGATAAGGCCGCAGGCCAGGGCTCGGCGCGCGCGCCTCGCCGCAAACTGGAAAAGGGCATGGTCTATGTTGAAGCAACCTACAACAACACCAAGATGGGTCTTGCCGACGAAGGAGGCAACATCATTGTCTGGTCCTCTGCAGGATCTCTCGGATTTTCGGGCGCCAAAAAGGGCACACCCTTTGCCGCAGCAAAAGTGGGAGAGCTTTTGGGCGAAAAGG
Organism: Candidatus Adlerbacteria bacterium RIFCSPLOWO2_01_FULL_51_16; assembly: GCA_001775485.1. Lineage (GTDB taxonomy): Bacteria > Patescibacteriota > Minisyncoccia > Phycocordibacterales > SBAW01 > GWA1-54-10. Next base: position 11,558 of record MEWX01000030.1, read on the forward strand.
CATCACAAATGGGGATGAAGGAGGTGGCGGTTACTGTCTCCGGAGTAGGCGCAGGCCGCGAGTCCTCAATACGCGCATTTTCAACCAAGGGCATACACATTTCTTCAATCAAAGACACAACCCCGGTGCCGCACAACGGGCCCCGGCCGCCCAAACCCCGCCGTGTGTAGTTAAAAATATATATGAAAGTCGGACCAAAATATAAAATTTGTAAGCGCTTGGGCGCCTCGGTGTTTGAAAAATGCCAGACGCAGAAGTTTCAGCTTGCTGAAGCTCGCGCTCCTCGCAAAACCAAGGGAAAGCGAGGTGGCGGAGGCGACTACGGTCTCCAACTTTTGGAAAAGCAAAAAGCGCGATTTACCTACGGGATGACGGAAGGGCAATTTGCTCGATACGCGCACGAGGCGATGGAGCACGGACAGGATTCGGTCGTCGGGCTCATGCGCAAGCTTGAGTCGCGGCTTGACAATGTTGTGTACCGGCTTGGATTTGTAAAAACCCGCCGGGCTGCACGACAAATGGTTTCCCACGGACACATTTTGGTCAACGGGCGGCGCGTGAACATACCTTCCTACCTTGTCTCTTTGAACGACACGGTTGCTATCCGGCTTGAGAGCCGGGCGAGTGCTTTGTTTGTGGGACGGGCAGAGGCGGCGCACGAACAGAAAACACCGGCCTGGCTCAAGCTCTCAGCGGACGGTTTTGAGGGAGTGGTCACGGGTGTGCCGGGCGCGGAAGAGACCGAACTTCCGTTTAACGCGGCGGTCATTATCCAGTTCTACAGCCGCTAGTTTATATTAATTATTAGTTAGTCATTATTAGTTATATGCTTCTACGATTGAGTTATGGCCGAGCGAAGCGAGCGAATAGCGGATTTATTTGCTATTCCGAGCGAGCGACGGACATATAATTATATGGAATATTCGATTACATTGCCGGGCAAACCACGCGTTGTGTCCGAGGGGGAAAATGAGGGCGTTTATGAAATAGACGGGCTCTATCCCGGCTACGGCCACACGCTCGGAAATAGTTTGCGGCGCATTATCCTTTCTTCACTCCCGGGTGCAGCTATCACTTCGGTAAAAATCGAAGGCATCTCACACGAATTTTCAACGATGAGCGGTGTCCGGGAAGACGTGGTAACTATTCTTCTCAATCTCAAGAAATTGCGTTTTGAAGTTTTGACAGAGGAACCACAGGTAGTGACGCTCTCCGTTAAGGGCGCTAAAAAAATATCAGGCGCCGACCTCACCGTTCCCGGCCAAATACGGCTTCTTAACCCCAATTCATACATTTGCGAGCTCACCGACAAAAACTCGACACTTGAAGCAGAGTTCCGCATCGAGCGAGGCTTGGGCTACGTGCCGCGCGAAGCACTTAAGAAAGAGCGCGTTGAAATCGGCGAGATTTCGGTTGACGCCATCTTTTCTCCCATCCGCCGTGTCAACTATGAAGTAGAAAACATGCGCGTCGGCGACCGCACGGACTTCAACCGCTTGCGCATCTCCATTGAAACAGATGGTACGCTCTCTCCGCGAAAAGCCTTGGAAGCTGCGATTGAGGTTATGATCACCCAACTCAAGGCGATTGTTGGTTTTAGAGAAGAAGAGCTTCCAGCTGCGGTTGCGGCTGCGCTCCCTGCGTCGCTCGACGGCATGTCGCTTGCCGCAGGCGCGACAGCCGAGGCAATGAAGACCCGCATTGAAGACCTGGATGTCTCCCCGCGCACTAAAATGGCCCTCCAAAATGCAAACATCCGCACGGTTGGCGGGCTTGCGCGCAAGAGGGAAGAGGACCTGCTTGATATAGAGGGCTTGGGCCCCAAATCAATCCAGGAGATCAAGCGGGCGCTCGCCAACTTCGGCATCATACTTAAATAGATTCGACTACGCTCACTATATTCTATGAAACACGGCAAGAAACATCGCAAACTAGGCAGAGAAAAGGGACCGCGGGAGGCGTTGTTACGCTCACTTGCGCGCTCGCTCATACTACGAGGCCGCATACAGACAACCGAAGCCCGGGCCAAGGAAATCCGCCCTCTTGTGGAGAAAATGGTTACGCGTGGGCGCATTCCGACCCTTGCAAACCGCCGGATGCTCATCTCACAACTCCATGACGAAGGAGCAGTGACAAAACTTATTGGGAAGGCCGAGGGTTACAAAACACGCTCGGGCGGGTACCTGCGCATTGTTAAGATGGGCCCGCGCGCGGGAGATGCCGCCTCAATGGCGATAATTGAATTTGTATAGAAATTATTATGAATAATTTATATCGTCGTCGCTCGCTCGGAATAGAACAAGCTCTCTTCTCTCGCTTCGCTAGACGATAACCACTATGATTACGATTGACGCAAAAGGCAAATCTCTAGGGCGCGTCGCAAGCGAAGCGGCAAAAATTATCCTCGGCAAACACAGAGCAACCTTTGTGAAGCATCAAATTGTAGCCGATGAGGTTACGGTTGTGAACGCTTCTAAAATCCGCGTCACGGGGGCCAAAGCAAAAGATAAAGAATATATCCGCTACTCGGGCTACCCCGGCGGGCAAAAGAGGGAGACCTATGGTATGTTGGTCTCGCGCCGCGGGTATGGAGAAGCGGTGCGCCGTGCGGTCTTGGGGATGCTCCCCAAAAACCGCCTGCAGGCAAAACGGATAAAACTGCTCACGGTTGAAGAATAATCATGGCTACTACAAAGACGACAAAAGACGAAAGATACATTGAGGCGGTTGGCCGCAGAAAGACGGCTATTGCCCGTGCGCGCATCACCCCGTCTACCCGCACTGCCGTTATTGTAAACAACAAAGACGCTAATGTTTATTTTCCGACAGAGACCTTGCGTATCACGGCACTCGAACCGTTTTTGAAAGTATCTTTGCCGACGGCGTTTTCTGTTTCTGTGCATGTGACCGGTGGGGGTATTGCGGGGCAGGCAACCGCTGTGCGCCACGCTATTTCACGCGCGCTCATCATTTATGACCCAGCGCTCCGCGGCGGCCTCAAAAAAGAGGGGTTCCTCAAGCGCGACCCGCGCGCCAAAGAGCGCCGCAAATTCGGCCTCAAAAAAGCCCGCAAATCTCCGCAGTGGAGTAAACGTTAACAAAACCGGCGAAAGCCGGTTTTTTCTTGACCAGAGAGATTTTTTGCGTACAATGGTGCGACATATGCCCCGTACTACAACCTTCACCAAGCTCACTACAACGACAAATAATAGCCACGCGCAGAATTTTATCGGTTTAGCTACTCGCGCCGAACGCGCTGAGTTGTAGTACGGGGTATGCAGGAACGAGAGTCAGAGTTTGTTCCTGAAGAAGAGGCGGAGCAGGGCCCCGCACTCATAAAAAAACTTCGGGAAAAACTCAAAAAAGCGATAGAAGAGAAGCAGGAGTATTTGGATGGCTGGCAGCGCTCCCGGGCCGACTTTGCCAACTTCAAAAAAGAAGAAGCGGCGCGCGAGGGACACAAAGAAGAACGGATTAAAGCGGAGCTCGCGGAGGCAATTATTCCGACACTTGATTCGCTCGAAATGGCGCTTAAAAATCACCCGACTAAAGAACTAGAAATCCTTCAAAAACAGCTTCTCAATTCGCTCAAAAAAATAGGGGTTGAGCGCTTTGGGAAGTCGGGAGAGGAATTCAGTCCGCACCGGCACGAAGCGCTTGCTCAAACGGGAGAAGGCGATGTAGTTGTCTCTGTCGAGCGGAGCGGATATAGTATTGGCGACAAAGTTATCAGACCAGCGCACATAACACTCTAAATTATGGCAAAAATACTTGGAATCGATCTCGGCACCACAAACTCCGCAATCGCCATCATGCGTGGCGGGGAGCCCCAGATTTTGGAAAATGCGGAGGGTGCACGCACGACCCCCTCGGTTGTCGCGGTCTCCAAAACAGGGGAGCGCCTTGTAGGGCTCATTGCGCGCCGGCAAGCGGTTACCAACCCCAAAAACACAGTTTACCAAATCAAGCGCTTTATCGGCCACAACTTCGATGAGCCGGGAGTAGAGAAAGACCGCAAGTCCGTTCCGTTTGAAACGCGAAAGAGTGCAAACGGCGGTATTGAAATTTTGATGGGAGACAAATGGTACCGGCCGGAGGAGGTTTCTGCCATGATTCTCCAAAAGCTAAAGCAAGATGCCGAAAAGCGCTTGGGCGAAACAATTACCGAAGCGGTCATCACCGTGCCCGCGTACTTCAACGACTCCCAGCGCGCGGCAACCAAAGACGCGGGTAAAATCGCGGGACTCGATGTTAAACGCATCATCAATGAGCCCACAGCCGCCGCACTCGCCTACGGCTTTGATAAAAAGAAGGACGAAAAAATTGTTGTTTTTGACTTCGGCGGCGGGACCTTTGACATTTCGGTTTTGGAGGTCGGTGCCGATGTTATAGAGGTCAAAGCAACCGATGGTGACGCGCACCTCGGCGGCAAAGACATTGACCAGAAAATCATCGATTGGCTTGCGGCAGAATTTCAAAAAGAATCGGGCATAGATGTCCGCAACGATCCTTTGGCGCGCCAACGGTTGGATGAAGGCGCGGAGAAGGCAAAAATAGAGCTCTCAACCGCAGCGGAAACGGAGGTTAACATCCCGTTCATCACGTCAGATGCTTCAGGGCCGCGGCACCTTCTTATCAAAATGACCCGTGCAAAACTCGAGGAACTTTCTGCCGAGTTTATCGACCGTGCGATGGCAATCACCAAGCGCGCGATGGAAGCATCGCCGTTTAAGATTCCTGAAATCAAAGAAATAATACTCGTCGGGGGGCAAACCCGCATGCCTGCAATCCAAGAGGCGGTTTCGAAATTCTTCAACAAAAAGCCGAACATGAGCGTTAACCCCGACGAGGTCGTGGCGATAGGTGCGGCAATTCAAGGCGGAATTCTTGGCGGGGAAGTGCGTGACGTGCTTTTGCTTGATGTCATTCCGCTCTCCTTGGGTATTGAAACGATGGGGGGTGTAGCGACCAAACTGATTGACCGCAATACGACAATACCTACTTCGCGCTCGCAGATTTTCTCTACCGCTGCCGACAACCAGACCAGTGTTGAAATTCACATTACTCAAGGCGAGCGTGCAATGGCTTCCGACAACAAGTCGTTGGGGAGGTTTGTGCTAGACGGTATACCACCGGCGCCCCGTGGCCTGCCGCAGATTGAGGTTACGTTTGATGTGGACGCCAACGGCATACTCAAGGTTTTAGCCAAGGACAAGGCGACCAACAAAGAGCAGTCGATCCGCATTGAAGCGCGCTCGGGGTTGACGGAGGCTGATATTGAAAAGATGCGTAAAGATGCGGAAGCGAATGCCGAAACGGATAAGAAGAAGAAAGATTTAGCTGAAGCGCGCAATTTGGCCGAGCAGGCGGTCTATGGCGCGCGCAAAGCGCTTACCGACAACAAAGGCAAAGTGCCTGCCGAACTTGAGACAACAATAAATGAAAAAATAGCTGCTGTTGAAGCAAAGAAGGGGAGTGAAGACACGGCGGCTATCACCACGGCGCTCGAGGAGCTTTCAAAAGAACTTTCAAAGGTGTACGAGGCCATACAAAAAGCCAGTGGCACCCAACCTCCTTCCCAAGAACCGCCCCCGTCGGGCACGCAAAGCGCGCCAAACGACAATGAAGGCAAGTAGTGATATAGTGAAATAAATATGGCGGGCAAAAAAGATTATTACGAAGTGCTCGGGATAGACAAAAAAGCCTCTAAAGAGGAGATAAAAAAAGCATTTCACAAGCTCGCGCACAAATACCACCCCGACAAAGGCGGCACCGATACAGAAAAATTTAAAGAGGTAAGCGAAGCATACAGCATACTTTCAGATGACAAAAAGCGCGCGGAGTACGACTCTTACGGGCGGGTCTTTGGCGCGGGTGGGGGAGCGGGCCCGGGAGCTGATTTTGACTTCTCGCAATTTCAGGACGCGTTTCAAGGCGGGTTTGGATTTGACTTCGCGGATGTATTTTCGGACTTCTTTGCAGGCGGCACTGGGAGGCAGCGCCGCGGGCGCGACATCTCTATTGACTTGGAAATTTCATTTAAAGAGTCAATTTTTGGTACCAAGCGCAAAGTGCTCCTCGCCAAAACTGCGGCTTGCGATGTGTGCAAAGGTTCAGGAGCGGCGCCAGGCACAAGCCTCGAGACCTGCAAACACTGCAACGGCAAGGGTTCAGTACATGAGACAACCAACTCCTTCTTTGGTTCGATAACGATGCAGAGCACCTGCCGTGTGTGTCACGGTAAAGGCAAGGTGCCTAAAGAGCGCTGTCCCACCTGCCGCGGCGAGGGTGTATACAAAAAACAGGAGGAGATTGAAATCGGCGTTCCTTCGGGTATTGAGGGCGGCGAGATGATACGACTCCAAGGAGCAGGGGAGGCGGTTGCAGGGGCTCCCTCGGGCGACCTGTACGTTAAGGTGCACGTGACGCCCGATCCGCGGTTTAAAAAAGAAGGGGCGAATTTGGCGACCGAGCTTTCAATTAAATTGAGTGACGCGCTTCTCGGTGGCGACTACAAAATCACATCGCTTGATGGAGAAGAAACAGTTTCAATTCCTGCAGGAGTGTCTCATGGAGAAACACTTCGCCTTGCGGGCAAAGGAGTGCCGGTGGGGCGCGGCAAACGCGGCGACCTCTTTGTACGCGTGAAAATTACTCTCCCGCAAAAACTCTCCCGCTCAGCCAAAACGTTGATAGAAAAACTCCGCGAAGAAGGAATTTAATTGATTTTTAATAGTGGATATGCTACAACGGGCACAGCGTTCTTTGAATTGGGAGAAGCAAAATGCGTACGAAACCGACTGAGGCGGAGCGCGAGGCATATACCGTCGAGTTCCACCGCCGAGCAACACTCGCTAGAAAAGAAGGCGAGAAAATCCGAGAAATCCTTGAGCCCAAGCTCGTAGCCGAAGGGCTTGAAGGCCGCTATGTGTATGTCGATATTTATACGGGCGAGTACGTCGTCGGCGAAGATTCGGCCGAAGCCTTTGTAAATGCGCGAAAGAAATTTCCACCGGATCACTTGGGATGGGGCTTTGATGTGGGAGGGAAACCATCTCTCATAATTGGAGGAGCGTCGTGGCCATGGCTGTGACCAATGTTCTTCGCGGCTTCTTCGACGCAAGAGGCCGACCGATCGTCGGTCTCCAACTGACGAGTGGCGAATATGTTTCCGCCCAAGTCGATACCGGTTTCAATGGATGGCTGCTCTTTTCGCACATCCATGCCATTGGGCTCGGCATTGGTCTTCCGCTCTTCTACGACACGCAGGTAACAGCTGCCGGAGGCAACGAGCTCGATGCCGGCCCTCTTGAGGTCAGTATTTACTGGTTTGGAGAAATACGCTCGGGACAAGCCATAGTGACCGCGCCACCTAAGCCAGGAAGTGTCCGGAGGATATCTCGCGATGAACAAGAGCCGCTCGCCCTCATAGGTACGCAGCTCCTGCGGGGCTGCCACCTCTCCATGAACTTTTGGAGCGGTGTCCACTTCCCGGTGAAAATCAGAAAGCTTCGCCCGCGTTCGACATGACCTGCTGAGAAATCGGCAGGTCGTTTTTTAATTCCGCGAAGAGGGGGTTTAGATAATAGAAAAGCGCGGGAATCATCCCGCGCTCCTGCTTTTTGGTCACCCACGGATGATTTGGTCCAAAGGTATCAACACGCTGTCCTCCGGCTCATCGGAGTCGAATCCGGGGCATTTTTCAAGGCTGAAGTCGTAGCCTTTCTTGATTTTGTCCGGCCTATCCGCATCATCGCTGTCTTTATGGTCTCGCCATGGCCGCCCGCAATTCTTACAAATTGTGTCCTCATCCATGACCCTGCCTCCGCCTCCTGTCTCGCGGTACTATACTCCTGCAATTTATTTTCTGCTACTATAGTTCGATATGGCGACTAAGAAGCGGCTTCTGACGGGGCTACAACCATCGGGGCCTCTGCATGTCGGCAACTACTTGGGCTCCTTGAAGCCCTTTGTAGAAGCATATGGGGAGTATGAGAGCTTTTTGATGATTGCCGACTACCACGCCCTAACCTCGCTTAAAAGCCCTAAAACGCTCCAGGAGAACACGCTGGACCTCGTTGCAAGCTATGTAGCGGCCGGGGTCAACCCGGGGCAGGCAATCATTTTTAAACAATCCGATATTCCGGAACACACTGAATTGGCGTGGATTTTTGAGACCCTAGTTACCGTGCCGTTTTTGATGCAAGCGCATGCCTACAAAGACAAGGTGGCAAAAGGGCTCGAAGCAAACGCCGGGCTCTTCAACTACCCCATGCTCATGGCGGCGGACATTTTGCTCTACGACACCGACGTGGTGCCTGTGGGGGAGGATCAGCGTCAGCACGTTGAGTACGCGCGCGAGGCCGCGGCAAAGTTCAATACCGCCTACGGAGAAACATTTAAAGAGCCTGCGGAGCGCATACTGGGGGGAGTTGGGGTCATACCCGGCATTGATGGAAAAAAGATGAGCAAAAGCTACAACAACACCATTCCGCTGTTTGGAAGCGATGCGGAGATCCGCACAGCGGTCATGTCTATCACAACCGACTCGACACCAGCAGGTCAGCCACTTAACCCGAGCAAAGACACGACGTTTGCATTGCACCGGCACTTTACCCCAAATCTTCCGGAGCTCGATAAGCTCTACCAAGAAGGAAAGATTACCTATAAAGAATCAAAAGAATTGCTTGCGGAGAATATCATCAAGGCGGTGGCACCCATGCGGGACCGCAAGGCGGCACTTGACCCGGTTGCCGTGCGCACTATTTTGAAAGACGGCGCTGAAGTAGCACGCGACCGTGCATCCAAAAAAATGAAGGAGGTGCGGGAGAAAATCGGAGTAACCCTATGACACACAAACAACACCCCAACATTCTCAAGTTTGTTGGGGTGTTGTAAAAACAAATTATGGAACGGATATTAATTGGAGAATTGAAGAAGCACGTGGGCTCGGATGTTTCTATTGCCGGCTCCGTCTCGGTGCGGCGCGACCAGGGGAAAATGGTGTTCTTTGACTTCCGCGACCGCTCCGGCGGGGTGCAGGGGGTCGTGCTCCCCAAGAGCGGAGCCATAGAAATGGCAAAAGAAGTGCGCTCGGAGTATGTGGTTGCGGTTGAGGGAGTGGTAAATCAGCGGCCGGACAAAAATATAAACGCTGAAGTACAAAACGGCGACATCGAGCTTGAAGTTACGGCGATAACCATACTTTCGCACGCGGAGATCCCTTTTGAGCTTGGCGCGGAGGTGAACCTCGACACGCACCTCGACCATCAGCCCTACACTCTGCGAAGCGAGAAAGCGAAGCAGATTTTTAAAGTACAGGCGACAGTGATAGAGGCCTTCCGCGAGGCGCTGCGTGAGCGGGGCTTCACCGAGTTTCAGGCGCCCGCCCTAGTTGGCGGGGATGCCGAGGGGGGAGCGGCTGCGTTTAAGGTGGACTACTACTACGACCAGAAGGCCTATCTCGCGACTTCGCCTCAGCTCTACAAACAAATTATGGTCGGGGTCTACGAGCGCGCATTTGCGACGCCAAAAATATTCCGCGCAGAGAAGCACTCTACGACGAGGCATTTGCCGGAGTACACCTCGCTGGACTTTGAGATGGGGTTCATCAAAGACCACCACAGCGTGATGAGTAT
>MEWX01000030.1:21292-21470 GCA_001775485.1 Candidatus Adlerbacteria bacterium RIFCSPLOWO2_01_FULL_51_16
AAACTGCGCGAAGCGCAGAAGATACTCGGGGTGTCGGAGACCGAACCCGATTTGGAGCCCGAGCATGAGCGGGCGATATGCGAGTGGGCAAAGAGTGAGAAGAACTCCGACTTCGTGTTTATCACCCACTATCCGCTCTCCAAGCGCCCTTTCTACACCTACGAGGATGAGGAGGATA
>MEWX01000030.1:21613-21702 GCA_001775485.1 Candidatus Adlerbacteria bacterium RIFCSPLOWO2_01_FULL_51_16
ACATTTAAAGTGGGCATGCCGCCGCATGGGGGCTCGGCAACAGGCCTCGAGCGCATCACGGCGCGGCTCCTCAACCTCCCCAATGTCAA
>MEWX01000030.1:21728-22591 GCA_001775485.1 Candidatus Adlerbacteria bacterium RIFCSPLOWO2_01_FULL_51_16
TCAACCGCATCGACACCCTCCTCAAAACTGACAAAAAAGAGTAATGAAAAAGCGGGTGTTTATAGCACATGGATGGGATGGGACACCGGAGGAAGGTTGGTTCCCGTGGCTAAAGCAAGAGCTGGAGAAAAAAGGTTTTGAGGTTACCGTGCCCCAACTGCCAGACACGGGGAATCCACGAATAGGGAATTGGGTTCCTGCACTAGCTAAGGCGGTAGGCACGCCAGATGATCAGACCTACCTCGTCGGACACAGTATGGGGTGCCAAACTATTGCCCGCTATCTTGAAACCTTGCCGGAAGGACAGAAGGTAGGCGGTGCCGTTTTTGTTGCAGGTTTTTTTAAACACCTTACCGATATTGACGACAAAGAGACCGAAGATCACTGGCTCAAGGCCCCGATCGATTTGAGCAAAGTAAAATCTCACCTGCCGAAAAGCGTCGCCATATTTTCCGACAATGACCCGTGGGTGCCGCTTGATAACCAAGACGATTTTAAAAACAAGCTTGGTTCGGAAATTGTTATTGAGCACAACAAACTTCACTTCAGCGGGAGCGAGGGTACCACAGAACTCCCGATCGCGTTGGAGAAACTCCTGAGTTTCTAGGGAGGTTATAAAATATATCTATGAGCAAAAGTCCATTACTTAACGCGCTGTTGGCCGTTTTGTATATACATGTGGTGGTTTCGATTATTTACTTTGGTGGCGAGTATGCAAGCGAGTCACCCGAAACCATCCTTATCCCGATAGCGATGCTCTCGCTCTTTGTGCTCTCGGCCTCGGTGATGGGCTACCTCTTTCTTGCAGAGCCGGCGCAAATGTACCTGGATGGGCAAAAGAAAGAGGCTATTAACTTCTTCCT